>JBEIHI010000247.1:0-1090 GCA_040381435.1 Bacteriovoracaceae bacterium | reverse complement strand
GAGCTTGCGGGTCGCTGGATGGAGGAGCTTCCCTGCGCTGCTGTAGCCAGATTTTTTCAGCTCAACTCGAAGACGATGTGGGATTTAGATCAAGTTAGAATGAAAATGATGAAGCCTCTGATGGAAATCCCAGAAGGGATCAGTTTTGTGAAAATGAGTGCGGATGAGGTTCACTTTCGAACGATGCCTAAAGAAGATAGCTCCACTCGGCCCGAGATTAAGTTCGTAACGAATCTGGTTTGTTATTCAGAATCAAAAGTCTTAGCCAATGCTCCAGGCCGAGATCAGCACTCGCTCTTGAAGTGTTTGGAATCTTTAACCCCCGCACAGAGAGCCCTCATCCAGTACTTCTCCGTCGATATGCATGATCCTTTCATCGTCACAATTCAAAAGCTTTGTCCGAACGCCCAAGTCTGTATAGACCGCTTTCATTTAGCACAGAAGGTGAATGATGCTTTTGACGACTTGAGAAAATCTGAATTTCGCTTGGCTGAGAAGAATCAGGATCAATTTCAACTCGGAATGCTTGCTCCCCATCGTAGATTCGTTCTCGTTGAGCGAGAAAAGAAGCTGAATAAATCAGAATTGAAAATGCTCGAGCAGCTCAAGCAGGTAAACAAAAATATTCTTAATGGAATGATCTTAGTTGAGCACTTTCACAGTGTTTTGGATAAAACTTCCGTGGTTGAATTTCGAAAGTCTCTGACACTTTGGTATCGACTCGTGAGAGAGTCCGCAATCGCACCCTTTAAAAAACTCGCCAGGCTGATTAAGAAGAATCGAATGTACATTGAAGCCTACATTGAGTCGGGCCTTACAACGGCCAAATCTGAAGGTCTCAATAATAAAATAAAAGTGATGAGAAGATCAGGCTATGGGTACACCAATGAAGGCTCTTACATGAACAAAATCCTGCAAAGATGTGGGTATCTCAATTCGAGATTTATCAAGACTTCAGACTGGTTTTGGAGCATTCCCCCAGACTTGGCACAAAACACCCCCTTCTAAAAAACGGAGAGGGCGGGGTGGCTCTGACATTTTGCGGTCCTGGAATGTAAATAATTCTCTCGTGAGTTCTGAGAAGCGCTTG
>JBEIHI010000246.1:0-1099 GCA_040381435.1 Bacteriovoracaceae bacterium | reverse complement strand
TCCATCTTTTTGTGGCCGTCTGGAGTCGTTGATTTCAGGTGGGCCATCCAAACTAAAAGTGATCGTCGGCTTCAAAACAGAAATCTGACCAAGAACTGCGTCTGTGATAAGGGTTCCGTTTGTGATGATCTGAAAATGAGTTTTGATGCTAAGAGAGCTCGCGAGGCCTTGAGTGTATTCACCAATAGCTCGGATTGCTTGAGGATAAAGCAGAGGCTCTCCACCCAGGAAGGTGATGTTAAATTCGCCACCAGCTTGAAGTCTCTCCATCAGAAGCTTGATTTGTGGCAGAGTCTTTTCCACTGAAATCTGGCGAACTGGGTCGCCATAGGTTCCATCTCCACCTGCTGCGCAGTAATGACAGTGGAGATTGCAGAGCTGGGTCACATTCAGTGTCAAATTGAACTTATTACGGGACGTGATCGAAAGTTTGGCGGCTTGTGATTCCCCTTCAAAACTTCGAATTAAATCTGAGATTTCGTCATTTCGGGACTCTGGGATTTCAAAAACCTGTGCTGACTGGAACTCGCCTTGAGGCATTGCGTTCCACAATTCATCTGAAATTTCAGCGACTTGAAGGCTCTTTGCATGAAAAGAATAAGGGCGTCCAGAGGCCTTTCTAAAGGCCACTAGATCTCGATGTCTTCGAATTTCAGTGGTCGTTTCTGACAGTAGCATTTTGACCCCGGTCTTTCCCAGAGAAGTCTAAAGAGCAATCCAAGGGCCAAAAGAGAGGTTAAAAAAAGGCCCCAACCAAACTGGGTTGAGGCCTTGAGAGAGGTTCAAAAAATGATCTCTCGTCTCCCTCTCAACCGTTTTAGGGAGAGCTGATTCGAGCTGGAAGATTTGCGTTGTTTGTGTTGATAGGGCGTATAACTTCACTGCCGGTATTATCCGTACTTCCAACGATCTGCATATCAAGCGATGGATCGCTTAAGACCGAGCGCAAGAAGGAAACGGCTTCATAAACTGGTGATACTTGACGCTTACCCACATTCACTGGTGTTGGGCTTCCCAGCTCACGGCTCGAAAAGCGCAAATTCAAACCAAAGAGATTTTCCACATTGTCCGGAGGGAGAAGGCTTGTGAAGAACTCACT
>JBEIHI010000245.1:0-1104 GCA_040381435.1 Bacteriovoracaceae bacterium | reverse complement strand
TGTTGTTGGGGTCATCAAGCGAAGCATCAGGGACCACTCCACCCACCAATCGGGACTCAAAGGAGGTTAGCCATCGAGCTCGCTCCACTTCCTGAATCTTAAGCTGAGCCATTCTCTTGAAAGCTCCAACCTCTCGCCCAAGCAGAGCATTCTCTTCTGCGCGCTTTAACAGATCAGATAGAGAGTATTTCGGCGAAGCTGGTGACTCTGCATCATTTTCATTGGCGCCTTGCGCTGTAAAAGTTTGCAGAGCAACAACCAAAACCCCAATACCAGCTTTTTGAAATGAATCCCCAGAAATCCCCCCAAATACATGAATTTCTTCAAAGATTTTCTATCTCAGAAAATCTCACCTCTTAAGACTAACGTGTTTGACCCACCCTTTTCAACTCCATAAACTCAGAGGTAAGGGAGTTTGGCCTCTCGCATGATATGATGGAGAGGTCAAAGACGTGGGAGGGGTGCGCCGTCGGCTGTTGAGGAACTCGATCATCTCCGCGATGAGATGTTTAGAGTATGTTCGAGTGTCGATGCGTATTGTGTTGATTGAAAAAAGAACTGCCAAAAATTTCAGTTAAATCCGAAAAGGATTCAAAAGAGTCGGTTCATTTTGACTCTACGACAGGGCTACACACATTTGCTCATCACATGCCTCAATTGGGCTCAATGCTCTCCTCTCAAAAGGCTTTAGGCCTCATCTTCATCGATGCATCTGAGCTTGGAAAAATTGAGTACGACTATGGCCATCAGATCTATTCAAAAATCTTGAGTGACATCGTGCAGGCGATCCAAGATCTCAAGGGCCACCTGATCCGCTCTGAGGACCTTCTCACCATTCGGCACCTCCAAGATGAAGTTTTTCTACTGTTTCTCTCAGGTCAACGACCTGAGTATTCGAGCTTCCTGAAGTTGGACAATCTCCAACACATGATCGAAAGATTTGTTCACGCTCTCAATGCACGCGTGCTTCAGATTACATTCCCCTACACGAAAAAGATTTTGAAGATAGACGTAGGATATTCTTACGCCGTTCACAATCCTCTGCTTTCGGCCGAGCGAACGGTCTATCGTTTGATTGAACAGTCCAAAGCGGTGGCGGATTTC
>JBEIHI010000244.1:0-1114 GCA_040381435.1 Bacteriovoracaceae bacterium | reverse complement strand
TTATTTGCCGATATTTTCGAATTCCTCAAGACCTGTGATCGATACGCTAATGCCAGCGTCAGCCCAGGACTTGAGTTTTAGATAGGTCGCATAAGCCGCTCGATCAACAACGATTCCGTTCAGGTATTTTTCATGCCACTGCGGACTCTTTTCTTTAAGCAAGGCTACTTCGTGATCAGCCAGACGGCCTTGGGCGGGTGTGAGCGCGGATCGTCTCAGCTGCTCTAGAGAATAACTCGTTCCGAACTTCCAACCTTCATTGCCGAGTTTCACTCGATTGATGCCTGCAGCTCTTAAAGCCTGCGCAGAGGGTAGGGACTCAATGTGCTCCGCCTGATTGAGTCGATGAATATCCATAATTACGATAGTTCCCAAGAATGCCTCATCGTGCTTCAGGTTTTCCAGCTTCAATCGCCCGCGCAAAAGGTTCTGATAGTAGTAAAGTCGGGACAAAAATATTGTGGCGAAAGCGTAAGAGCCATCTCCGAAGGTTGTGACTTTGGAAGGTATCCCATCGGCCACTTCCATGAGCTGGTGACGCTCCGGTGTTTCAAAGGAAGTTTCCATTTTGTAGGGGGCAGTCGTGAAAACGACTTCATCTCGACGGGTAAGGAACGGCAGCAACTTCTTTTTGTCGGAATCCTTCAAAAAGAAATCAAAGAAAAGGTCGATGGCATGTATTGCGCCTACAAACTGAATAATGAGTTCATCGGGGGCTCGTTTGCCAATCATCTCGGACATGAATTCGAGCATTCGTTTAAATCGCTCTTCTTCTTTCAATGCTTGATCGGCTGGAGTTTGTTTCAGTCGGAGATCAATCTGGTCGTAAACCTCAAAGCGAACAGCATCAGCGAATTCGGTCACATCGATTGACTCTACAATCCTATCTCGATCCTTGAGGGGCTCGGCAAACTTGATTTTTGACTTTCGCTGCAGGATTTGAAGATTGTTTTCATCCGTGATCGTCACTGCCTTCGGCCAGGTTTTGTTCAGAACCAGCAAGGGAGATGCGCTAGCAAAACGCTGCTTCCAGCGCTTCCACTCATCGTTCGTCACATAGGCATTTGGTCTTTGAGGGCTTTCTGGTTTCCCGGCAGATTTAGCGGGCGTAGCA
>JBEIHI010000243.1:0-1376 GCA_040381435.1 Bacteriovoracaceae bacterium | reverse complement strand
TGCTAAGGTGGAGCCCTCTCAGCGTCGAATTCGAGAGGCTGCCCAGCAGACTGATCTTTCCGTCTTGGCTCGAAATGGTGATATTTTAAAGAACCACAATGACCACTACTCAGTCGTGGTGAGGCGTGGAGATATCACGAACCAGGAAGATTCCGGCAAGTGCTGGATTTTCGCAGGCCTGAGCATGCTTCGAGCAGATTTGATTGGCTCTCAGCTGGTGCCCGCAAACTTTCAGCTCTCCAGCTCCTATCTTCATTTCTTCAGTTATCTAGAGCAGGCCAATGCCTACCTTGAAAAAGTGATCGAAGCTCGATCGAAAGAGTTCATGGCTCCTCGATATGGCGAGGCTCTTTCGCCCACCAAGTTAGGAGAAGGCGGCTATTTTGGAGATTTCGCTCATCTCATCGAAAAGTACGGACTTGTTCCGCAGTCTGTGATGCCAGACACAGATGCTTCAAAGAATACTGAAGCTTGGCTTGAGCCAGAACTTCAGAATCTCTTGGGACGAGTGGCTCAAGAAATCTTTGATGAGGTTTTTCGAGAACGAGGCCTCGATCTGAAGGCCGATTTTCCGGCGCGTGAGGTCAAACGACTCTATCAAATCAAAGCTCGTGGGATGACATCGGTTTGGAAGTTGCTGACTCTTTATCTGGGTGTTCCGCCAGAAAAGTTTGAGTTTCGGTATGGCGCCAAACTTCCAGATGAGGACAAGAAATGGAAAGTGGCCAAAATCAGCAGTCAGCTCAAAGTTTTTACTCCGCAGTCATTTGCTGAGGA
This sequence comes from Bacteriovoracaceae bacterium, assembly GCA_040381435.1. Taxonomy (GTDB): domain Bacteria; phylum Bdellovibrionota; class UBA2394; order UBA2394; family UBA2394; genus JBEIHI01. The sequence goes on along the minus strand of JBEIHI010000243.1, from coordinate 599 downwards.
GATTGTTGGGTTTAAGGCTGATGACTATATTGAGATTGATTACAATCCTCGCTTTGAGTTTGGAAAAGTCTACGAGATCAAAGATTCAGCGATTGGTGTGGGCGATCGCGCTTTCCCTGCTAAAAATCGACGTGTTCTCAACCTCCCCATTCAGCGCTTGATGGAAATCACTGTTCGGTCTTTGGATAAGGGTCATCCCGTTTGGTTTGGCGGAGATGTGGATAAAGACGTCGATCACGAGAGTGGAATCATGCACACCAAAATCTTTGATCGCTCAGGGATTTATGGGTGGACCGCTCCGGAGACCTTCTCTGCCTTGAGGCTTCCCATGGCCATGCATTTGCGCCTTCAGTCCGGAGGTCATGCGATGTTGATTTCTGGTTATGATCGTCCCAAAGGAAAAGGTGTCGTGAAGTTTCGAGTGGAGAATTCCTGGGGCACAACGAGCGGCGATGCGGGGATCTTTCATCTTTATAAAGAGTGGTTTGAGGCTTATGTCTCTGAGATTGCCGTTTTGCGAAAGTTTTTGCGAGCCTCCGAACTCAAGGCTCTCTCGGACATCCCTTCTGCCGTTCGAGAGGTCGACTGGAATATCTAGT
>JBEIHI010000242.1:0-1430 GCA_040381435.1 Bacteriovoracaceae bacterium | reverse complement strand
TTGGCCAAAACAAAGAGAGCTTCATCAAGCCGAGCGAAGTGCGGATACTGAGTTCGAAGCTCCTCAAGAACCTTGAGAGCTTGATCCTGCTTTTTGAGCGATCCCTGCAAGTCCCCACGCAGTTCGTGATACTTGGCTGTTTCAAACAAAGCCTCGCCCAATCGAAACAATGTATCGGGACGCTTTGGCGAATTCGGATACTTCAGCAGGAACTGCTCCATCAAAGGAATTTGCTGCATGCGTATCAAATTGAGTTTTTCGAGCTTTTCGGAAGAGAGTTCCGTGGCCCTCAAATCGGCGTGCTGGGCTGCGACAATGAGTCCGCAAAGTACGAGTCGCCCCCAGAATGCGGTCCACCCCCTAGAAGTCTTGAAAATTCGAATACTTAGATCCATATGTCCCCTTTAGAGATGACCCCTTTGACGCCTTAAAGTTGCAATCCCCATGCCAGACCTCAGCGCCTCGAAACCACGTATAATAGGAGTTTGTGGGTGTCTTTGGTAACGATACGACCCGTGCCTTCCTCAGTCCCATCCTCGACTACCTCGATGATGATTCGGTCACTGAGATTCTGATCAACGCCTATGACAGCATCTATATTGAGCGAAAGGGTAAGCTCTCAAAAGCTCCAACCGCCTTTGGCTCCGAAGATGAACTCTTTGCCGCGGTTCGAAATGTGGCTCAGTTTGTGGGCCGTCGAATCAGTGAGGAAGAACCCCTTCTCGATGCACGCTTACCAGACGGCAGTAGAATTCACATTGTGATCCCACCCTGCGCCAAAGACGGCATCTACATGGCGATTCGAAAGTTCGGCAAAGAAGCTTTGCAAATCAAGGATCTCATCAGCGCTAATGCGCTTTCCGTGGAGATGGCGCGATTTCTTCATGCTGCCGTTCAACTCAAGAAAAACCTGATTGTGTCAGGTGCCACCAGTTCAGGAAAGACAACCTTACTCAACTGTATCTCGAGCTTCATTCCTCCTGATCAGCGAGTGATTGTGATTGAGGATGCCTCCGAGCTTCAGCTTCAACAACCTCATGTAATCCGAATGGAAACTTTGAAAAAAGAAAATGTTCATATCGACATTCGAGACCTGGTGAAGAGCTCTTTGAGACTTCGCCCCGACCGCATTGTCATTGGAGAGGTTCGAGGCCCCGAGGCTCTCGATTTGCTTCAAGCCATGACAACAGGTCATGCAGGATCCATGTCGACCTTGCATGCCAACAATCCCAAGCAAGCCATTGCTCGGCTTGAAACTCTGATCATGATGAATCGTCTCGAAATGCCTCTCATCGCGATTCGCTCTCAAGTTGCATCCGCCATTCAAATCATCGTTCAAGCGAACCGGCTTCGAGATGGCTCAAGAAAGCTCACTCACGTTTCGGAACTTGTGGGCATTGATGAGAATGGAAACTACATTATCAACGACA
>JBEIHI010000241.1:0-1554 GCA_040381435.1 Bacteriovoracaceae bacterium | reverse complement strand
CGGCGAGTGAGGCCAAAAAATCCTCACACGGAGAAACTGAAGCGCAAACAATTGAACTGAAACTCAGAACGAGAGCCGAGATGACCCCTAAAGACGCGCCCTTCACCCAATCCACATCCTTCTCCTTCCACCCTTAGAACCCTCGGTTTACACAAAAGAGAATGAGAAGGCAAAGAAAAGGCCCAACCGAGGTTGGGCCCCAAAACAACTGAGTTTTTTGAAAGATCTTTAAGCGGCCATTGCTCGAAGCGCTTCCAAAACCTCGTCCGTATGACCATCCACTTGAACGCGTCGAAACACTCGAGAAATCTGGCCGTTTTTGTCGATCACAAATGTCGAGCGCTCAATGCCCCATGAGATATTGCCGTACATGTTTTTTTGAACATAGACACCAAAGGCCTTAGCGGTTTCCTTGTCCAAATCACAGAGGAGTTGAAAGTTGAGATTGTACTTGGAGATAAACTTTTGATGAGATTCGTGATCATCAAAACTCACTCCCAAAACGACGGCATTATGAGCTTCCAAAGCGCTAAGGTTATCTCGAAAACTGCAGGCCTCTCGTGTGCATCCTGGAGTGTCGTCTTTGGGATAGAAATACAGAACGACGTTCTGACCTCGGTACTGAGATAAGGTCACCATCTCGCCGTTTTGATTTTGAAGACTGAAGTCTGGAGCCATATCCCCAACATTCAGCAAAACGCGACTGCTCTCAAGAGAGGCTGCTTGAGTGTTTGCCGTTCGCGCCGCTGCCGCTCTTGTTTTCTTCGCTGCGGGCCGAGCAGGCGCTTTCCTTTTTGTCGCTTTTTTCAAAGCTTTCTTGACCGCCTTCTTCGCGATTTTCTTGGCGGTCTTTTTAACCGCCCTCTTTGCCACTTTTCTCTTTGTCGATTTTTTGGACTTTGCCTTCACTTTGGATTTTGCCTTTTTTGCTTTCGCCATGGACGACTCCTTTAAACTTTTGATGAGAATAGCTCCTTTAGAGCGGACATTACTTGAATTTTTTAGCCCAAAATCTAGATTCTTCCCATGAAAACTTACTCCCTGATCGAGCTCGAAGGACAGGATGCATCAGACTTTGGACATCGAATGTTTAGCCGCAGCCTCAAGACGCTCTCGGCTCAGGAAGGAAGACTCACACTGTTCCTCAGTGCAGAGGGAAAGATTCAATCGATCTTTTGGATGATCAAGACCACCAACGGACTCAGGCTCATTGTCGAGAAGGACCAGCAGCAGGGGCTCGCCAACTTGATTGAACGCTACCATTTTGCAGAGAATTTTAAGATGGTCCTTGGTCCCAGCGTCTCAGCAACCTGGAGACCGTCCCCCAATGTTGGGGCTGGAGTAGGATTTTTGAAGGATCAACACTTTGTGGGTGTCTGGCGAGGAACAGAGTGGATTTTTGATCTCAATCAAGCGAGTCAGCCAGGTTCGTCCGAGTGGGCGCTTCACCGAGTTCAAAATCTCATCCCCGAGTGGGGATCCGATATGGACGCATCAACTTTGGTTTTTGAACCCGGACTCGAAGAACTCTGTGACGAGAACAAAGGCTGCTAT
>JBEIHI010000240.1:0-1581 GCA_040381435.1 Bacteriovoracaceae bacterium | reverse complement strand
TTTCAAAGGCCGAGCGCTTCAATGATTGAGCGGCCGACTCTTCGATAGTGCGGGAAAGCTCATCCAACCGTCTGCCCCGCTCACTGGCTCGGAAAGCAAGCTCAAGCTGAGGTCTGCTAAACATTCGCATGAGATCCGAAGGAGAGAGCTCGGACAGAAATCTTACGACTTCGAAGGACTCATCTCGTGTCCAAGACTTAAACTCCTTTTGCAAAGTCTCTCGGACATTCGCCGGCACTTCCCTGCCCATGTTTGAAGTGTTCTCTAGTCGAGTGAACCGCAGGAGCTGATCGAGATCACTCCCCTTTACCAAATCCTCAACCGACATGTTGCGAGGACTCAACATTCGAAGAGTGGAGTGCTGCCGTTCCGTCTGAGTCAGAAACTTCTCAACTTCGAGCTCAGAAAGACGGGAATCAACGCGCAGGTCTCGGGCCTTCTTCTGAACTTCTTGAGGATTAATCTCTTTCACCGTTTCGCTCGTTTGCTTGGGGGCGAGCGTCTGGAGCGCTGATTGAACCTCGGTCTCCGCCACTTTCGCTTTTAAAGACTCGAAGGCCGATGAAAAGTTACCCGTTCGATGCCGCTGCATCAGCCCAGATGTCATCAAGAGCTCACCAGGACTGAGTCCGGCCGACTGCTGGATCTGATCACGAAACTCCTGAATCGTGGGAGATCTCTTGGGAACCTCAGTCTTTACATCTTGCTTACCCTTGCGACCCGTGGACGCGTCTCGATCCCAATATCGAAGAGCCTCCGCTCGCTCACCAAAAGTACGCCATTCGTTGGTCTTGAAATTCAGTTCATATCGAAAGCCCATGGCATCAGAAAGCACGAGGTTCGTTGGTCCCCCCTCAACCACCGTCATTCCTCTCGGCAACCAAAGCTCCTGAGGCTGGCCTTTAACATTCTGATTGGTGAGCCGCACGACGCTTGAGCCATCCGAAAGAGAGAGAACTTCTACAGAAGGCATCTTTTGAGATGAGGCACCTTCTGCCTCAGGAACTTGTCGCCAACGAATCCTGAGTGCAGGAGTCTCAACCGTATCCTTGCCTTGAACGCGCTGTCTGATTGCACCCACAGTGGAATCGGCAGGGGTTGCCTGCAAGCGAATCAGCTCCGCTGAAACACTTTCTTCGACTTTGATCGTTGTTGAAGTCTCTTGACCATTGGGCCCCCGAGCCTTCGTCTCAAAAACCCTCACCTCAGGATTGGCTCCTCTAAAGAAGATATTAGGATCAGAAACAGCCTTCCATTCTTCTCCTTGCTTCACGCGAACCAAATCAGTCGCTCCTGATCCAGGAGCGGGCAAAGCCTCACCCGCAGACGCTCGACGAGTCGGCCGTAATCGACTGATCAAGTAGTCAGAGATGTTCTCGGCTCCCGAGCGCTGAATGTTCATATTCAATTGTTCTCCCAGTTTAAAGAGACCTGGAGTATCGGCTGCGGTAAAGGTTTGTCCCCGGTACGTGAAGTAGGGTTGCCCATTTTGCAAAAAGCCCATCCCCACTCCCTGAGGCAATTCAATGACAAGCCCGCGCCCAACCTGACCGGCCTCACCCGCAGACGAAACGTTAATCT
>JBEIHI010000239.1:0-1609 GCA_040381435.1 Bacteriovoracaceae bacterium | reverse complement strand
TCCCCTAGAAAAATTCCGGGGGCTTTATCTTTGATTCCTTCCCCGATGACTACCTCGCCGCGAATATCCACGAGGTCAAAGACACCTTGAATCGCATCACATGCGGCCGCATCAGCAGCGTTTTTGTCTCCTTGTCCGATAAACCGCATTGCGTTGAGAGCCGCGTTTTCTGTGGCTCGAACAAATTCGAATTCAATCGTGCGTTCAGGATCGAGCATAAGCGTTTGATTGTAAGGGATTAAGTTGAACATCCAAGGTGAGTTTTTTGATCCATGAGGCGGTAGCTTGACTAGAAGGACGGTTGGTATTAAATACGTTCTTATGCGTAAATTGTTGATTCTGGCCATTTTCGGCTTACTGAGCGTTTCGCTTAGAGCTGAGGATAGTTCGGGTGTTCCAGATTTTCGGCCAGCGAAGGTGGAACCGACAACCGTTGGGGCAGATGCTCCTGCGGCGAATGTTGTGCAAGTTCCGGATGGGATGAAGGTCGATCTGCCTGTCGAGCAGGATGAGTCCGTTAGTTTAAATAAAATTTATACTTATCTAAACGATTCCGACCCGCGCAGGAAAGCGCCGCCTCCGCCAGATAATCAGATGATGCTTTATGAGCCCAAGTATTGGGATCACGGCGCTATTTTATCTAAGGACAGGCTGGATCGTCAGGGAAATATCTTTGTGATCAACTGGCAGAATGATGGGGAACCTAGTGATTTCACTGTTCGGCTTGATTATAGGCAGGCGATGACCCGAGAGAGAGTGATGACCAAGACCCAAGAGTACAAAAACTTTGATGGTTATGAGAAAACTGTCCTCAAGGTGACGGGTGACGAATATCTTCGGGGTGGAGTGGTTCACTCTTGGCGGATTTCGATTGTCAGGAATGGTAAGATTGTTGCGCAGAAAAAATCATTCATCTGGTAAAAGGGAGTCGGTGCGCGGCCTTGTTTTTGCTGGGGCATTACTTAGGGTAGTTTTATGGTGACGTTTCAAGGGGCGCATGAGGAGAGACTTTCAGAGGAGATCGAGAGAGAGCATGAGATCCGAAACTTAAAAGAGACCGTGTCAGCCCTGAGGGATGCCTTGGAAAAGCAGAAAGCGGGCACCGCCCAAGAGGTGGCTTTGGCCGTTGCCGAGGCTCATAACGAAGTTCGAGATCTTAAGGGAACCATTGCCGAGATGAGAGATGAGCTGGAGAGACGCAAAGCCGCAGGGGAAGAAGCGGTGCAGAGAGTCGTTGCTCAATCGGCCGAGGAGAGTCGACAGCTCCAATCCTCCGTTCAGGCATTGCGAGATCAGTTGGAGATGGAAAAGGCGAGGCATAGTGAGGCGGAACAGCTCAAGCGAAGAACCCACCGGGACGAGACGGCGGAGTTAGAGAAAACAATCCAGAGAATCCGTGGGGAATTGGAGGCGTGCCGTGGCCAAAAGTAAAAGCCCCATCGACACATTGAGTCTGGCCGAAGCCAAGATTTTGCTCGAAGTTGCCCGCAAGGTAGCGGATGGCCAGACGTTGGATGAGCAGTTGGAAACTTTGGTGGCTTTGGTCACTGAGGCAACAGGAGCCGACCGTGGCACGTTATTTGTCAACGATCCCTCGACCGAGGAACTT
>JBEIHI010000238.1:0-1625 GCA_040381435.1 Bacteriovoracaceae bacterium | reverse complement strand
TAAGTCTCATCAAACCTTGAAATACGACTCAATAAACTCAGCTGCAAAGCGGGCTCCATATCCTGTGAACACGGAGTCGGTATGCGCGAGCCCACCCTCTTTCTCCGAGGCGGCCAAATCAATGTGAACCCATGGGGTCTTCTCATTCACAAATCGATTCAAGAAAAAGGCCGCGTAGATGTGATCAACTCCTGGCGCTTTAACGCACTGCAGAGTATCTGCAATCGTTGATTCAAGAGGCTTTCCGTAGTCTGCGTCCAAAGGAAACGTCCAAACCCTCTCACCACTTTCGCGACCTGCAGCCTTGATGGGCTCATGCAACTTCTCTTGATTGGTGAACCCCGCAGCGTAGCTTTTTCCGAGCGATCGCACCGCTGATCCGGTGAGTGTTGCAAAATCCATCAAGAGCGCGGGCTCTTCACGATCGGCCAAACAAAGAGTGTCCGCCAGAACCATTCGGCCCTCAGCATCTGTATTGACCACCTCAATCGTTAATCCGTTGAGAGCTTTCACGACTTCATCAGCCTTGTAGGCCCTGGGAGAAATATGATTCTCCGTCACGCCCAGAAACGCTTTCATCTTGAGTGGCCATTTCATTTTGCTCGCCATCATCAGTGTGGCCAAACAAACAGCTGATCCCTGCATATCGCCTTTCATGCTGATCATATAGCCGCCGGTTTTCACATCGTAACCCCCGGTATCAAAGCAAAGACCCTTGCCGACAAGCACGAGGGGCTTCTTGTTTTTTGCAGCACGAGGTGAATAAGTAATCTCGTGAATTCCACCTTTCGAATCAGGATCGCCACGATCAACAGCCGTAAAAGCTTCAGCGCCCATTTTCTTGAGAGCTTTGTTTGAGTGAAACTCATGCTGCCATCCAAAGGATTTGCAAAGCTTTTGAATCTCAATGGCATACTCACCCGCTCCGAGAACATTCGGGGGAAGCGACCCCAAATATCGAATCACGTTGGAGCCGTTACCTTTGTGAATTCCCCGAACAAACTCGGCCTCAAAAGCCTTGGATCCCAAAACATCTACGGCCTCTAAAGAATAAGGCTTAGATTTTTCAGTACGCTTGCCATACTCAGGCATAGCAAAGATTCTCGCAGCTACTGCTGAACCCAAACAGTCCGCAATTCGCGCTTCATTCCTGGCATGACAAAAAATCGACAATCGCTTTACTGAAGTTGAAACAGCAGACTGAGAAACTTTTTTTCCAAATCCCAGCAAAGAAAATGAACTCTCATCTTTGGGCAAAACGGCCAAAACAACATCTGGCTCTCCCTCGCCCCCTAAAAACTTCATCACATCTCCAGCCTTGGGCTGCTCAAACAGGCGGCTCACCTGAACACGAACAAGCTGCGAGACGAAATCCGGAAACTCAGACAAAAAATTCTTGGCCTTCACATGACTTTCTTCGGTCAGCACAACGAGGCTTCGACCAAAATCAGATTTGGTCCATTTTTTAGCTTTCTGAACGGGAACCTGAGAGACTTTGAGATCGATGAATTTCATTTGAATTTTATGTCTCAAAAAGCCTCAATTTTCGAGATCTTTGTTGCCTTTTCTCCCTAGGCCAAGGAATTTGTGCGCATGGAATGGGATCTCGTTGGCCTGGGCAATGC
>JBEIHI010000237.1:0-1627 GCA_040381435.1 Bacteriovoracaceae bacterium | reverse complement strand
CATCCCGGAGACGCTGCCCAAAGAGATTCTGTCGAAGTATTCTTTTCCCTCACGATCGCTCTCGCTGCAGTTCATTCATCAGCCCCCGAAGGACGCTGATCTGCATGAGTTGATTGAGGGACGAAGCCCGGCACATCAACGGCTGATTTTTGAGGAGTTTCTGAAGTTGTCTGTGGGGCTTGCTGTACGTCGGAAAGATTTTGTGGAGCAGCAGGCTCATTCGTTTGCCAAGCCCGAAAAACTTTGGAATCAGTTCAAAGAAAATCTGCCCTTTCGTTTCACGAATGCTCAGCGTCGAGTCTTGCATGAGATTTTGGATGATATGATGGCTCCCAAAGTCATGCATCGCTTGATTCAGGGTGATGTGGGTAGTGGGAAAACTGCCGTGGCAGCGGCCTCAGCTCTTGTGGCTCTTGAGGCGCAAAAGCAGGTGGCTCTCATGGCGCCGACCGAGTTGTTGGTGGAACAGCATTTTCGAAATGCGCAGAATTGGTTTCGTGGAATGAATCTGACGCTTGGGATGCTGACGGGTTCCATGTCCGCCAAGGAGCGACGAGAGATTCTGGAAAAGCTCAAGTTGGGCGAGATCCATATGGTTTTTGGAACTCATGCTTTGTTTGAAAAAGAAGTTCAGTTTAAGGAGCTTGGCTTGGTCATTGTGGATGAGCAGCATCGATTTGGTGTGAGGCAGCGAGCTGCCCTTGTTCAGAAAGGTGCTCATCCAGATTTGCTCGTGATGACGGCGACGCCGATTCCGCGAACTCTCGCCCTGACGATTTATGGAGATCTTGATCTGAGCCTCATTGATGAGATGCCTCCGGGTCGAAAGCCCATTCAGACGAGAGTGTTTACGGATCGCGAGAGACCCATGCTTGAAATGCAGGTTCAGGAGCAGCTTGAGCAGGGTCGTCAGGCTTACGTTGTCTTCCCGTTGATCGAGGAGTCAGAAAAGCTTGAGCTAAAAAGTCTGACGGAGATGCTTCCGAGTCTTCAAAAGGCCTACTCGAAGTTCAATGTGCAGCACCTTCACGGCAAAATGAAATCCGAAGAGAAGTTCAAGGTACTCAATGAGTTTCGCGAGGGTAAAATTCAGGTTCTCGTTTCCACAACGGTCGTTGAAGTGGGCGTGGACGTCCCGAACGCGACCATGATGATTGTGGAGAATGCTGAGCGTTTCGGTCTCAGTCAGTTGCATCAGCTCAGGGGCCGAGTGGGGCGGGGTTCTCATCAGAGCTTTTGCTTTTTGGTGGCCTCGCATATGGGAAGCCCCGAGATTGTTCAAAGGCTTCGAACCATGGAAAAGACTCAAGATGGTTTCAAGTTGGCAGAGGTTGATCTTGAAATGCGAGGGCCTGGTGAAATCATGGGCACTCGTCAGTCGGGAGATCCCGTTTTTGAATTGGCCCGATTGCCTCGAGATTTTGACTTACTGCAGCAAGCCCGAAAGGAGGCTTTTGACATTGTCGAGAAGGATTCTTCATTGGCCTCGTACCCGCATCTTAGGGATTTCATTAAGGTTAAGTCGGATTCCTCCTTGCTGAATTAGGCCCCTTTCTTTAGCATTTTGATCTGAGGAGGTTCCTTCCATTTTATGAAATTTAATCATTTTACCCGACTGAGTCTTGTG
>JBEIHI010000236.1:0-1632 GCA_040381435.1 Bacteriovoracaceae bacterium | reverse complement strand
TGCCCACCTTGGTCATCGGTAGCAAGACTCGAGTAAAGACCTTAAAGCTCGATGCTCCCAAATCGCGAGCCGCTTCAAGCAAACTGAAATCAAACTTTTCCAAACACACATAGAGAGGCAAAACCATAAAAGGCAGATAGTTCGTCACCATTCCGAACAAAACGGCCCAATAGGAATTGGACATCGCTAAAGGCTCTGAGATCAAACCTAAAGACAAAAGAAACTGATTGATCGGTCCCGTATCGGCGACCAAAAGTTTGATGGCATAGGTTCGAACCACAAGATTCGTCCAAAAAGGAATCACCAACAAAACCATCATGATACTTCGATAGGGATTGCGAATCGTGGCCAGCACATAGGCCACAGGATAACCCACGAGCAAACAAATGAGAGCTGTGACAACAGCGAGCTTAAATGACTCCCAAACAATCGAGAGATAGAGAGGATCCAGCGCGCGTCGATAGTTCTCCAGATTCCAGATCCACTGAATATCACCGTAGGGGGCTTTATGAAGAAAGCTATAAACAACGATGATCGTCATGGGGACGATCAAAAAGACCAAATACCAGAGGGCAGCAGGCACCAACAGCGTTGGAAACTGGCGTTGAGCTTTAGACAACGCTCGATTCCTTTTGATGAGCTAAGATTTCCAAGGGCAACAGGGGCTTGGCCTCTGGAACTGGAAGCGCTCCATCTTGCCCCATCAAAAGACAGTCTTCAGGAGCCCATGCCGCAAAAATTTTTTCGCCGATTGAGAAAGATTTTTTGGCGGTCACGGCTGTGTTGGTGACAATCGCATTGAGCAGACCGACATTTTCGTCTTTAGGAGCAATCACATACTGAGTGTCCGGACCTTTATACAAAATCTCACGGATCACACCTTCAACGGCATTTTGCTCAAATCCGGGCTGAGACTTGAGTACTTTGAGTTTCTCAGGTCGCACCATGACTTTGACATTGAGGCCTTGAGTCACCAGGGGAAGAGGTCGAAAGCCGTCTCGTGATGGACGAACCGTCAGAGGTCTTCGGCAGGCAGCCGACACAACAACGGCCGCTCCGTTGCAGTCACGAACCGAGCCATCAAAGGAATTCATCGAACCAATGAACTGGGCCACAAACAAAGTTTTTGGATACTCATAGATCTCTTGGGGCGTTCCCACTTGCTCAACGACGCCCCCGTTTATGACCGCGACGCGGTCCGAAACGGTCAGGGCTTCTTCTTGGTCGTGGGTGACAAAAATAAAAGTTTGTCGAAGCTTCCGCTGAAGTCCCAAAAGTTCCATTTTCATTTGCTGGCGCAACTTTAAATCCAGGGCGGAGAGCGGCTCGTCTAGTAACAGAACTTTAGGCTGATTGATCAGCGCTCGAGCCAAAGCAATTCGCTGCTGCTGACCACCTGAAAGAGTTGAAATGGAACGTTCAGCGTAGTCGTTCATTTGAACGAGCTCGAGGGCTTGGGCCACTCGCTTTTTGATTTCATCTTGAGGAATCTTTCGCATTTGAAGTCCAAAGGCCACATTTTGAGCGACATTCAAATGGGGGAACAAAGCGTAGCGCTGAAACACTGTATTGAAGGGACGCTTGTTGGCCATAGATTGGTCGATTCGCTGACCATCGATTTCAATCGACCCG
>JBEIHI010000235.1:0-1673 GCA_040381435.1 Bacteriovoracaceae bacterium | reverse complement strand
GCTTTTCGGTCGAAGGCGGCGAAGCTGTCATTCCGGCGATTCATCGCTGTATCGAGCTCTCGGCCGACTTGGGCGCAGAAGAAGTCTTGATTGGAATGGCTCATCGTGGACGACTGAATGTTTTGGTCAACGTGATGCAGAAGCCTTTTGCCGAGCTCTTCAAAGAGTTTGAGGGCGCCGAGCTGCCTTCCTTCGCTAATGCCACAGGAGATGTGAAATACCACCAAGGCTATTCAAGCGATGTCACAACGAACGCGGGTAAGAAGGTTCATTTGTCTCTGGCTCCCAATCCCTCCCACCTCGAGTTTGTGGATCCTGTGGTCGAAGGAATGGCGCGAGCCAAGATTGAAAAGCGGCATAACAATGAATCCGCAAAGCTCATGCCGATTTTGATTCACGGTGATGCCGCCGTGATTGGGCAGGGAATTGTGGCCGAGACACTGAACCTCTCGCAACTCAAGGGCTACAAGACGGGTGGAACTCTTCACATCGTGATCAACAACCAAGTGGGATTTACAACCTCACCCGAAGACTCTCGATCGAGCCTCTATTGCACAGATTTCGGGAAGGGCTTTCAGTGTCCGATTTTCCATGTCAACGGCAACGATCCGGAAGCCGTCGTTCACGCGATTGAGCTTGCGACTGAGTATCGCATGACGTTTCAGAAGGATGTCTTCGTGGATATTGTTTGCTACCGCAAGTACGGGCACAACGAAGGCGATGAACCTCGCTTCACTCAACCCGTCATGTATGACGTAATTGGGAAGCAAAAAAATCCCTACGAACTTTATCGAGAGCAATGTTCCTCATCGGGCGCAATCAGTTCTGATGAAAGCAGCACCCTGATGGGGGCTTATCAAAAGAGATTGGAAGCAGCTCGTGAGCAGGTCAAAGGGATGAAGCGAGTTTTGGAAGTGGAAACTCTCCACGGAGCTTGGACAGGTTTCCGAGTTGCCTCTCACGAAGATCTGGTGAAGGACTTTGATACATCAATCCCGCAGAAGGCTTTTGATCTCGTCATCAAAACAATTCACGAGATCCCCGAGAAGCTCAATTTGATGCCTAAGTTTCGAAAGATGTTTGAGACTCGTCTTAAGAAAATCTCTGAACAAAATGAGATTGATTGGGCCGTCGGTGAACAACTGGGATTTGGCTCTCTGTTGCTGGATGGCATGGACATTCGCATCAGTGGACAAGATGCTATTCGAGGGACGTTTAGTCACCGACACTCGGCTTTGACGGATTCTCAAACCACGGAAAAGCACTGGCCTCTTCGTCATCTAGCCTCCAAGCAGGGTGCTTTTCAGGTGTTTGACTCCCCTCTCTCCGAGGCTGCCGTGATGGGTTTTGATTATGGCTATTCACTCGCCCATCCGAAGGCTCTCGTTTGCTGGGAAGGTCAGTTTGGAGATTTCGCGAACGGCGCTCAGGTCATCATCGATCAGTTTTTGGTTTCTGCGGAAACCAAGTGGTATCGAATGAGTGGACTCGTTTTGCTTTTGCCTCATGGCTATGAAGGTCAAGGTCCCGAACACTCCAGCGCTCGCCTTGAGAGATTTTTGCAGCTCTGTGGACAGGATAATATTCAGGTGTGCTACCCCACCACCCCGGCTCAGATTGCCCATTTGTTGAGACGCCAAGTCATGCGAGATTTCCGCAAACCACTCGTGGTG
>JBEIHI010000234.1:0-1678 GCA_040381435.1 Bacteriovoracaceae bacterium | reverse complement strand
GGAACTCGATTGCGGAGCTCGCTCGAGCTTAAAAAGATAATCCCCTGAAAGCCGCTCTCGATTGAGCCTGAAAAATTCCCTCAAACACCGCTTAACCCGATTCCTATCCACGCTACTCTTTAAAATTCGACGAGCGACATTAATGCCCAAACGAGCAGGCGTTTCCTTTAGGTTGCGATAAACTCTAAAACATCCAACCTTAAGAATGTTTTGAGCGCGACGACCCGCATGCGCCTCCGTTAGAAGCGCCTTGAAGTCAGATCTTTTGAGCAGCCTGTCTTGTTTTCGGAGCCTCATGGCCAAACCCAGGGCTTTGAAATTACACTACTTTTTGTAAACAGAGACCGTGAGTCGCTTACGACCTTTTGTTCTTCGGCGGCTCAGTGCCCGTCGACCACCAGGGGTCTCCATGCGCGTGAGAAATCCGTGAGTCCGTTTGCGACGGGTTTTGCTTGGGCTGTATGTTCTTTTCATCTTCTTTTATACTCCAAAAAAAGTTTGACCCGAGACCCTCATCAACCTTTATCTAGGGAGTCGCGAGGTAAACTTTCCAAGCACACGTTGTATGAAAGAGTCTGTCGAAAATCAAGAGGCTCCAGGGCCTGTTACACCTGAAATGCAGTCGGCATGGGAAAAAGCCTCGTCCATGATTGAAAAGTCGACTCGTCCCCAATATTTCCAGACTTTTATGCCTCGAATTAAGCTGGTTGGATCCCGCGGCAAGACGTTGTTACTCGGATTCTCCGACAAATTCCTACGAAATTGGGTCTACGATCACTTTTCCAACCATATTCAAGAGATCTTCGATGAGGCTTCTCAGGCCAGATTCAAGCTTGAATTCGTTGTAGCACCCGATTTGTTTACCACCGAGATAGCCAAGCCAAGAACGTCAGTAACCGTTGAGGAAATGGCCAAGCGCTCCGTCCAAAACACCCCAGGGATTAAGGCGCCGGCTCTGAAGGCGCTCACGGGCACAAGCCAGTTAAACCCAAAATATGGATTTGAAACCTTTGTTGTTGGGGCCAGCAATCAGTTTGCCCATGCTGCTTGTTTTGCGGCCGCTGAGGCGCCGGGTCGTCAGTATAATCCCCTTTTCATCTACGGTGATGTAGGCCTGGGAAAAACCCACTTGATGAACGCGATCGGCCTAAAAATCCAAGAAAAGTTTCCAGGATCTCGCGTTCATTACACAACGTTTGAAAAGTTCACTAATCACATGATTGAAAGCATTCGATTCGGTCGAATGGAAGAGTTTAGAGAGCGCTATCGAAAGAATTGTGACGTCCTGGTTATTGATGACATCCAGTTTATTTCAGGAAAAGAGCGAGTACAGGAAGAGTTTTTTCATACCTTCAACTCTCTTTACGAACATCAAAAGCAGATCGTGCTTTCATCCGATCGCCCTCCGACTCAGATTGAGGGCCTTGAAGACCGCTTAAGAAGCCGATTTGAGATGGGCCTCATTGTCGACATCAAGGCTCCCGAAATGGAGACTCGAGTCGCCATTGTCATCAAGAAGGCTGAGATGGATGGCATTGATATCTCGAATGATGTCGCTTTCTTCTTAGCCAGAATGTATCGAGCCAATATTCGAGAGCTCGAGGGAGCGCTCATTAAGTTAAGCGCTTACGCATCGTTGACCGGATCGGAGATCAATTTGGATCTTTGCAAAAAGGTT
>JBEIHI010000233.1:0-1709 GCA_040381435.1 Bacteriovoracaceae bacterium | reverse complement strand
TATCTTCTTGGAACCTCGTCTCGAGCATGAAGGATCGAATATCTTCTCGAAGGCGGTGAACTTCATCTTCGAGCGGATCTTTGACTTTAGATTTCTTTTGCAGAGGATTCTCAGTTCTCTTGAGCGCCGCTTTCAGATCCTCAACATCTTTCTTCAAGGGATCCACAAAGGTCTTCACAGCATAGAGCTGACCGATCGAAGACTTATCCTCTCCTTGAGTCTCAGTCGTCGAATCGACTCTAACGGGTTGAACTTGGGGCTTCGCCACCACAGCGGGCTTAGAGACCTCGGTCGGCTTGGGAGTGACCGTCCCCAAAAGCCCAAGCCAATTCCTCTTGTTAGAAGTCACAGCAGGAGTCGCCGTCGCAGCTGCAGGTGCCGGCCGCTCATCGGTCGTCTCAGTAATCATTGCATGAAACTTCACTTGCGATTCATTTCGATCAATCGCTGCAGTCACCTCAATGCTGTTGCGACCAAACAACCCCATCCCGCCACCCTTGATAGGCTCGGTTTGAAGGATAATGGCATCATCACCCATTTCATTGCGAATCTGTTCAATTGCCTGCTGTAATGTCGGCGCTTGAAATTTTTTGATCTGCAGTGCCATAAGTACTCCTTAAATTTTGATGACCCCTAAACTTTCCAATTTACTGAGCGTGGTTACCTCAGAGTGAGAAATCACGGCGCAATTTTGAATTTGGCGCTCAATCAGCTTTCTAAAATACAAGCGAACACTGGGAGAGGTTAGAACAACGGGCTGAATCCCATCCCCCATGAGTTTCTCACACTGCTCTTGTAAAACATTGATCATGGAAAGGGCCTTCTTCGGATCGAGAGTGATTTGAACGCCTTCTTCCGTTTTAATGAGACTTCGAGCCAGAGCTTCATCAAGCTCAGGATCCAAAACAAGAACCCTCAGCTTTCCTTCTTGAGAGAAAGCTTGAGTAATAGTTGGAGCAAGAGCCTCTCGAACTCGTTCAGTGAGGAGATCGGTATCGCGAGTCTTTGCGCCCGAATCGAGAAGAGACTCAAGAATCGTGGGTAAATCCCGCACAGGAATTCCCTCTTTCAGAAGGTTTTTCATGACACGCAACAAGAGACCAATTGAGAGATTGTCTGTGTTCATATCCTCAACGAGCTTGGCGTGCGTTTCCTTCAGTCGCTCAAGAAGCTTCTGGAGTTCCTGTCGGCCTAACAAATCGTGAGCATGCTGCTTAATGACTTCACTGAGGTGTGTGGCGATTGTGGTCGAGTTATCCACGACGGTGTAGCCCATCAGCTGAGCCTTCTCTCGCTTATCTTCCGTAATCCATCGCGCGGGAAGTCCGTAAGCCGGCTCTACCGTATCAATCCCCTCGATTTTGCCAGAGGTTGTGCCAGGATCGATGGCAAGCATACTATCGACGAAGAGTTCTCCGCCCGCTATTCGAACACCTTTCACCACAATGGCGTACTCACCTTGGCGCAACTGAAGATTATCTCGGATGTGAATAGGCGGAACAACGAAGCCCATATCTTGAGCAAACTGACGCCGCAAATGAGTCATTCGCTTTAGCAAATCTCCATTTTGTCTCTCATCCACCAAAGGGACCAAACCGTATCCAACTTCCAGTTCCAAGAAATCCACTGGAGCCACCCAAGATGTGGGATCAAACTCGGTTGTCTTCTCCACTTTGCTCCCATCAAGTTTCTTTTGAGCTTCCTCAGCC
>JBEIHI010000232.1:0-1715 GCA_040381435.1 Bacteriovoracaceae bacterium | reverse complement strand
GAGCTTCTTTCTGACCTTGAGGGCGTCTGTATCCATCCCAATCCCCGTACGAGTCTGCGAGCGGCACCGATGAGGCTCTGAGGCACTTCGGTGAATCAGTTGTGCGCAAAACCCTCGCTGGCCTCAGGAGGTACACCAGGACTGCAGAGTCCGTCAGCCCCTCTTGTGGCGTGCTCAGCGGGGATGCTCAATGACTCGCGCTTGGGTGATCTGCTTCAAAGGCGGAGGAAGATGCCCGGCATGAGTTTAGAAGCTCAGAAGTTGAAGAGCTATTCGTAGGCTTAAGTTGGACTGAGCCAGGACGCTGGCTTGAGCTTGTTGGAGGATTTGCAGGCGTGTGAGTTCGGCGGTCTCCTCGGCAAGATCCGCATCCATGATTTGAGATCGAGCTGATGCGAGATTTTCACGAGTCTGAGAGGTGACGGACTGTGCGTAGTCGAGACGATTAGAAAGAGCTCCGAGATTTGATCTCTCCTCCGAAATCCGATCAATCGCATTATCCAAAATCCCCAAAAGCTTCTGTGCTTGTGCTTGCGTCTGAATGCGCACTTCATTGTCAGCCGCAGCCGTGGTTAAAACAGCGTTAAAAATTGCAAGGCTGTTGCCAAATCCTGATCCATAGTCTCCCGCCACCAGGTCTATTGCACCATCGTTGTTGAGATCTCCCAAGGCTAAGTCTACGGAATTTACGTTCGTGCTTCTTGTTGTTCCGTAAGTGAAGTTGCCTGATCCTGAGCCGAGCAGAATTGAGATCGAACTCGAGTTCAGCGTGACTAAGTCCAACCAACCATCGTCGTTCAAATCCCCCACTTCGAGATCCGACGTCAATCCCGATCCGACCACATAGTTCGTCGCAGAAAGGCCGAACACCCCCAAGCCGTTGTTGAAAGCAAACCTCAAGGAGCCGCCACCGGCTGCCGCAAGATCTAAGTCACCATCTCGATCAAAGTCACCGGCAGCGAGTTTGGAGTTGGAGGGTAAGCCGCTCAAAAGCCCACCATACGTAAAGCCGCCTGAGCCATTACCGAAATAGATCTGAGCGCCCCCTCCGGCATCGCCCCCAAGAATAGCGTCCTGATGCCCATCGCCGTTGAAATCTCCCGCGAGAACCTGCGAGTGACCATAGCTCAAATCAGCGACAAGAGTCTGAGTAAAGGAGCCATCTCCGTCACTGAGGGCAACCATAAGATTATCGATATCATTCACCCAGTAAAGAATGTCTTGGACGCCATCTCCATTGAAATCAGCAAGTGCTACGTCATAAAGCCCATTGGAGTTGGGTATGTTCGCAGACACACCAAAGCTTCCGTCTCCTCGACCCGCCAAGATAACAAGGCCATCTCCGGAAGTGTCTGAGACGATGTCGATATGCCCATCTCCTGTGACATCTCCGAGCTCTAACCCTCCCCACAGACTCCCAAAACCGGAGCTGTATGTTCGAGCCGTTGCAAATGTCCCATCCCCTCGACCGTCAAAGACTTCGAAGATACCGTTTGATAAACCAACCACCAAATCCAAATGCCCATCTCCATTGAGATCCGCCAACTGATTCCCAACGGGCACTTCCCCCAAGCCCAAAGTTGTCGCACTCGCAAACGCTCCCGAGCCAACGTCCTTTCGAAAGACTTCCGACGCAGCCATCGATCCCATCTTAAGATCCACAGTCTGATTCTTCTCCGACCCCACCTGAATCTTTTGCGTCCCCAGACTTCCAT
>JBEIHI010000231.1:0-1887 GCA_040381435.1 Bacteriovoracaceae bacterium | reverse complement strand
TGAAGCGAGCAAAGCCCCAAAAGATAGCTGCCGCAATGACCACACTGACAGAGATCGCTACCAAAAGCTCTGTCATCGTGTAAGCTGAAAGCACTGCACGCCGAAGTCTCATTCTTTGAAAATCCCCTCTGCTCTTAGTTTAACCCAAGCAGGGGCCGGCTAAAAGCGCTAAGCCTTTAAAATCACACAAAAAACTTTGCGGGCCAAAGACTCCAGTGCGCAAAGATTCGCGACCTCTCAAGATTGATTTTAACGCCTTTGGAGACTAATCGAGCTCTATGCAAGTGAGCTCTCACACATCTCGTTTGATCGCCCTCGCCTGGACCCTCGGAGGAATCGCTGTCGTCTTGGGTGCGATCGGCTCACATGCTGTGGATTCTCCTCAAGCCCAAGACTGGATACGATTGGCGTCTCAGTTTCAGTTGATTCACTCACTCGCCATTGTGCTAAGCCTTCATGTCTTTGGTCGACCGCGCTGGACATCCTATGCATTTTTCTTGGGGATCGCTCTGTTTTGTGGAGGTCTCTATGGACTCAGCTTTACCGAGATCGAGATCTTTCGAAAAATCACTCCGGTGGGCGGGATCTGCCTGATTGTAGCCTGGTTCGGCGCAGCGATCCTTTCTTTGAAAAAATCAGTGTAGGCCTCCGCCTGTTTGCTGATAGAAAATCGGGGTGTCCATCCTCTTGAATGCTGAAAATCTTTCGATGTCTTTTGAGGCAAAAACATTGTTTCAAGATATTGGTCTTTCAGTGCATGAGGGAGAAAAGATCGGACTCATCGGCTCAAACGCAGCCGGCAAATCGACGCTTCTGAAGATCATCGCTCGCAAACTAGATCCCGATTCAGGGCGACTTGTGTTTCGTGCAAACACAACAGTCAGCACTCTTGAGCAGGATCCCCAGTTTAAGCCTGGGCAAAGCGTGCTTGAAGCACTCCATGAAGCACTTCCGCACGAAGAGGCCTGGCAGGTTCAAATCAAATCCGAGGAAATGATTTGGCAGTTAGGCCTGAGGAATTGGGCAATCGATTTCACCCAAGATGTGGGTGCTCTTTCCGGAGGTTGGAAAAAGCGAGTCGCTCTTCTTCGAGCCCTTCTTCCCAATCCGGATCTTTTGCTACTCGATGAGCCCACGAACCATCTCGACATTGAGGGAATTCTTTGGCTCGAAGATATCATCGCAAAGGCCAAGTATGCTTGTTTGACGATTACGCATGACCGAGTCTTTCTTCAGCGAGTCAGCAAACGAATCCTGGAGCTCGACAGACGAAATCCTCGCGGGCTTCTGAATGTCGAGGGCTCCTATCAGGACTATTTGCAGACAAAAGAAGCCATGCTGATTGCACAGCAAGGTCGCGAAGCGTCTCTTCGCTCCGTTCTGAGACGAGAAACCGAATGGCTTAAGGCGGGCGTGAAAGCTCAACGAAGCAAACAAAGCGCTCGCATTCAGCGACATGCCGTGACAACGAGCGAGCTCAAAGACACGGCAAGCCGAAATACGGAAACATCGATCAGCATGGAGTTTCAGTCGGCCAAGGAACCTCCCAAGCGTCTGATTGAAGCGAAGCGAATTTCAAAGTCATTTTCAGCCGATCACAAACTCTTTCATGACTTAGATCTCTTTGTAGGTCCAGGAACTCGACTGGGAGTCATTGGAGAAAATGGCTGCGGCAAATCCACTCTTCTCAAAGTTCTTCTCAACGAAGAACGCCCAGACTCTGGAAATATTTTCCGATCAGAGCTTTTGAAGGCCGCGTTTTTTGAACAAAACAGAAGCGCCCTTGACCCCCATCAAAGCCTCTTGCGATCGGTCTGCCCTTACGGAGATTCAGTGTATTTCCAAGGTCGACAAATCCACATTCGAAGTTATCTCGATCGTTTCCTC
>JBEIHI010000230.1:0-1889 GCA_040381435.1 Bacteriovoracaceae bacterium | reverse complement strand
GAGGTCGCCTCAGCCCTCGGATGCGATAGCTTACTTGTGGCTGATGGACACCACGCGTATGACGCCCTTGTCAAAGTTCATCACAATGTTTTGCCTACGCGATTTGAGAAAAAGACTTAAGAATTCGCACCCTGGACGATTCGAACGTCCGACCTTCTGATTCGTAGTCAGATGCTCTATCCAGCTGAGCTAAGGGTGCATCCTCAAAGCTGATCAGAAAAATCAGCTCAAACTACGAAACTGGCTTACACCGATTTTTTTAATGTGCCAAACAATCCCATCGGCAATGTTTAAAAAAGCCATCAATAGCCAGCCAAGCCTCGGCTTTAGCCCAATAAAGGGGTGTATAAGGGCTCGGGGAGTAAAGTGTCTCAACCCGGCCGTCCTCTTTATAGAGACGAACCGGAATCCAGGCTTCCGGAATCACCCAAGGAGCCACTCGCTGCCCATCAATTCCAACAGGGCCTCGCCCCTCAGCATCTTCACCGGTCACCATCGAGAAAAACCTCACAGCAGTTTCGGCGAGAAGTTCTCGGTACTCTTCGCGATGAGGAGAATCCTCAAATCGATTCATCATCTGCGGAAGCATTTGTAGAAGCATGATTTCCCCAAGTACCCACTGAGCTTCAAAGTTACCTCCAAAGTACGACTGGATCGCAGAATGATCCTTACTCCAAAACGCCTTCATCACATCGGAGGCCAATGGAGGATTGTGTCGATGCTGAGGCATGAGAAGCTCTTTGTGAATTCGAGTCTCGGGCTTCCAAAACTGACCCAGAATCAAATAGACATCGCCATTGTAGCGAATCATTCCCTTATCTCTCTTTAAACTTTGAAGATGTTTAAGGACGGCTCGATAGTCACTCTCATCGAGGTACTCAGGCATCGTCCAAGCTAAATGAGAAAGCGCTGCATCCGAAAACCGCGGAGAAATCGGAGAGGGCTCAAACACATCGGGAACTTCCCCTCGGTGCACCTGATGTTTGACGATCTCAATTCCCTTGTTAATCGCCCTTCGAACCACATCAGGACGAATGAGTTCATCAATCTGATCGGCGATATCTTTTGGAATGAGAGGATTCTGTCTCAAGTGAATGCGCCGTCCGGATGAGAGCATATATTTCTCAAAGGCAATCAGAGCATCCGTAAACTGAGCGACTGAAGAGGTGCGACGACCATTGACTTCTTCCCAGGCTCCCGCATCCCACTTGTCGTAGTACTCGACGTGAATCCCGTAGGCCAAAATCAAGATCAACGCGGCCTGTTCATCAGGCCCAAGTTCAGACCAGGTCAGAGCCCCGCTTTTCATGACATCTGCAGCCGCCAAAAACGTGATGGCCAGAGCATCATTTTGTTTGTGATTCCACTGCTGGGGCCGGAAGTTCATTTCTAAACTCGCCTTCACATCAAAAAATCGAGGATCAGCAATCTCCTCTTTCTGAAATCGAATATGGGGAACAAACATCGAGGCGTCTCGATGGAGATTGCGGAAATGCGGATTTTCATTAATCGGTCCGAAACTCCCCAGCTCTTCAGGGCTCATTCGATGGACACCCTTGTGACGCAAATTCAAAAAGAAGAGCTCGCGATTTCGAGGAGAACCCATGAGCCTTAAAAGCGCTCGCACAGCTCGTGCTCGCTTTGAGGGTGGCAATGCAAAGGTCATTCGACCCGTATCGCGCGCCCAGATCGCCTCAGAATAGGAACCAGCCGAGGACGCAACGATGTATCCGCTCTCATCAACAGGAATCTCAAGGCTTCCTCTCTTCATCAAAAACTGAGTGCCATGTCGAATCGCTTGAACCGTAGGGCCGTTTTTAAACTCCATCGCCATTTGAGCATTTGAAAAATAAGCAAACTTACCCGGCGCCCACTCAACACGATGCACG
>JBEIHI010000229.1:0-1912 GCA_040381435.1 Bacteriovoracaceae bacterium | reverse complement strand
GTTTTGGCCGAATGCGTCTGCCACCACAAATCTATGTTCCCTTTAAGAGCCTCGAGGGGAGTGCGGCCTGCTTTGTATTTTGTTTTTTTATGACGTTTGGCGTTTCCTTTGTCTTAGGCAGAACGGTGGAGCTGGCGCTTTTTGATCGATTGCTGTTTGCACTCATTGGAGGATTTTCCGCAGTTGTGGGTGAGCTTCTGCCTCTTCGTACAGACGACAACCTCGCCATGCCGCTTGTGGCCGGAGCCTTGTTGTGGGCGATGGCTGCGTTTTTTAATCTGTATCCAGGACTTTATCTTTAAGAGTCTGAAGCTTGAAAATTCAAAAACGGTGTCCAGGCCGATTGAGTGGTTTTGAGTGCTGTCAAAAGGGGGGCAACAGCGGGTTTTTTAGGTTGAGATCGTAGAGGCATTTGAGCCTGGCTGGGAGTTCTTCCGCCCTTCTTTCGATTGCAGGGATGACAGCTCGTGACAACATTCTCCCAGATAGTTTTGCCGCCTTGAATCCGCGGAACAACATGATCAATATTGAGCTTCTGCTTGGGAAGTTTGCGAGCGCAATACTGGCAAGTGTACTGGTCTCGAATGAAGACTTGGCTTCGAGAGAAGCGAACATGTTGAGGGGGACGGCGGTCGAAATCGTTCAGAAGCATGACCTTTGGTATCGGAACTGGCCGATCAATCGTTCGAACCAAATGAAACTGATCCAGCTTTTCGAGTGGAAAGGATGCTGAAAGTAGTTGGGACCAAGAATAAGTTTGAAAGTCGGTGTCGACGCCGTGGGCAATATCGAGATAAAGAAGAGATACAGCCCGCTTGATATTCGTAATGTGGATCGGTAGGTAACAGCGGTTTAGAATAAGGACCCGGGATCCGGGCGAAACCACATTTTCATATATGTCGAAACTAGTTTCGAAAACCTCACCTCTAGTTATCATTGTATCGCCTTCGGACGCTGATGCCAAGGGTGAACGCGCAGACCGCGTATTGACGGGGATTAGCGCTCTTCCCTCGCGTTCTCAGCTTAAAATCTGGTTTTCAGAGGGGCTGATCACTCTCGACGGAAGACCTTTACAGCCCGCATCAAAAGTGAAGCCCGGAGATAGAATTGAGGTTCTGATGCGGCCTGAGGAAGTTCAGAATCTAGATCCGATTCCTTTGGATCTTAAGATTTTGTTCGAGGATGATGACCTGCTCGTTTTGCATAAACCGAAAGGATTGAGCATGCATCCTGGAGCGGGCAAAGAGCAGACTACGCTCGTTCACGGATTGCTTCATCACTCGCAATCTCTTTCCAGTCGAAGTGGTGACTTTCGTCCTGGCATTGTTCATCGACTTGATAAGGACACCGAGGGGCTGGTCGTCGTTGCAAAGTCGAATGAGATTCACGATGCGCTTTCAGAGCAGTTCTCAAAACGCCTGATCATTAGACGATACTGGGCGCTTGTGTACGGACATTCCCCGAAGCAATTTGTGGTGGAAGGAAACATCGGCCGCTCTCCAGTTGATCGAAAGAAAATGGCCATTGTGAAAAGCGGAGGAAAGCCAGCTCGAACGGAAGTTCAAACTCTCAAGCATTTTCCTGCGGGTTTTTCCTGGGTGGAGTGCCAGTTGAAAACGGGTCGAACGCACCAGATTAGAGTTCACTTGAGCTCCAAAGGCTTCTCTCTTCTTGGGGATCCACTCTATTTGCGAAAGGGCCAGAAGGCTTTGGATGCGCATTGGAAATCAGCTTTGGAAGAACTGAAGGGGCAGGCGCTTGTCGCGTTCGAACTGGGATTTGTTCATCCTCGAACGGGTCGCTCGCTGCGGTTTGAGATTCCTCCTCCTTCTTGGATGCTGCCGTTCATTCATTCCTAAAATGATGGCTAGTTGATACGAGACTTCGTAGGATTTGAGACATGCAGTCGCCC
>JBEIHI010000228.1:0-1944 GCA_040381435.1 Bacteriovoracaceae bacterium | reverse complement strand
GTCACTTGTTCAACTAATGCCTTGGGAACCATCCAACCAAAGGTGGCATCCACGGAATAAAATGCCCGGGTCTTAGAATCAGAGACTTTCTCCAACTTCCATCCTCCCGAATTCGTTTTCATCAGCTCGCCGCGAACAAACTCCCACTCGAGACCCCGAGGCGGATCCATTCGAAACTTGAGCGTGTATCGAATCGGCTTGATTACTTGAATCGAAAAATCAGCTTCAACGCCTTCAGCCGTCGGTCGCATCACCACTTCCTTGGTGGTGCTCAAAAACTCAGGATACTTCTCCAGATCCGAAATGACTCGAAAAACAGTCTCAACAGGAGCATCAATCTCAATCTCGCGCTCAACCATAATTATCCAATCGGCGCCTTGATATCAAAGCGATGAGTCGCTTTGAGGTATCGAATCGTTCCCGTTGCTGAGCGCATAACAACAGATTCAGTCGTCGCCCCGTTGTGAAAGAAGTTCACGCCTTTTAGGAGAGTCCCCGTGGTCACACCGGTGGCTGAAAACATCACATTTCCACGCGCAAGCTCATCAATTTTGTAGATCCGATCAAAATCCCGAATACCCATTTTGGTGGCGCGAGACTTCTCATCGTCATTTCTAAAGATTAAGCGGCCTTGGAAGTCGCCTCCCATACAGCGAAGCGCTGCGGCCGCGATCACACCCTCAGGCGCTCCACCCGATCCCATCAAGACATCAATTCCTGAATCAGCTTCGCAGGTGGCAATAGCGGCGGATACGTCGCCGTCTTGAATCAAGCGAATGCGACATCCGAGCTGACGCACCTCTTGAATCAAATCTGCGTGCCGAGGGCGATTCAAAATCACCACCGTAAGCTCAGAAAGACGTCGCCCCATTCCTTCGGCAATGCTTTTGAGATTCCACGTTGCACTTTGACGCAAATCAATGCGCCCCTTAGCCTGAGGCCCCACGGCCATCTTCTGCATATAGACATCTGGTGCGTGCAAAAAGCCCCCGTCCTCTGCAAGGGCTGCCACAGACATAGCATTGGAAGCGCCTTGAGCAGTAATGGTAGTCCCCTCAAGAGGGTCGAGTGCTAAATCAATCGCCGGACCATTGCCCGTTCCGACGTTTTCTCCAATAAAGAGCATCGGAGCCTCATCTCGCTCTCCCTCTCCGATCACAACGCGCCCCTTAAACTCTATTCGATTAAACGCTGCTCGCATGGCCTCAACAGCCACGCGATCCGAAAGCTTTTCATCTCCAAGACCTACGGTTCTTGCCGCTGCAATCGCAGCCGCCTCTGTGACGCGAACAGATTCAAGAGCAAGGTTTCGATCCATACGTCTTAAGACTATTGAAAGGAGACCGGTGGAGTCAACGCGGGGAAGTACTAAGGAATCGTAAAGTGCGAACGCATTCAGATCGAGTGGACCTAACCACGACTCGCTCGGAACTCGCGCGGCGAGCGCTGGGACCTGCCTTTCGAAGCAGAGCTGCCGTCTCCGGGTTTTTGAGATGAGGGCTAGGAATATAAATCTTTTGGGTATCGGGATCGAGCGCGCTAAGTCCCAGCATATCGGCAATGTCCTGAAGCACTGAGTCGCGCTGCGAGGCTGGAACAACAGCGGCAACCTGATAAAACTTTCCTGATGATGGATCTCGCGTAAGAGCAAACGTAGTATCGATCGGATCGAGCTTCGAATCAATGCCGCCTGAAGTATTCATCGCCCGACTTTTAAAGTACACCACGACACGGTTTGGCTGAGTTGCTCTCCAAACAGCAGTTCCACCCCACAACCCCTCCGGAGGAAACTCTTTCCCAAAATGAAGCTCCATCAGAGCCGAATGCGCTTCCTTTCTCTGGAGCAGGGCTCCTGACTTTCTGAGCTCATGCCGAAGAGGGGAAAAATACATCTGTCGTGGAAGATGAGCGCGGCTCTGTCTCAGCAGAAATGGCTCTGGATAC
>JBEIHI010000227.1:0-1958 GCA_040381435.1 Bacteriovoracaceae bacterium | reverse complement strand
CCCTTCGGTTTAGAAAAATAAGGAGAGGCGATTTGAGTTTTGTTGCGAATATCGCAGCCTAGATCGGCATCCCTTACAACTCAAATCGCCCCTCTGCTAAGTACCCCCTAGGAAACTTTGTGGGCTATGGTCCAAAGCTAAAGAGCACTCCTCGTTCAGAGTCATACTCACCATCGAGACTATGTCCTGATGTGCTTCTGAGTTCCGCTGTTGGACGAATCTTGATCAAAAGCCATGGTGACCACTGAGGCCATCCGTTCATTGGGATAAATCGTAGTGTGTTGCAGACGTTGCCAGGAGGAGGGCATCGCAAGCAAACCTGACCGCTCAGAGCGGGGATCGTGATGTTTCCCCCCGCAAATGACAGACCGGAAATCTGGAAGGCATCATTCCACATATTTGAGCAGTAGTTATTAATGTTAGGGTAAATCGGCTTCGAGAATTGCACATCAATGGGATTGCTCGGAGTGATGAGGTAGGACTCGGGTTTGATTTTGCTGACGTGAAATGCTCCGCCGGTCGCATTGGTCGCAAACTCTTCTGTTCTAAACTCAAATGAATACGGCGCGATCAGATAGCCTTCACTGTCTTTAAGATACTCGGTGTAGACACGGTATGTGACACCAGGATCCATTGCCATCGGTGAGCCGTTGATCATTCGTGTAAACTCCAATCGGCTGTTTCCGTTGGTAAGTTGAATCTGACCTGCGAGTGGATTGCCGGCTTCATCTTCAATTCTGAAACTAAAATAGTCGATGGAGCGCTGATCGAGAGGGCCCGAAAACTGGATAAGGACCTCGGCGTCCATGGGAATCTCTTCGTCGTTTTCAAACGGGTAGTGTTCGACGACAGAAACCGTTGCTGAGAGATTCGCATTTCCTACGCGGTTGACCTTGGTGGACGAGAGATCTGCCATGCAGCCCGAGAGACTCAGAGGAATAGCGATCCAAAGAGAGTTCAACCCAAATTTTTTCATAATCCACCGCCTCCTAGGAAGTTAAACAGCAGTGCTCTTGGATCTTGAAATCCAGTCGGCAAAGTCACTCCTGAGAAGTGAAGGAAGGCTCCTACAGCCATGCCGTTGTTTTCCAGAGCTTTGGGGGTGGCGGTTCCAAAGCTTTCTAGGTCGAAGAATCCGTTAACAACGACCACGATCGCCTGAGCGATATCATCGGGGTAAGTTGCTCCAGGATCTAACTCAAACACAAGAACTCGACGGCCATTCTCTGTACGCACCTTGCCAGAAAGTTGCTGGTAGAAATTTTGCTGAACAAATTGATTCCAAGCAGCCGTGTTCGTCATGGCATTGCTCATATTTTGAAGGAGGCTTGATGTCATTGTCGAGGAGCTCAAGACTCCCACAACCATGCCTCCAAACTGGCTGATCGGTGTCGGAGGAATCTCAGGACGTTGTACAAGTGCGGAGGTCGTTTCCGAAAAATGTCGAATCGGCTCGGTGAATAAAACTCGAATCGGAGTGTTGGCCACCCAAGTGGTATAGCTTGAGATTGCGTCTCGCAAAGATTCGGAACCAAAGCTTCCGCCGGAAATGAGTTTGCCCGGAGTGATCGCTCGAATTTTTAGAAAAGCTTGAGAGGAGTCTGAGTATTGGTTTGATGTGATGAATGTGGTGCTGCCACTGATCAAAGGAATAGTCCCTGACTCATCTCGAATTCCGGTAAGTTCTGCAGGCGCATTGGCAGAGCCCTCAGGGCTTGCTCTCCACATCAAAAAGTATCGTCGCATCGGCAAGAAAAATCGATTCGGCGGGCGCAGCTTGAGTTGAGAAACAAGGACGGGGTTTCCATTGGCATCCTTTGCTCCCGAAGGATCGGGAACAAATCGTGCTGTTGGAGTGACGTTTCCAGGAACCCGTGCTCCTTCATCAGTAAAGAGTTCAAAGTTTTCCGGGCGCGCAGAGTAGGAATCGATGCGACGATTGAATGTGATTCTAATTT
>JBEIHI010000226.1:0-2008 GCA_040381435.1 Bacteriovoracaceae bacterium | reverse complement strand
TCTTCGTTCATGATCTTGCCTTTTATACTCACCTTTTCTTTGAGCGCTGAGTCATCGCAAACACTGACAGCTCGAAAGGGACTTATTCATCTTCTCTCTGCGGATGTACTTGAAACGTCTGAGTATCACTTTGTGACCTCGGTTCAGTATTTTCGAGATCCAAACCTACTCGAAGACGCAAACCGCTCCGTGATCCGCGGTTCCGAAGCTTCGCTTGCATTTGGATATGCCCTTACTCCTCACATCCATCTATCAGCTCACGGGGGATTTCACCAAGTGGTCCGCACACCGCAACAGGTTGACCCCAGCGCTGACCCAGGATCTGAGTCTATCGATCTAGCGAGAGGAGGCGTTGCCGCAACGCTAGCTTATGATCTAGGGACATTCATGAAACTGCCCGCCAATCGTATGAAGGGGGGGCTCTCTCTTTGGCTCAACCTCGAAAAAACAGTGAGAATTCTTAAGGCTCCAGACATTCAGCCCACCTTCATTCTTTCAGGTGACTTTACAGACTCTCGATTGTTTCCCTGGCGAACTCACTTGAACCTAGGATTTAAACTCGCCAATAGTAAAAGATATTTTGATTCCTCAGATACCGTCACCGATCTTGATCGATTCGCAACCAAAACGACGACCTCACCAGCTCTCATGGCGGCTTGGGGCTTCGAACTCCCGTTTGGTCCAGTTACTCCTTCGGCTGAGGTGCATCTGCACAAGGTTTTGGATACGAGTTTCATGAAATCCCCGAAATGGGTCACCCTCGGTCTCAAAGGAAAGCCCTTCCCTCAAAGGAATATTGAGCTCATGGCCGCAGCGGACCTTGGAATGACTTCATTTGAAGCCACCAACACAGGCACGCCCGTTGTAGGACCGGTGCCTCTCTGGAATGCCGTTGTTGGATTCCAGATTTCCCAATTCGGCCGACGAGCTGGTGAAGTGGGAGTTAACCGCAGAGAATACGAAGCGGTTCGTCAAAGCCTTGCCGAGCGAGAAACAATGATTGCCGGACTTCGACGAGATCTTGAATTCAATACAATCCAGGGCCTGGTCATTGATGCGGAAACAAAAAAACCAATGACGGGTGTCGAGATTTCTCTGCCTGAGAGCTCGGAGTTCAAAGCATCACAGACGGACGAGAAAGGTCAGTTTGTTCGATACTTTCGAAGCCTACCCGGCGCGCGGCTTGTTTTTAGAAAAGAGGGCTTTGAGACCTCATCGAAATTCGTAAGCCTCAAGCCTGGAGAACGTCTCACGGTGGATATCGAGATGAAAAAGGCCAAGGGTGAAAATCTTGCTGACTTTGTCGCAAGCATTACAGATGAGGCGGGAATTCCCCAAGCGGCTACGGTCACGCTCACCAATACTTCGACCACAGAAGTGGTGATCGGAACCATTGACCAGTCGGGTCAGCTCGCGATGAAAGTCCCTGAAGGTGAATACATGATTGAGATTTCAGCTTCAGGATTTCAGCCCAAGCGAGAACAGGCAGTCTTCACACGCGGCAAGACACTCATCAAAACATTCACACTCAGTCGCTAAATCGAAAGAAGAACAAGAATCACATGGATGGCGCCGAGAATATACACGGCCCATCCAAGGGGAATGTGAATGATCATCCATCGCTTAAAAACAGCGTTGGAAATCTCGAGAAACTTTACCTTCTGGCGAAGCTGAAACTCTTTACGAATCAGTTCAGCTGCAAGACCGGCCCCCTTCTCTCCTAGACCAAGCTGTTTCAAATTCCCTTTCACTTTTAAGGATCTCAGCCACAGGATGGGGGCCAGAAAAATATTGGCCCAAAATCCCTGCGGAACTCCTTGAGAAATCATCATGAGAGACGTCTTATACATCTGATCATCGCCCATCAGCATCTCGGCTTTTTGTTGGAGCTTTTGCTGCTCAAGCTTAAGGGCATCGAGCTTGAGCTTTTCTCCTCGAATCGTCTTTGGAATCTGTGACGAGATAAACTGACCCACAAACCCTGTGAACAAGCTAATCAAAACCGCAT
>JBEIHI010000225.1:0-2140 GCA_040381435.1 Bacteriovoracaceae bacterium | reverse complement strand
GGAAAACTGTCCTCAACTGTCCCCGAACTCAGGATGCGGTTTTTCAGTCCATTCGAACTCAGGACTCACGCGTTCAATTTTACTCTGAGGAGCAAAAACCTCTGCTTGAAGTCCTACCCGCACTCCAGCCATCGACACCGCGATGACGGACTTACGCTCTACGGATGGAGTGCCATCTCTCTCAAGATTTCGATCTGAGAGGGCGTCGCTCCTCCCAATCGAAACACAACCACTCGTTTGACTCCCATTGAGTGACAAAAGCTGAGATCCTGCTCAAGTTCCAAGTCGGACATCTGCGACTCAAAGCCCAGGGCTCCTCTGCCAAGAGCTCCAATGCCCACCGAAAGCAGTGGATCCTGCCGGATCTGCAATACAAGAGCTTTGCGAAAATGAGCTTTCAAGGGGCCAGGCATCATACTGCTGTAGGCCATGACCAGCCGTCTCTGCGCGTTCGGAAATGAAACGCCAAGCAACTGAAGGACTCGAGTTGTCGTTAAAAGCGAGTCCGGATACTGCGCACAAAGCACTCGCTCGTCTTGTGTCATTTTCTTGAGAAGCTCTTTGTTTCGAAAAAAATATCCGAAGTTCTTGATAACGAGTTTAAGTTTCAAAAGGGGCAACTCCAGATCCATCAGGATCTCAGTTCCATACTCAACCTCGGTCATCTGCCTCTTGAGTGATAGGAGCTCATGATGTGAGGAAAATGGTGAGACCCAATAACTTGTCTTTAGGATCGGCCACCAGGCTGGCTGAGCCTGCGGATTGATCGACCTCAGAAGTCGAGAAAGCAACTGAAACTCTTCAAGCGTCGAACAGCCCATAAACACAGTTGTTCCCGCCGGAAAGGACCGGATCGGCAACAGAGTCTGAGGGCTTGGGAACTCCTCAAAGAAATCAATACGCATAGCCCCTGAGTTTACTGAATCCTGCACCCCATTGCACCCCGATTTGCCTCGCGGACACTGCCATGCTAAGGCTTCTGGGCGATGATAATGGTACGTCTTTGCTTGCTTTTGTCAGTCCTGGGACCGAGCTGCTCGGCCGCCGAGGGCTGTGAACTTAATCTCAGGACCTTTGGTGAGTTCCCATGGCAGCGCTCGCGTGACTCTATTGAATTTTGGCAAAGTGCCCAGCGCAGACCTGCACCATCATTCGAAGAGTTGAGGAGACTTTCAAATCTACCTTGGTCTGAGGATCTTCCTCCCTACGAAGCTCGTCCGACACAGATTGGAATGACCGATTGGGTGATGGCTTTTGCCCGAGCCTATCCGCTCGAGCCTAGTCGGATCGCCCAGGCAGAAAAGCTTCTCCAGAAATCACGCGAGAACTTTCGGAATAGCTTGGCAAGGTTGCGAGATCACTTCGCTGAGGAGTCTCAGCGAGAGAGTTTGGATCTTGCTTTTCGCTCACAGTACTACGCTGAAATGGTAGCGGCCCTGAGGGGAGATTTTTTGCCATTCCCCTCGCAAGGCCTTGAGTCGATTGACTCCTTTCTCATTCGCCGAAGTGGCGGCGGCTATCTGGATCTGCTCGAAGCTCACACACGCCTGCATGACACAGAAACTCAGTTGATTGAGTTGACCCGATCCACCACCAAAGAACGGGAGCGGATCAAGGCTCTCATGATGGATGTCGAGTTCTACCAGCGCCTGATCGCTGAACTCGCGAAGCACTTCATTGCTAACAAATCTGATCGGGGTCAATGAAAGAGCCGTCTTAGGCATCTAAAAACTCAGAAGTTGAAGAGCTATTCGTAGGCTTAAGTTAGATTGAGCGAGAACGCTGGCTTGAGCTTGTTGGAGGATTTGCAGGCGAGTGAGTTCTGCAGTTTCCTCTGCAAGATCCGCATCCATGATCTGAGATCGAGCTGATGCGAGATTTTCACGAGTCTGAGAGGTGACGGACTGAGCGTAGTCGAGGCGATGAGAGAGGGCTCCGAGATTTGATCTCTCCTCGGAAATCCGATCAATCGCGTTATCCAAAATCCCCAAAAGCTTCTGTGCCTGCGCTTGAGTTTTGATCTGTACTTCATTGTCAGCTGCAGCCTTCGTCAAGACGGCCCGATAAACCAATTCAGAGCTACCAGAGCTCCCAAAAAAATCCACAATCCCATCACCGGTGACATCGCCAAGGGCAAAGG
>JBEIHI010000224.1:0-2144 GCA_040381435.1 Bacteriovoracaceae bacterium | reverse complement strand
GATTCCAATCAATCAAAGCTCAATGCTTTGACCGTTGAGGCAGATCAAGGCCCTGTGCTTCCCTCGATGACTTCGATTGCCTCAGGTGCCTATCGTCCGTTGTCGCGCCCATTGTTTGTTTATGTTTCAAAAAAGTCTCTTCAACGACCTGAAGTCAAATCGATCTCCCAGTTCTTTGTTCAAAATGCAGAGGTGATTTCTGCAGAGGTTGGATATGTCGGATTGGGAAAGACAGTCTATCAACAAGTTTTGGCTCGCTTGGAGGACGGAGTTTCTGGCTCCATCTTTCGGCTCACCGGACTTGAGAAGCAGTCGTCTGTTGCCGAAGTCCTGAGCGGCTCGAAAGCCAAATAGGCCGATTGAATTCATGGGAATGCGATCAAGGTCAGTAGCGCCATCGAGGACTTGGAAGGAGCGACTGACTTATGGCGTTCTTTTCTTTGCCTCCTCTGTTTCGATCCTGACGACCTTAGGGATCTTGTTTGTTTTGTTGATGGAGAGTGTGCATTTCTTTGAGCATGTGAAGCTTGTCGACTTTCTTTTTGGCACTCAGTGGAATGCTTTGATTGAGCCCCGTTCGTTCGGTGTCTTGCCCCTCGTCAATGGAACTTTGTTGATTGGTCTGACTTCGTGTTTGATTGCTATTCCGATTGGTGGTGGTGCAGGGCTGTTCTTATCTGAGTATGTGACAGGAAGTCGAAGGATCGTTCTCAAATCCTTGCTGGAAGTGCTCGCCGGTGTGCCGAGCGTTGTCTATGGATTCTTTGCGGTCAGCTTTATCACCCCTGGGCTGGCGAAAATGTTTCCTGATCTCCCTTTTTTTAATGCTCTCAGCGCCTCAATTGTCGTTGCAGTAATGGTGATTCCTACCATTGCCTCAATGAGTCAGGATGCCTTTGAATCAGTCCCGCGGCATTTGCGTGATGCTGCCTATGGATTAGGAGCTCGTAAGTTTCAGGTCGCGAGCACTGTGGTTTTCCCAGCGGCCTTATCGGGATTTGTTGCATCGATCATCTTGGCCTTTTCTCGTGCGATAGGAGAGACCATGGCCGTCACCCTTGCAGCGGGAGCTGTGCCTCAAACTGGATTTGATCTCTTTGCGGGAGTGCAAACTATGACTGCTTATATCGTTCAGGTCTCCTTGGGAGACACGCCCTCAGGAACGATTGAGTATCAGAGCATGTTCGCTGTCGCTCTTCTCTTGATGCTGATGACCTTAGGGACGAATCTGTTTGCTCAGCTCATTGTCCGCCGATTCCAAGAGGGAGAGATCAAATGACACTGCGTGAGCGAATCAAGTCGGGATTGCTCGAGTGGGGAGGCGCGCTGTGTATCTTTTTGAGCTTAGCATTCCTCTTGATTTTGATTGTTCAAATTCTACTGCAAGGCTTGAGCTCTTTGGACGTTCAGTTTTTGACATCCTATCCCTCTCGTTTTCCAGAGAGGTCAGGAGTTTTGTCGGCCTTGGCCGGAACTCTTTGGCTCATGGGACTGACGGCTGTGATTTCCATTCCCTTAGGGATCATGACAGCGGTCTTTATGGAAGAGTATCTGCCTCGTGGCTTTTGGACCCTAGCTCTTCGACTCAATATTTTTAATCTCGCGGGAGTTCCCTCGATTTTGTTTGGCGTTTTGGGTTTGGCCGTTTTTGTTCGCTGGTTTGAAATGGGGCGTAGTCTTTTGGCTGGTGCACTGACTATATCCTTGATGATTTTGCCGACGATTATCGTCGCAACAAGTGAGGCGCTGCGGTCTGTTCCAGCCGCCATTCGTCAAGCTGCCTTTGGTGTTGGCGCGACTCGTCGCCAAGTGGTTTGGGGCCAAATTTTGCCAGTGGCTATGCCCGGAATCATTACGGGAGTGATTTTGGCACTCTCACGAGCCATCGGAGAGGCGGCGCCATTGATCATGGTTGGCGCGTTGACGTTTGTGGCCTTTGTCCCGACCAATATTTTTGATTCGTTTACGACACTCTCGATCCAGATTTTCAGTTGGGCCTCTCGACCTCAAGTTGAGTTTCAAGAGGTCGCAGCTGCTGGTATCATCCTTTTGCTGCTCATCACATTGGGGATGAACGCTTTAGCGATCTATCTTAGGATAAGATCATCCAAGTTAAGGAGCTCCTTATGACGGCCGTTTATTCT
>JBEIHI010000223.1:0-2196 GCA_040381435.1 Bacteriovoracaceae bacterium | reverse complement strand
TTGGTCACTCGGTCACCCATGACTCTGGATTTCGAATCACTCTTGATCATCCGACCTTTAAAGATCGTGTTATTGAAATGGATACTGGCATTTCCTATGCGGTGGGAGGTCGTCCAAGTGCTCTCATTATAGAGGAGGGCGGAATCAAGGAAATCTATCCCCTCAAGAAAAAGACCAGCTACTGGATTACCAAGCGCCTGCGATCCACCTGCGTGGAAGATATTCGCCGTTTAGTCAAAAAATGGGGACAGCCTCCACACTAAACAAAATCAGTAGTAGTTTGAGTGGCTTAGCCTAACCCGTTTTGGACTCATATTCAGAATGCGTCGGGCCTCTTGTATTTAATGCCAATTCAGAGTATTTCCCGCCACTCAAAGCCCATGGAGCGAGCACTGCACATTTCACTTCTATCCATTCTGATCGCAAGCTTTAGCCCGATCGCAGCACTCAAAGCCGGGGAGCCTTGCCAGGACCACCTGAAGGCAGTGGGTGTTATTGGAAAATTCAAAGCCGCCCTTGAAAACCGTGTGTTTAGCAAATCTCCTCCCGACATCATCGCTTCTGCGGATCAGTTGCCGGATAATGAAGTCGTGATCTATCCTCTTCGAATAGCCGGACTTGGCCTTGATCGAAACATCGTGCTCGCTAACAAAAAGGCGTACCTCATCACTCCGCATGCTCACCCTGACAGACGAATATCGGCCTATCCGCTCTATCAGTATGCCGAGTTAGAGGTCATCGACTCTCAGCTGATTATGAAAGGGAAGACGACCCTCAAGCTGGGATCCATCTTGCCTTACGTTCGCTCCGTTTTGGGTCGATACAAGGGCTACCGATTCGAACTCACGGCCAATTCAAAGATCTGGTTCCAGCAAACGCTCTCCGCGGAGGCGGGCGAGTTTCCCCTCGGCGAAACGTTCATGAAAACGTTTGATATGAAGCTGATGGGAAGAGCTCCAAAGTTTCACACCTTCAAAGCCTTCGCGGCTCGAGTGATTCTACTTGGCTTGATTTTTTCGCCAGTTCCTCTCGGACACACATCGAGCCTGACAGGTCGACTTATCTCCCCAGTCTTTGGACCCATTCATCAGTGGGCAGCCAACGACTTTAATGCAGCCTTTTCAACTCCAGGAATCTGGGAGGCTATCTCGGAGAGAGCACTCCTCGACGGGCGATCCATTCCCCCCAGCGAGTTTGGAATCTCCGGCCTGGGCCAGTTCAGCACGCTCGAATTGGGACAAATCTGGTTTCAAATCCATGCCGCCGAGAGCTTCCGAAACGATGAAACGAAAAAGGCGCAGTGGTATCGCAGACTCATCATCGCTCTTGATGAAGCAAGAGCCTCAGAGTCGAATTTTGTTTCGCGAGATCTTCTCGATGATATCGTTCCCGCCTCAAGCTGGGTAAAAACCTCAAGCACACAGGATCTTGCCATCGATCGACTTCTCGATATCGCAACAGCCATGGATACCAAAGCGAGCTTCATGCCGAACATCCTCGCGAGCATTCCCAGCAATTCAATTTGGCTTTCTAAAAATACAAATCCCGCAACAATGCCTTTCTTTGATCCTTCGATTGAAAAAATAATTGAGAATTCACCATTTCCTGAAACTGTCAAAGCGGCCGCGCTGAAGAAGTATCGAGAAACACGAAGAGGTGATTACGAGACAGATCTCAACCTCGGCCGTTTGATCATTCTCCAGGAACTTTTGAAGTCTGACTCCCTACCCATCAATGAGGTGCTGACTGCCATCGACTACCTTGAGGAATTCGCGCTTCCGGAGGATAACCAGACACTCATGACCTCCTACGAAGAAAAGATTCTGATCCCAGCCATCAAAGAAGCCTATACAGGCGATCAAGAAAAAGTCCGGCTTGTTCTCTCAAGCGGCGGGCTCGTGGAACTCGTACTTCTGAATCAACGTGGCCCGCTCAAGAACACTGTTGATCGCATTTCAAAAACCTTGCCGCCTGAAGCCTTTTTGCAGTTTATGCAAGATCTGGCCTACCATGGCCCCTCTCTCATCTCAGCGCGGATGGACGCCTTTGAAGGCGATGGCCGATACGATTGGCTCAAGAAGCGACTCTCTGATTTCGAAGTCGACCAAGAGCTCTTTGATCAGCTTATCGATCAAACGTTGAGTGCTATCGATCGGAACACAGAATCTCGTTCAACCGCGACACGAGCTCTGAATG
>JBEIHI010000222.1:0-2214 GCA_040381435.1 Bacteriovoracaceae bacterium | reverse complement strand
TGTCATTTTCGATTGTCCCCCTAGCCTGGGCCTTCTAACGATCAACGCTTTTACAGCGAGTCACTCCCTCATTATCCCCACTCAGTGTGAGTATTATGCGTTAGAGGGCCTGGGCCAACTTTTGACCACCTATCAAATCGTCAAAGAAGATTTGAATGAGAATCTTGAAATCGAGGGAGTTGTTTTGACGATGTACGACCCTCGAAACAAATTGACGCATGAAGTCGTAAAAGAGCTCAAGCAGCACTTTCCCGAGAAGCTTTATGACGCGGTGATTCCAAGAAACGTGAAGCTGTCAGAGTCGCCAAGCTTTGGTAAGCCCATCATTTTGTATGACGCGGAGTCCAAGGGATGTTCCGCGTACGTTTCTCTGTCGCGCGAGATGTTGGGCCGGCTGGGCATTCATATTGAGGATCGGCCTAACTCAGTGCAGCAGGATGCTTCAGAGGTGGAGGCAGCCACTGTTCCGACTGAAACCGTGGCCAGCGAAGAAAAAGTTCAAGAAAATCAACACCTTGATCCGTCATCGGAAGTAGGTGCCGAAGAGGCTCCTCAAAATGAGGCTGTTTCGATAGAGGTACTGCCCGCTGTTGTTGAGTCAAGAGAGGTGGCCGCTGAGGTTGTCCCCTCGCCAGAAGTTGAGGCGGCTTCAGCCGAAGACGCTCACTTAACGCTCGAAGGCGAGCTGACGGATGAACAGTGGAGAGCGTTAGAGTTAGCAACAGCGCCCGAGTCGGTTGCTGTTGAGACCGGCGGGTTAGAAGTTAAAGTGGAAGAACACACAGCTTAAGGAGAGTGGTTGGGGATGGAAACAACTAGTAATAAGCCAGAGGCTCCAAAATCAGTACTGGGACGTGGAATTGGAAGCTTGTTGCCCGAGGCAAATAAGCGCGGCTACTTCATGTGTCCGATTGGCGAGCTTTATCCAAATCATGCTCAACCGAGAAAGCATTTCGATGAGACGAAGCTTCAGGAGCTTGCTCAGAGCATTCGGGAAAAGGGTGTTTTGCAGCCCATTATCGCGAAGAAGACCGACAAGGGATATGTCATCATCGCGGGGGAGCGGCGATGGAGAGCGTCTCAAATTGCCGGAAAAAAAGAAGTTCCCGTCATACTCAAGGACCTCTCGGACAATGAGATTCTCGAGACTGCTCTTATTGAGAACATTCAGCGACAAGACCTCAACCCGATTGAAGAGGCGGAGTCGTATCAAAGATTGATTTTGGATCTAGGCCTGACTCAGGAAGAGGTTGCCCGTCGAGTTGGTAAAGATCGCACAACAATCGCGAACGCTCTCAGGCTTCTCAAGCTTTCTAAAGAGGTCCGTGAGAAAATCGTCACCGCGGAGCTAAGCGTCGGGCACGCTCGATGTCTGATCGTCCTTGAGGATAAAGGCGTTCAAAATCAGCTGTTGGCAGAGATTCTTCAAAAAGGCTATTCGGTGCGGCAGGTCGAAGCACTTGTTAAGCGAGTCAAAGACGGCGCTACGTCTGGGACGAGCGCAGCAACGAGCACGGAGCGAGCCGAGCAAGAGCTCAGCGCCCTTAAGGCGGTGGGCCAAGAGCTAGAGGATTATTTTCAGTCTAAAGTCGAAGTTCGATCTCATGGTGCCGGACGCGGGCAAATCATAATTCAATATTTGACCCAGGAAGATTTTGATAGAATCATTGGAAAGGTTCGCAAATCTCATGAGCAATCGAAGATCCAGTCTATCAACCATCACACTTCTTGATCGCGGCTGTGAGTTTACCGGGAAACTTTCTTTTGAGGGAGTAGTTCGGATTGACGGCGTGTTTCAGGGTGAGGTCTTTTCCCACGATCATCTGATTATTGGGGAAGGGGCGGCCGTTGAGGCCAATGTTGAAATTGGTGAGATTGAGATCGGCGGCTCGTTTAAGGGCCAAATTCTCGCTCGAGATAAGGTGATTGTTCATTCTACAGGCCGCATTCAAGGGCAGATCCAAACCAAGGAAATCGAAGTTCGTCCGGGAGGGGTCATTGATGGCTCCATTGAAATGACCCCCCTTCGTGAGGCGGTCAGGCAGCCCCATGAAACGCTCCTTCCAATGGGCTCTGATCGCAGTACCGCCCTGGCCTGATTTCAAGACTATTTTCTTTTAATTTTTGATTCTCTCTCCTAAATTCGCAGCCAAAGAGAGCCTTATGACGCTGGACTATACCCTTTTTATACAGTTGGGCATTTTTTTGTATGTC
>JBEIHI010000221.1:0-2266 GCA_040381435.1 Bacteriovoracaceae bacterium | reverse complement strand
GACGCGCGAATCTGCTTTTGCACCCAATTGAAAGCCACAAACTTGAGGCGATTTCGACACGATTCACCCTCAGCCGAAAGCCCTGGTGCCGCCGTCACGAATGTTATCAAAAAAAACCCGAATCCCAACCGCCTCATTCCTGCCGAGTTAACGAGATTCCGCCAAAAATGTTAAGTCTTTTCAGTCAGCGGACCGAGAACCAAGGGGTCGCCAAAACTGTTCAAGCCGGACCAGAGAAATACTTAAGGCTGCTCGCTGATCGGACGTCAGATCATCGCGCTTGAGAGATTCTCTTAGATCCATAAAAACACGTTTTAAGTAGTTTTGAGCGCGAATCGGATCGTGGGGCATGACGGTTGAAACCGTTCGTAGGAAGGAATCCATGTAAAGACGGGTATACTCTGGCTGAGTACTCAAATAACCGAGCAAGTCCAAGGCCCTCTTTCGCTTCTCATCAATTGAGCGCTGCTTAAAGTAGTAAGCTCCAGCGCCTTGCTCACTGTGAAGGCCATCACCCGTGAGAATCTTATGTTCCTCCATGCCTCGACTCCCCAAAAGTCGTGCGGCGGCCACGGCGATCGATTTTTGACGATCCATCTCATCAATCAAATCTTTCAGACGATTCCAAAGCTCTAAATTCTGAGCGCGATCAAGCTTATAGAGAAGAGAAACCAGAGATCTCTCCACTCGATCTCGATCGATGGGTGAAATCACAAGAAACTCCTTCATTCGATCGAGCTTCTTCATGTGATGGAGATTATCTTCTTTTGAATTTTCTGAACTGATCAGATCAATGACATCCTCCAACTGAGGCAAAAGCTCGGGATGTGAAATCTCATTCGCTGAGTACGATAAAACAAGAGAGTCATAGACCAGCCCACAAAATGTCATCGAGGGCTTACTGCCATCAAAGGGGCAAAGCTCCAGGGCCTGCCAGAGCTGCTGTCGAATAGGTTGTCGCAGCGACTCAGACTCCAGATGCCCCGAAAGCAAAAGCTTTTTGAGGGCTCGAACGGCATCAATCTGTGGGCCCTCTCGAACAATACCTTGTGAGTTTTGAAGCATCGACCCCAGAGCCAGCACCAAATGTCTTCTTTGCCCCTCAGTAAAAATTGTATCAAATTTTCCAAGGGAAAAGTCAGCGGCCATGGCCGTGATCCACTCAGAAACTGCTTTAGGATCAGAGTCCGACATCTTTGAAAGTAGCTCTTTGTAGATAGCCGATGGCTGAGTCCCAAGGCCTCGAATCTCTCGGCTGCAGCGCTCAAGATCTTTTGGCTCATAGCCCACGAGAGCATGATTCCGACTGAGCAAGCAGAAGATGAACATCAAAAGACATGAGGCCAAAGACTTCACGGCAACTCCCACCCCATGAAGATCGCAAGAAGCATTCCAAAAGAAGTGAATGTCTTTTCAGGAACTTAGCCTAGGTCTGAATGCTGCGAGACTGTCGCAGGCGAGGAGACTGTTTCCGCTGGGAACGGCGGGTTTTACGATCAAACACATCCTCAACAATCAGATCATCAAGCTCCATCCGTCCGATCATCTTTCGCCCCGAGTTTAACTTTCGCATCCGAAACAACCGCCGAGCTTGCCCCTCAAAAAATTCACTCAAAGTTTCTCGATCTCTCCTCAAAAACCATTGAATCAGAGGTCGATCCTCGGCACCCATCGCCGTCTCGCAGATGCGAATGCATTCTTTCGAGATTCCTCTGAGATACCGCGAGCCAAAACTCATGGCCTCTTGAGCTGAAGCTTCATCCGGAAACTGAAGGCTGAGAGGGAATCGTGCCCGCTCTCGTTGCAAGCTGGAAGGAAATCCCTGCGCCCAGACTCGAGCATCTTTTTCAAAATGAACTGCGAGTACCCGATACAATGCCATCACGACTGACGAAAGAGATGAGACACCTTTGAAAGCTCCCAAACAATCAGAGTCACCTTGAGCGTCCACCTCTCGCACGAGACTCACTTTCACAAAAACTCCCTGTCGATCGAGGCGCAGGAAAAAATACGATTCAGGATTTGTTTT
Organism: Bacteriovoracaceae bacterium; assembly: GCA_040381435.1. Taxonomy (GTDB): domain Bacteria; phylum Bdellovibrionota; class UBA2394; order UBA2394; family UBA2394; genus JBEIHI01. The sequence continues at coordinate 237 of JBEIHI010000221.1, read as the reverse complement.
TTGTCGATTGAATGGGGGACGAAGCAATCTCAAAAGAGCGTTTTCTCTCAGCAAAGCTTCCTTTTCAGTCGGAAGGACTTCCCAGTCGATAAATCGAACTTGTTGAATCAAGCGCCGAACCTTTCGAGGCAAATCAGATCCACAATAGGAGTTCAAGCGAGCCTTGAGATTTTTAGCTTTACCCACATAAAGAACTTCCTGATCTTGATTCTTCATGATGTAAACGCCAGCTTCGGT
>JBEIHI010000220.1:0-2292 GCA_040381435.1 Bacteriovoracaceae bacterium | reverse complement strand
GCCGGCGGATGCTCTTGCTTGGACTGTTAGTTCATGGCGCTTTTTTGCTGAGTCATTTTGTTGCTCAGGGAAGATTTGTCCCTTCAAATCCTGAAGAGTCAACCATGCTGACGACATTTATCACGGCTTTAGCCGCTTGGACATTCTGTCTGCGACGCCAAACGGTTGCGGTCACCGTGGTTTTGTTGCCCGTGGTTTTGGTTGTTTTCACCTTTTTGAAGCTCTACGTCCCCGCAACTGCCGCCAATGCTTGGCCCAGTCCTTGGTTGTGGATGCATGTTTTGTTGATGATTGCGGGTGAGTCCGCGTTCTTTGTGGCGGCGGGACTTTCCATTGTCTTTTTGGTCGCTGAATCGCAGATTCGAAGAAAGAGCTTTTCTGGGTGGCTATCGGGAATCAGTTCCCTCAGCGATTTCGATGCGAGGCTGAGTAACTGTTTGGGGCTTGGCTTTGTTCTGTTGTCACTGGGAATGATCATGGGATTCTTTTTTGCCAAGTCTTTTTGGTCTCCCGGCTGGTGGCTGGATCCAAAGGTTTTGTTTTGTGTTGTGACGTGGATTCTCTACGGAGGATTGATCATCGCCCGTCAGATTTTCCCAGCCGTGCGAGGACGAAAATCTGCGTGGATTTCGTTTCTGGGATTTCTTGGAGTTTTGTTTTTGTCTTGGGGGGTTGAGTATCTGTTTGAATCAAGACACGTGAGTTACGAGATTCAGTCAGGAGCTGAGCCTTGAGAGGAACTTTCGTCGCTGTGGGAATTGATTTCCGCGACACTCCTCTTGAGTGGCGTGGTTTGGCTGCGCCAAAGCATGAGTCGTTTGCTTTGGAGATTTCTCCCTCCCATCATGAGCGAGTTTGGATTTCGACTTGTAATCGTGTTGAGCTCTACGCCTCTGGTCCTGAGGATGAAACTCAGCGGATCGCTGAGCGATGGATTTCCTCTTGTAAGCTGCCGGAGGAAATGAAGAGTCGATTTCACGTTTATCATGGGCCGGATGCCATACGACATTTGTTCAGGGTTTCAGCCAGTCTGGAATCCATGGTTGTTGGGGAGGCTCAGATTTTAGGTCAGATTAAGCGAGCCTATGATCAGAGTGTTGCTTTGGGTTGGTCTGGTCCCACGATGCACAAGGTCTTCCAAGCTGCGTTTAGAACGGCCAAGCGTGTTCGATCTCAAACGGAGTTGGGAAAATTGGCTGTCAGTATTCCTAGTTTAGGTGTGAAAGTTGCCGAGAAAGTGATCGGGGATCTCTCCAGTCGTCGAGTCGGAATTCTTGGAATCGGCGAGATTGGGCGTGTGTCGGCTGAGCATTTTGCATCCGTTCAGCCAGCGCAGATTTCACTTTATAACCGCACGCAAGAGACGGCTCAGCGCTTGGCCAAGGAGTTGGAGGCGCAGGGCGCTTCTTCAGTCGTCGTTTCGGAGAGTCGGAGCATCTTGGAGTCCTGTGACGTCATTGTGTGTGCAGCCGAGCGAGAGGTTCTGCCTCCTGATGCTGTTGCAATTTTAGAGGCACGACAGAGTATGGCTTTTGTTTTGGATTTGGCGGTGCCAGCTTGTTTGCCGTCACTTTCTAATGAATCAATCTACATTTATCAGGTTGATGATCTGAAAAAGATGGCTGATCAGAATAATCAGTTGAGACTCCAAGAAATGAGTCGTGCGGATCAGATCGTGATGGAAGAGGTCGAGAAATCGGTTCGTCAGTTACAAAGCTTGCAGCTTGATACCACGTTGGCACAGCTTGCCATCAAACTCGATGAGATGACTCTGAAGGAGCTCGAGCACTTGCGAAAGACTTTGCCCCAACTCTCTGAGGCTGAGTTTGACCTGATTCGGGCGATGGCCAAGCGCATGGCGCAGAAGTTCCTTCAAGAGCCCACCGTGGAGCTGAAGGCTCTACTCAGCGCTGGGGAAGAGGAAGATAGCTTGTTGAGGTTTTTTAGAAGTATCTTTAGGATTTAACTTTGATGGGTGGAAAATTTTACGTCATTGGAACCCGAATGTCGCCGCTGGCGATGTGGCAGGCCCAGTTTGTTCAGTGGCTCTTGAAGGAGCAATGGCCTGAGGATGAGTTTAGAATCCAGGGCATCAAAACAACGGGTGACGATCTCAAGATTGATATTTCAAAAGAGGGCGGCAAGGGGCTTTATGTAAAGGAGCTTCAGCAGGCCTTGCTTCAAAAGAAGGTCGATTTTTGTGTCCACAGCATGAAGGACTTTCCCGTCATGCCGGTGGAAGGATCTTCGTTGGCAGCGGTCGTTGAGAGGGGTGAGAGTCGTGACGTTTTT
>JBEIHI010000219.1:0-2390 GCA_040381435.1 Bacteriovoracaceae bacterium | reverse complement strand
TCGAACCACGGTGACAACCCCATCAAAGTGGCCGGGGCGGAATCGACCGCACAAAATCCCAGACAGGGAGGGTCTCGCTTTCAAACTTGTTTCATCCAACCGAGGATAAACTTCTTTGCCCGAAAGAGGCGCAAAGACCGCATCACAGCCCGCTTCTTTTAAGAGCTTGAGATCCTGCTCTCGAGGTCGAGGATATTTTGAAAAGTCCTCGCTCGGGCCAAACTGAGTAGGATTGACAAAGATACTCGCAAAGACAAAGTCACAGTCCTTGACGGCGCGCTTGACGAGCGAGATATGCCCCGCATGCAAAGCTCCCATCGTCGGAACAAATCCAATACGCTTCGCTTTGAGCTTTTTTCGAAGAGCGATCAAATCCCGACGTTTAGAAATCACTTTCATGAACGAAAACTATGCTCCTCTGATGGATACGTCCCAGCTCTCACCTCTTGGGAATAAGATTTCAGAGCCTCCCGAATCATTTGAGAACCCTTAGCAAACTTCTTGAGAAACTTGGGACTAAAGGAATCATTCAATCCCAACAAATCATACAAAACCAAGACCTGGCCCGAGCATCCCGCCCCTGCGCCGATGCCGATGGTAGGGATCTTTAAGTCTCGAGTCAGAGTTTCAGCAAGTGCGGCAGGAATCATTTCAAAAACAATCATCTCGGCACCCGCTGCCTGAATCTCAAGAGCTTCATTTCGAAGTCGATGGGCATCTTCTTGAGACTTTCCTTGGACTTTGTAGTCGAGGATGGTCTGCGGCGTGAGTCCAATGTGCCCGCAAACACGGATCCCTGCTTGTCGAAGAGCCTCTATGGCCTTTGCTTGAGGGCCCTCGAGCTTCACCATATCCGCTCCCGCTTCGATCAATCGTCGACTGGATTCAACCGCCTGAGCGGGAGTGTTGTAAGTATCCACCGGCAGATCAGCAATCACTTGGACGCTTGATGAAGATTGAGCGCTCTCAAGGCCCGCCTTCACGGCTTTGGTGTGATAGGCCACATGATCCAAAGTAACCGCGAGTGTATTCGAATGGCCTTGAATCACCATCCCCAGCGAATCCCCGACCAGCAGATAATCCACAGCCTGTGTCTCAGCACAGAGCTTGGCAAAAGTGGCGTCGTAACAAGTCACCATGACGATTTTCACAGACGCTTTCCTTTCAGCTCGCTCAGAACCGAGCCCGCCAAATAAAGCGACCCCAAGGAGATCACTGGAGATTTGAGTTTTTGCGAACGTTTTAGAAGAGCTTTCACACACTGCTGTGTTGAGGCGTAAACACTGACGGTTGCCGAGGGCTTGATCGCCATGATTTTGGAAGCAAGATCAAGAGGCTTCAACTCGCGCTCAGGATAAAACGACGGCAAATGAAACGAAGACACAATCGGAGCAATACGCTTCAGCATATCAGCGATGTCTTTATCCTCCATAACCCCAAAAATACACTGAACGTCTTTGAGGTGGCGGTGATGACGCTTCCAATAGGCCACAAAGGCTTCGATAGAGTTGATGTTATGAGCTCCGTCCACCAAAAGCAGAGGTTTTCTCCGCAGGATTTGCAGACGCGCAGGCCAGAGAACTTTGTTCGAAAGACAGTGCCGGAGTGCCGCCTGACTGAGAGAGCGCTTGAGCCCCCAATCTTTGTGGGCCTGCTTAAAGACATTGAGAGCAATCATCGCATTTTGAAGTTGATGCTCACCCCAATCTTGCTCGACCTGCTTAAGAATCTTGCTCTCAGCAGCGGTAAAATCACCCAGTCGAGAAACTCGAAGTAAAACGCCTCGAGTCTTCGCCTCAAGTCGAATCTGTTGTCGAGCCTCAGTCCACTGAGCTGCCGTCACACAAACGCGCCCAGGCCTCATCACTCCTGATTTCTCAGAAGCAATCAGAGTCAGAGTCTTTCCGAGAATCTCCTGATGATCATAGTCAATGCGAGTGATCGCGCTGATATCGGGATCAGAGACATTTGTGGCATCGAGTCTTCCGCCCATTCCCACTTCCAAGACCTGAACATCTACTTCGAGATCTCGAAAAATCAAAAAAGCGAGGACGGTCATTTTTTCAAAATACGTTAGCGATTTGAGATCCTTCTCAAATCGTTTCTCATAACGCTTGAGAAGACTCTCTCGAATGGGATTTCCGTTGATTCGAATTCTCTCTGTTCGATCCACAACATGAGGACTTGAATAGGTGCCCACCTGAAGACCTGAGGCTTTGAATAATGCTGTCAGATAAGCACAGGTACTTCCCTTGCCATTGGTTCCGGCCACCAGAACAGTTCGTCGTCCCAATTGCGGAAAGCCCAACGCCTCACTGACCCGAAGCATGCCCTCGAGTTTGTAGGTCTTGGCCGAGGGAATCTCAATTTTTCTTGGATTTAACATGGAG
>JBEIHI010000218.1:0-2416 GCA_040381435.1 Bacteriovoracaceae bacterium | reverse complement strand
GCTTTTGGCAGACACCTATTTTCTGTACTTCAAAACGCATGCCTTTCATTGGAATGTTACGGGTCCCCATTTTAACTCTCTTCACGAGATGTTTATGGTTCAGTACACGGAACTTTGGAACGCGATTGATGTGATCGCAGAGCGCATTCGTTCTCTAGGGCACTTGGCGCCTGGCTCTTATCAGGAACTGGCTGAGCTCTCGAGCGTCAAAGACGCAAAGGGGCATCTGAAAGCCAAAGTCATGGTCAAGGAGTTGGCTGAGGGCCATGAGACTGTTGCACGAACGATTCGAGAGATTTTCCCATTGGCCGAGAAAGCTAATGACGAGTCTTCCTTGGATGTTTTGACCCAGCGTCTGCAAGTGCATGAGAAAACGGCTTGGATGCTTAGAGCTTTTCTCGACGATTAAACACGGGCGTGAAAGTGCCAGAGGTAGAGAAGACTGCAGATCGCGGCCAGCACACCGCATAGAGCAAGTCCTGCAAAAATCATAAGTCTAACCTTGGTTTTTGAGCCCCCCACGAAGACCACCAAGATAAAGAGCAGAGTCATCAGAATAAAGGCCGCTCCACCTGTGTAGGAGAGAGTTTTTGCCGTTTCCGGGGTGATGAAAGAGAGGGATTCGCTCAAAGCAGACATGCCTTGGTTTTAGCGCAAAATACCTCGCCTGTCTCGTGATTGACAGTGCTGGGGGGCTTTTCTAACTTGGCGAGATTATGACCTTTAGACCTGCCCTTAAAAAGCCCCTGAAAGTTGGAATTAACGGTTTTGGACGGATCGGACGTTGCGTCTTTCGAGTTCTGGCGAAGACGCCAGAGTTTCGAGACGGCTTGCTGCAGGTCACTGCGATCAACGATCTTACTGATGCAGAAACGCTGGCCCATCTTCTCGAGTTTGATTCGGTGCACGGACGTTTCCAGGGAGATGTGAGCTGCGATGAAAGCTCAATCACTGTTTTAGGTAAAAAGATTCCGATTACGGCTCAACCCAATCCGGCTCAACTCGGATGGGGCAGCCAAGGTTGTGATATTGTTTTGGAGTGTACGGGTCGACTTAAAGATCGAGCTGCGACGGCAGGCCATCTGACGGCGGGTGCAAAAAAGGTGATTTATTCAGCGCCACTGAAAGATGCTGATTTGACCGTGGTTGTTGGCATTAATCATGAGCTCTATGACAACGCCAAACATCAGATCGTCAGCAACGCTTCGTGCACCACAAATTGTTTGGCCCCAGTGGCAAAGGTCTTGGATGAACATTTCAAAATTGTCCGTGGCTCGATGACGACCATTCACTCGTATACGAATGATCAAAAGATTTTGGATTTGCCGCACTCCGATTTACGTCGAGCTCGTGCTGCGGCTGTTTCTATGATTCCGACGACCACCGGTGCGGCAAAGGCCGTGGCTTTGGTTTTGCCTCAGCTTAAGGGTAAGATTGATGGACTTGCGATCCGAGTGCCGACACCCAATGTGTCTGTGGTTGACTTCAATGTTGAGGTCGAAAGGGAAGCCTCCATTGAAAGCGTGAATGCCGCTCTCAAAAAAGTTTCCGAGACTTCGATGCAGAGTATTCTCGGGTTTTGTGAAAAGGAGTTGGTCTCGTGTGATTTCAATGGAACGACGGAGTCCAGCATTGTTGATGCCCCCTGCACCAATGTCATTGATAAGAAATTTGTCAAAGTGGTGAGTTGGTACGACAATGAGTGGGGTTTCTCCAACCGGATGGTCGATTTGGTTTACTTTATGGGATCGAAACTGAGTTAAACATGAAGATACTTCGCGCTGATGAACTCAATTGGTCTAAGATTCCCGAAGCTGAACGAAGAGCTTTTGTTCGAGTTGATTTTAATGTGCCCATGAAAGGCGATGAAATTCTCGAGGATTTTCGGATTCGTCAGGCTGTGCCGACGCTTCAATATTTGCTGGATCAGAAGTGCATTGTGATTGTGGCCTCTCATTTGGGCCGCCCCAAAGGCGGGACCGCAGAGGATAAGAAGAAGTTTTCAATGCTTCCGGTGGCTGAGCGTCTTGCTCAGATCATGAACCGTGAGGTTTTATTTTCTGAGGAGCACTATGGGGATGGTCTCAAGCGCTTGGTTCTCGATGGTCGAGGTGGCAAGACCCTTATTGTTCTTGAGAATCTTCGATTTGATCCTCGTGAGGAGCAAAATGATCGGATCTTCGCTGAGGAGCTCATGGCGAATGCCGATTTGTACTTCAACGATGCCTTCGGAGCTTCTCACCGAGCCCATGCCTCAATTGATGCGATCACTCAGTTTGCAAAAGTCAAAGCCGCAGGATTTCTTTTGTCCAAAGAATGGACTGTGTTGAATCAAGTTTTGCATCATCCCAAAGAGCCTCAAATGGCTGTTCTTGGCGGGGCAAAGATTTCCGACAAGATTGAGGTCATCAAAAAT
>JBEIHI010000217.1:0-2440 GCA_040381435.1 Bacteriovoracaceae bacterium | reverse complement strand
GGCGGTCTGAAGAAAATTCTCAAAGGAGTTGGCGTGGCCGAGGTTTTTCAAAATGCTGAGCTTTTGATCCTTGGTGAACTGAGATCGGTTTCGATTTTTATCAATGCGAGATTTCAGCCAATGATAAATTTTTTCATCTCGAATGTAGTGGAACTCAACGCCAATGCTTCCGCAGTAGGTCGCCTTCAGCGCTTCCGAAATCTGATTGAGGGTTGAGGGCTCCATATTGAGCTCACGTGCCGCCTGGAAAGTGCGGCCGGCTTCAATCGATCCAAGGCCAAAGTAATTGAGATCTAAATGCGGATCAAAAGGTGGCTTTCGCATTCCAAGAGGATCAATTTGCGCGAGGAGGTGTCCGCGTTGGCGAAAAGCGGAAATCATATTCATCACACGAAGTTCGTCGGTGATTTCAGAGCTGCCTTCCGCGGCCACCTGAGTGCGACCAGGCTGATTCTCTGCCAGCTTGAGAATCTCAAAGAAGAACTGCCAATCTTGAGGAACGGATTGCGGATCAGTTTCATATTGTTCCTGAAGAGATTCAAGATACTCAGGAGAGACTTGATCCAAAAATCGAAGAGCCTTCGATGGGGGTCGATTGTCGAAGGACGTGGGCTTTGCACTCATGCACCTATTTTAAAGCAATCTTTGAGGGGATGATCCAGCGTCAAACAATAAAAAACATGATTCATTTCCAGGACTTCGCCAGGCCTTGGGAAAGCGGTTTAGTGCTGCTTAGGGCCAAAATCGGACGCTCGCTTGGAGACCGATCTCATGGAAGACCTTGAGATCTGACCGATTCCCGAACATGGCTCCATAGGTGAGATTCCAAAGGGTCGAATCTCCCCATTGGCCAGAGACCGAGATTCCAGGCCCGTACCCAGCATCTCGGTGAGGGCCCGCCACGCGAATCTCACGATAAGCCAAAAAATGTCCAAAGGGTTGAATACTCAGTTTCTTTGAGGCGCTTGGATACCAACGAAGACCCAGTTGGCCCCCGACTGTTTGGTCGACTCGCAGATCGCTCATCATGATTCGCAAATGGGAAGCTCGATAGGCTCCTTCGCGAAAGGCATTGAGTCGATCGGCCTTTGAAAGAATCGCCGCATGAGATTTGAAGACGGGAACTAAATGATCACGAACAGGGAGTGCCACCGTGATTCCTGCGGCGACACCTGAGTACTGGTCGATTTTGCGCTGGCTGTTCAACCCTCCCCAGCTTGAGTTGCCGTGACGGAATCGATGAAAGATGGTCAGCAGTGGTCGAACGCCATACTCCATGAGTTCTGAGGGGGGAGTTCGAGCTGGTTCGATGCTTAAGCTCGGTCCGTGCTCAAAAAAGTCAGAGGGCGAGGTGAAGGCGCTGGCGTCTGTGCTCTGAGTGTAGAAGTGAAGGTCTGAGTGATAGTCCGCTTTGATTCGAAGAGATTGCCGCGGACCAAACTGGCGACCATAGCCAGCAAACAGACCTGCGCGATAGCCGTTAAATTCAAAGTTCTCCAGATCTTCGCCGTTTTCTCGGGGACGATCGCCCGCAATAAACAAAAGAGAGTCGGAGCCGACAAACCAAAAGCGATTGGATTTGAGACTGCGATTAAGTTCAATTCGATTGAAGACTCCTCCGAGAATGGCGATCACGGACCCTGCCTCTGAGCTTGCGCGATAAAAGATTCCGGGCTTTGGAATCTGAGCAAAAATACTTTGATCGTCATTGAAGCGAATGTTGGAGAAAAAAACAAAGCTCCACGATTGGGGTGGGGGAGGCGGAACATTTTGAGGCTGGCCAGCAAGAAGAAGTGAAACGCACAAAAAGCCCAGCATCATCTAATCTTTCAAAAGCTGGTCAAGACGTCCCTCAGCTTCCAATTCGTACAAGGAGTCACAGCCGCCAATACACTCATCGCCAATAAAGATCTGCGGTACAGTGCGAAAGCCAGTCTTCTTGAACAGGGCCTCGGCATCTTGAGGCTTTCCATCCAAGCTGATTTCCGTATAGGCCACGCCCTTTTGCTCGAGCAAAGTTTTGGCGCGAATGCAGTAGGGGCAGGGTGTTTTGGAGTAGAGCCTCACAGGCTTCACGTTACAAAACTCCCTTGGACTGAAAAATCCCGGCGAGTTCGTTCTTCTCAAACAAATCCGTGACGATATCGCAACCGCCAACAAGTTCGCCTTTGATATAGAGTTGCGGGTAGGTGGGCCAGTTGGAATAGGCTTTGAGGCCTGATCGGATTTCGGCATCGGCAAGAATGTCAAAAGTCGAGTAGTTCACTCCGCTTCGATTCAAAATCTCAATAACCTGAGCAGAGAATCCACATTGAGGGAAGCTCTTGTCGCCCTTCATAAACAAAATCACATTGTTGTCTTTAAGAAGCTTTTCAATTCGCTGATTAATATTTTCCATAAACTAAATCCTCACTTATTCCGAAGCTGAAGTCCGAAGGCT
>JBEIHI010000216.1:0-2540 GCA_040381435.1 Bacteriovoracaceae bacterium | reverse complement strand
GATGAATGACACTGACGGGAAAATCCGGACTCTCTCCCCTCTCAAGGATTTGCTGGACGACGGGTGATTTCGATTCGCCTGTCATCAGAGCTAGAACGCGAGCGGCTGAGGGCCCTTGTGCATCGTCCAGAAAGTTCTTGATGCCCAAGGTAACAGCAAGTCGTGGAACTTCCGTTTGTAAGTTGTTGGGCAAAAGTCGATCCCGAATCAATTGACGAAGAGATCGAAATCGAAACTCCGTATCCTTCCTGGTCTTCTGGCTCAGCACTGAAACGTTTGTGGGGAGAATCTTCCAGCTTGAGGTCGGTTCATTAAATCCAATATGACCCCCGTGGAGGATAGTTCCCTCAGGAGTATGAACGGGATAGGCGCCTCCAGCTCCGAGCAAAAACAAATCGACTCGTTTGTGGCGAGAGGCCTGCCGAGCTTGTTGAAAAAGCTCCTCATAGACTCGAGCCTCCTCTTGGCATTCCTCATGACTTGTTCCTCGACGAATTGTTCTCATCGGATCAAAGGGAACATTCACATTGGTCCGCTTCGGGGATCGAACGGGGTCGATCTCTCCTAGGACATCCAAAAATTCTTCTTCAATATAATGAGAATATCGAAGTGGATGATGAGGCTCGAGTCCCGCGTACTCGTCCCAAAAGAAAATCTTAACCTCGGACATATCGATGGAGACATCCAAAGCGAACTGCCGCTGAAGCTCTTTGTAGACGGGCAATGGTGTTGAACCCGTGGGCAACACCAAAAGCGCTTCCGGATTTTCTTTGATCAATTGAATGATTTCTCTGGCTGCGTCGTGCGCAAGCTCATGTTGAGTGGAATAAATACGATGACTCAGGTGACTCGAAACAGCGGCTTGCGGATTCCATGTCAGACAGCAAGCACTCAGTAAGGCCCCTTGGAAAAAACTGGACAACTTCATGCTGCAGCAGGTTTTAGGCAGATTTTTCAAGCCTGTCCAATAGCTTCGCGAGGCGCGCCTTCCCCAGGTCCTTGAATCGGCTCCTCAGCCTGGTTTTTGGATCTCTCTCAAAGCCCCTCAAAAGGCCTCGGCAGAGCGCCCTCATTTGGCCCTAGAATTGCAGATTTAACTGCTTAGGTGTTTGGCTCATTACTCATGATTGCCGGGGTCATTTCGACTCCTGATTGTCTGGATCGCCTCCAGATGCTCGGTCATTACGTCCGTCGAGATCGATCTCTTGAAGTCCCCTATCTCGCCCCTGCGCAGCAGCTGCAGCAAACACTGAAGGTCGTTGACGGGCGATTTCTGAATGCCCAAGGGCAGCCCATGACCACACCCCACGCCCACCTGATGGTGGTGAATCTCAACGGGGACATGATTGCAATGGCTAGGCCGTCATCGACCATCTTTCACCACTCAAGTTTGAGTGCGGGTCAGGACGTGAGTATGGCGGGATATGTTGAGCTCAATGAGGGGAAGCTCAAGAAGGTGACCAATACCTCGGGCCACTATCAACCCCCCCTTCCCTCCTTTGAAAAGCTACTTCGCCACTGGATGGAACAAAACGTTGATCTGAGTGGGGCTCTCGTTGGCTTTCAGGTTTCAATCACCTCAAGTAAGTCCGAGACATTTTATTATGAGTTAAAGGCTGAAGACTTTTTGAAGCTCATGAGCCGTGGGCCCAAAGATCCCGCACAACTTTTGAGATCGATTCTCAGTTCGGATATGTCATCCGGCTATCGTGCCAATGCTGTGGCGCACTTGCTTCTGTTAAATCAGCAAGTATCTCAAAATGAAGTTCAATTGCTTCGTGACGAGGTTGTCGATGACAATCTCTTTGTCATCGATGAGCTTGAGTCCCTGACGAGCTCTCTCGACTTTAAAAATATTCTTGAAAGGCTTGAGAAAATCTCAAATCTGTCAGTCCAGAAACTGAGAGATAAGTTTGCAGAGGAGATGCTTGAACCTTACGGCAGTGACTAGGCCTTTATTGAGGGTTTGAGCCAAGAGATTTTAAAGAAAGCAGTTCAGCTTCAACTTCCATCTTCAAAGCTTTCGCAGAATCGATATTCGATCGAGCTTCTATGGCCTTCTCGGAATTGGGTTCATCGACCTCTAACTTGATGACGATCGGTTCAAGTTCGGTGATTGTTTGATCAATGGCCTTTAGCTGGCTCTCGAGTTTCTGAATCCGATTGAGGACTTCAGTCACTCGATCCCATCGGTCGTTGATGGTCTTCAGCTGAGAATAAAGTTCAGCGTTTTCATCGATGAGGCGCTGAGCATTGGCAGCTTCAACAAGTGCTGTCTTTCGTTCAGGACCTGCCAGAGAGAAGCTCATGCTTTCTTCTTTCTTGGTTGCAGCGATCAAATCTTCATACGAGGAGCAAAAATTATCCAAGAAAGAGTCTGTCTCTTCATTGTAGATCGAAAGACTTTCGAATTTTAACTGTGAAGCGATAGCTAGGCTTTGATTGAATCGACTCATGGCATTGCTGAGAAATGCAGCAAGGTGTTTTGAGTCATCTTCTCGCTCAGAGGCTTGAGCAGCTTCGACTTCTTTGTCAGATTG
>JBEIHI010000215.1:0-2541 GCA_040381435.1 Bacteriovoracaceae bacterium | reverse complement strand
GACGATACCCACGCTCTTTGGACCGATCTCGATGCCTCTTCAGGTGACTAATTCCTCGGGTCAGCCGGTGGGCTCAATCATGCCCGTCTCTCGAGATGGCGAGATGGAGTATTACTTTGCCGAGATTTCCTCAGCTGATCCCATTCGAGGCAATCACTATATCAATCCCTTCTTCTTTATCTTTGGTACGGACCGCTCCGAGGAATGGAATGCTCGATTTAATCGCTTCCATGGAGGGCTTCGCGTCGGCTCCATGTCTCTCGAGGATTGGACTCAAAAGCAAAAGCAGGGATCCTAGTGTCCTGCTTGAAAGTCTGTTTCCATTCTCTTGCCTCTCCCCTATGATTTGAATGTGAAGACTCGTATTGTTATTGCCGGGGCCAGTGGATTCATCGGCCGAGCGCTCATTCAAAAAATCAAAGAAGAATATTCGGTGATTGCCCTCTCTCGGCAGAAGTCAGGCTCGGCAGGAGTTGAATTCCGTCAATGTGATTTGTTTTCTCTGCGCGATTCTGAAGAGGGGCTTCGAGGTGCGGACATCGGGATTTATCTGGTCCATTCGATGCTTCCCTCGGCCCGATTGACCCAAGGAGAGTTTCAGGATTTTGATTTGATCGCTGCCGATAATTTCGCTCGAGCCGCCAAGAAGAATGGTCTGAAGCAAATCATCTATCTAGGAGGTCTTGTCCCCAACTGTACGCCCGAGGAAATGTCTCCGCATTTAAGATCTCGCCAAGAGGTTGAAGAGGTTTTGAAATCGCATGGAGTTCCCGTTACGGTCATTCGTACGGGTCTTATCATGGGGCCCGATGGATCCTCATTTCAGATGCTCTATCGTCTGATTCAGAGACTGCCCGCCATGATCCTCCCCGCTTGGACTCAAACTCAGACGGTGGCCGTCAGCCTTACCGATGTCATTCGCTCACTTGAGTTTTGCTTGGGCAGATCAGAGGTTATGAATAAGACCTTTGATCTGGGGATGTGGGAGTTTCTGAATTATCGAGAGCTTCTCTTACAAACAGCGCTTGAGTTTCGAGGCAAGCCAAGGCTTTTGAGCGTTCCCTTTTTCTCTGTTGGTCTTTCGAGACTTTGGGTGCGCTTAGTGACGGGCGCATCGATGTCCTTGGTGAAGCCTTTGCTTGAGAGCTTAAAGCATGAGCTCAAAGTTGATTCTCAGCGTGATTTGTTTCAGCTGATGGGAGGGCGTCCTCAAACGCTCCGCGAAGTACTGCACGATCTTCATGCGCAAAAGCCTATGCTGGATCAAAGCCGCGCTTTGGAAAATCAGCGACAACGCACTCACGACTCGGATGTTCGAAGTGTGCAGCGTCTTGAGGTTCCCCTTGGTGTGCGAGCGATTCATGTGGCTCAGGATTATATGACCTGGCTGCCACGAACGCTGGGCTTTTTGGTTCGAGTGCACGCCCAGCACGAGCGTTTCTTGAACTTTGATTTTTTTGGTATTCCCAAACCCCTTCTCATTCTTGAGTATGAGCCATCTCGAAGTCAAACGGATCGCCAGTTGTTTTATGTTAGAGAAGGCTTGCTATCGGCAGAAACCAACCGAGGCCGGCTTGAGTTTCGAGAAGTGCTCGGTGGCCGATTTGTGATGGCAGCTCTGCATGAGTTTCGGCCGAAACTCCCCTGGTATATTTATCGGTTCACACAGGCTCAGCTTCACCTCTGGGTGATGAAGCGCTTTCAGAGGCATTTGAATTCCGATACGATCAGACGATGAGGGCCTTTTGGTCAAAGCTCATTGATGATGACTTGCCAACGCTTGCTGCGGCGTTGTCGTATTACTCAGCTCTCTCTCTGGCCCCTCTCGCCGTCATCATGGTGGTGGTGAGTTATCTGCCCTCTTCTGTTCAGGATTTGATTGCTCAGATTCAGCTCATGTTTGGCTCTCCTGCCGCTGAGATGGCCTCTCGAATTGTGGAGCGAAGCCAGCAGCCCTCTCTTCGAACCTGGGCTGGAGCAGTCTCTGTCGGCATTAGTTTGATTTTTGCATCGGCGATGTTTGCCCAGCTGCAAACGTCCTTCAATCGAATCTTTGAAGTGAAGACGCGGCCCATTCGGGTTTGGTTTGTGAAACGCCTCTTCTCGGTGGGCCTCGTTTTTGTGTTTATTCTGTTTTTATTTTTGAGTTCGATTCTTCTTCAGTTTCTTAACCGCTGGAATGTAGAGCACTATCGATGGGTCCTTATGTTTTTGAGTGCTTTATTGGCCCTTAAGTTTCTGCCCGAGAAACAGACGCGATGGGTTCCTACAATTCTGGGAGGCCTTGTAACAACCGTGGGCTTTGAGGTAGGCAACGCTCTTTTTGGAGTTTATTTAAAGGCGACTGCTGTGGCGTCGGCCTACGGAGCTACAGGTGCGCTCTTGGCCTTTTTGCTTTGGATCTACTACTCGGCTCTGATCTTGTTGTTTGGGGCCGAAGTCTGCTATGCCCTGTCTTATCGACGACGATGAGATTTCTTTTTCCACAGCTTAATCCCTTGCGTCTCAATCTGGCTGAGGACTTTTTTCGGGGTCTTCCTG
>JBEIHI010000214.1:0-2548 GCA_040381435.1 Bacteriovoracaceae bacterium | reverse complement strand
GGCTCAAATGATCAACGGCGCGTTTGATTTTCTTTCTTTGAACGTACTCAATCGTGACGTCTTGAAGTGTCAGAGCATTCATCTCAAGAAAATCCTCGGGTCAGCTCCTGAGCACGATTCTCACCCGTCAACTCCAGCAGCTTCATAAGTCCGGTCGGTGACGTGATATTAATCTCAGAGACCTTATGTCCAATCAAATCCGCTCCCGCAAACGCAATACCGAGTGAATGCATGAACTTCTCAAGCTTCGCAATGACCTTTCGTTGGTCGCGGCTTAGATCCCGAGCCTCCGCAGATCCTCCTTGAGCAAGATTTGAAACAAATCCCCCGTGGGGCGGCAATCGAACAAAGCTTCCCGCATAATGTCCATGCACAAAAAAGACCCTGCGATCCCCCTCGGTGGAAATCTCATCCACAAAAGGCTGCACGATGAAATGCTTCGAAAGTGAAAATGCTTTAGAAAAATCCTGTGCCAAAAGCTCGGCTCGAGTTTTTCGAAAAATATCCTGCCCACCAAATCCAAGCCATGGCTTCACCACATAGGAATCTGTGGGATACTTCTCAAGGAATAAACGCAGATCACTACTGTTGCTCACAAGAGCCATCGGAATCACCTCATCCTCAGCGAGAAATCCGTGCTGATGCGCCTCATAGGGCAACATTTTCTCATGGTAGCGAATCAACTGTGAGGGCTTATTGAGCATCGGAATCTTGTGCTCAAAGGGAGCGAGCATCCAGCACATTCTCTGATACGTCTCATCAAACGGAGGATCCTTCCGAATCAAAACCCCCGAAAAAACTCCTATCGACTCCACGGCAGCAGCCACCGCCTTAGGCTTGGTCTTCAATTCGAAGGCCTGCAGCTGCAGAGGACGAATCAGCAAATCATGTCCCGTCCAAATTAAGTCATCAGGGGTCGCCCAAAGAACATCGTAGTCCTTTTCTAGAAACTCATGCGCCAAAAACAAAGACGTATCACTGGTCGGCTTCAACGTTTCAATGGGATCGGCAACAAAGAGAATCTTCAGCTTCTTCATATCAAAACTTTTTCACACCAACGACATCTGCTCAACGAGTACATCAGCAGGAGTCTTTCGAGTCAAGAGAAGAGGTTCAAGAGCACTCAAGAATTTTTCTTCACCAAATCCTCGACGAACCAGTCCTGAGTAAGCCTGCTTTACGAGATCCCTGATCACCTCAAAATGATGATCGGACTTAAGGCCATGTTTTGCTCCTTCATCCATCAAGGTCTGAGCTCGTACTGATGTCAAAAGATCAGCCTTGCGAGCGAGTGAGCGTCGATTTTCTTCATCGTAAAACAAACCTACGCATAGGGCTGTGGCTGCCCAACGCAACCCATCCTCAACCGCATCAAAGCAACGAATCTCGACACAACACGGCTTAAATCTCACTTCCGTAAAAACTTGCCTCATGGCGGCCAAGGCATTGAACTCTTGCAACTTGGGATCCAACGATTTGAGCGAGGCCCCTTGAGGGTCAAAAACTTTGTTAGATTTGTCATAGGCATACATCAAAGGAATCTGACTGACCGCTTCAGAATACGTGGCAAATGTCCAATCTGGCCGAAACGCAAAATCCAAAAATCCCGATCGTTTGGGATCGGTCTTTTTCCAAATCGAGTGTCGCTCCGAGAGAACACCCGCAGCTTTTCCAAGATGAAAGGGCGAATTCGAAAAGGCGGTAGCCAAATAAGGTGCCGAAGCAAGAACGGCACGAAACATTTCAACGCCCTCAGCCTCAGTCGCAAAATCCAAATTGATCTGAAGTCCACACGTCAATCGCATCATTTCTCGACCACGTCCTTTGAGCGACTGAAAGTAAGAATCCATGAGCCGATAGCGAGGACTCGGAAGAATCTCGATCGTATCAGCATTCTCCCAGGGATTTACACCGACACAGAGAAACGACATCCCCTCAAATTCTGGCAGGCTCTTCAACTCAGCATCAAGCTGGGCTTGGGCTTCTGCCACTTCCTGAAGAGTTTTTCGGGGGGCAATTCCAAACTCAAACTGAGACCCTGGCTCGAGAGAGATCATATGCAGGTTCTTCATGAGCCCCAGAACATGACCATCCACCTCATAGTCCACCCGCCATCCCTTGTTTTGAATCAACGATTTCAAAAGGGGTTTGAGATGCGGCGCGTATCGCGCCATTTGGCCCTGGGAAAGCCGAAGGTGGCGCTCAACTTCTAACCCAATCCACCTATTCTGGGACCGCTGATGCTTGGAAAGCAGCCGGGTGATCAAATCATGAGCCATCCCCCCCATCATAGCGTAAGGAAGGCGTAAAGATACCCCTAAAAGTCCGCAAAATTCCGTCTGGAATCCCCTGACATCTTTGCTATCTTAGGGCGCTTATGGTGGATGAATTTGAA
This sequence comes from Bacteriovoracaceae bacterium, assembly GCA_040381435.1. Taxonomy (GTDB): domain Bacteria; phylum Bdellovibrionota; class UBA2394; order UBA2394; family UBA2394; genus JBEIHI01. The sequence continues at coordinate 153 of JBEIHI010000214.1, read as the reverse complement.
ATTGAAGAAAAACTTCGCGCGTCTTTCCCTGTGACGCATATCGAAGTCAAAGACACAACGGGTGGAGGAGACCACTGGGACGTCGTTGTGAGTTCTCCTGCCTTCAAAGGCAAGAGCATGATTGAACAACATCGAATGGTGTATGCAGCACTC
>JBEIHI010000213.1:0-2551 GCA_040381435.1 Bacteriovoracaceae bacterium | reverse complement strand
TGTGGCGGTGGCGGGAGGACACTCATCGAGCACCATCATCACATCCGATCCCCAGCGCTCCTGAATTCGAACAACTTTCTCAGGATTTAAATGGAGTCGATCTCCATTTCGTGGATTTTGAAACTCAACGCCCTCATCGGAAATCTTTCGATTGGCTGCCAAGCTGAAAACTTGAAATCCACCACTGTCCGTCAAAATATTTCGATTCCACGAATTGAATCGATGAAGGCCGCCCATCTTTTCGATGAGATCGATGCCGGGACGAGCGAACAAATGATAGGTATTGCAGAGCATGACCTGCGACTGCGAATCATGCAGCAGATGAGCGGAGATTCCACGAACGGTCCCATGAGTTCCCACAGGCATAAACACAGGGGTCTGGAGAGGTCCGTGTGCCAACTGAATCGTCCCCAAGCGCGCGCGTGTGCGGCTGTCGGTTTGTTCGACGTGAAAGCTCGGCGAAAAAGTTGGCTCTGGAGTGGTTTCGGTTAACACAAGGCAGTGGTGTTAGCACCTTTGGGACCGGAGCTCAACCAAGCTCCCGTTAAAGGATCAACATCCCATCTCCGTAAGAGAAGAGCTTATAATCCTGAGTAAAAGCAGCAGCATAGGCCTCTCGCCATCGGTGCTGAAGATGAGCGGGGCAAGAACCCCTTTGCGCCTCAAGGAAGGTCGCTACCAAAACCAAGAGCGTTGAGCGGGGCCAATGAAAGTTGGTCACAAGCCCATCCACCGCCCGAAATAGATAAGGAGGGCGAATGAAAAGATCCGTCTCATAGACGAGCTCCGTCTTTCCCCATGAGGGACTCAAAACCGCTGACTCGAGACTTCGCATGACCGTAGTACCCACCGCAATCACTCGCCCACCATTGGCGTGAACCTGCGCAATGCGATTTTGAATCTCCAGAGGAACCTCCACCATCTCTCGATGCATCTGATGTTGATCGAGCTGATCCACATCCACAGGCTCAAACGTTCCTAACCCTACATGAAGCTTAACGAATCCAATCTCAATGCCTGCAGATTTGATTTGGCTGAGGAGCGCTTCATCAAAGTGAAGTGAGGCCGTTGGAGCTGCGATGGAACCTGAACGTCCTGCTTCAGCAAAAACAGTTGAGTAGGCCTGCTGATCCTGCACGAGCTTCTCGTTAAACTTTTTTCGCTCGCGCTCTTTGCGAATATACGGAGGCAGAGGAACTTGGCCGAAATCTTTGAGCCATGCCAAGAAGCGAGTCGGCATGATATCCAGAACCGCATCTCGCTCAGCGCGAGAGATTACTTTGACGGGAGGCAAATTTTCAAAATGAATCGACTCCCCCGCTTTCACATTTCCTTTAATCCAAACAGAAACATGATCTCCAATCGCAGAAATGAAAATTCCCTCGATCTGCTTTCCATTTTGTTTCTTCGCCAAAAAGCGAGCGCGCAAGACTTCGGAGGAGTTAAAGATCACCAAATCACCGGCACGCAAAAAACCAGGCAATGATGAAAATATCGAATGAGTGATTTCGCCAGACTCCCGAGAAACGACCATGAGCTTTGCAGATGAGCGAGGCTCAGCCGGAGCCAGCGCAATCCGCTCAGGATCCACGTCGTAATCAAAGTCGTGAATAGAACTCAACCGAATCTAACTCCTTGCGAGAGAGGGTTTATTCCGTTTAGCGAGGGACTTCAACTTTCCTTTTGGGATTGTAAACAGTGATGGATGGCCACGCTTGATACTCTGGGTTGATGACTGGTCGAAGTTTGAAGACGAGAGATCCACGATAGAGACCATCGGGACCTGCATCTCGCTCGAGGACAGAGGGAATCCCTTCGACGGTTCGTCGCTTTGAAGACTTCGGACCTATGGTTTTACCAACTTCAAACGTCATCATATCTTCGTAGCCTGGGATCGCTAGAGGCTGATCAAACCGAAGCGCTCGATGGAATTCATTGGCGTTCTTTTTCACTTGATCCTTGGCCATGCTTCCAAAGACGGAAGACCAACCCTCCTTGTTCTTGATCTTCAATTGATCGGGATCCGCCCAAGCGACAAGATAATGTCCATCATGCTTGCCCGAGCCCGATTGGACATAATCTCCCACCGATAAGTTGATGGGGATTTCAAGTTCCATATAACCATCAATATCGGTCACGGGCCTTGAGGCTTGATCAATGAGCCATCCCGGCAAACCTGTGATCGTCTGAAAAGCCTTCACGTCTTCACCCGTGATTAGCGAAAGCAAAGCATCAGGAAGCAGGCCCAAAACACCTGTGACATTTTGAAAGAACGAAGGATCCTGCTCAATTTTTACACCAATTCTCAAAACAGGAGTTCCCTCTGCGGTCATTCGAACTTTGGGATCTCGAAGCTCCAAGTTAAAATCCTCTTCACGAATACCAGGCTGCTTAACAGCTTCATCGCGAATGAGTTTTGTAACTCGCGCCAAGTTGTCTGGATTTTTAGCAATTCGCTCGAGCAGATAGGTACTCACCGTGACAGGAATCATTCCTTCCTCATCCGCCATCTCAAAGAGCTGATGAAAGTTAGGCGCACGCTCTGAGCGCT
>JBEIHI010000212.1:0-2555 GCA_040381435.1 Bacteriovoracaceae bacterium | reverse complement strand
CAAGGGGGAGCGCACTTTGTGGTTGTCTCTCAACAACAAGATGATCCTCTGCTCTCAGACGCCCAAGCAGCCTTCACTGCCTTTAGAGATCGAAATCCAAAGACCATAGGAGGATTGAGATTCCGGGGCTCGGGAGGAGATTTTGATTACCAGCTCAGCAGATTCGACGGCTCGCGACTGTGGGTTCGAGTTTATGCCACCGACCTTGTCGATCTCCTAGGCAATCGACTCAATGGAGCTATTGGTTCAGAGATCAAAGAAATCAACACGAGTGCTTGCGATCAGCCCTCCTATCCGAACCCTAGCTTTTGTGAGGCCGCAGGAGCGCTCACGGGCTGCCTTCTGGGAGACTCAAGTAAGCGCCGCCAGCTTTTCTTTGAATACACAAGCATCCTGGATCTGGTCATGAAGCGCGACCTCCAAGCGGACTGTGACTTCAACACCAGCGAGATTATACAAGAGCGCGCCAACACCGATGACTGGATCACTTACTGCTCAACCAGGGAAGAAAGGGGCAGCGGAGAAGCCACAGAGTATCGATATAAGTCTTACTGCGCTTACTCAGTTGTTCCCAATCCCTGGCGATTTGATTCCTGCAGACCCCAGTGTCATCTGCCCTGCGGATGGCATCAGCCTGGGCGCATGAGCTATCTGCAGTGTCGCCAACGAGGATTGGATCAAGATGGCAACCTCGGGGAGGAGTGCAGGATCATCGATGCAGGAGCTTGTCCTGGCGATCCTAACAATAAAGATATCTATGACCCTGAGACCGGAGATTGAACGACAAAAAGCGGCTGTCCACTTGAATGGGGACACGACAGCCACCCTGTAAATGAGCTTTTAAGCAGGGTCTCGTGGGCATAGAGACTGCATTTTATTGAGAGTGCGAGGAGGGGTCTTTGCAAGAGATCCATCACTCACCGACCGAAGGAGAATGTTATGAGAATCTGGAATGTAGGATTAACAGGACTTCTAAGTTTGTTTCTCACAAGCTGCTTGGCGTTTGACAGCTCTAGTACGGAACCTCATCAGCCAGATCCCCAGTTTTCACCTCGCGCACCGGAGGAAGCCTCGGATCTGAAAAACTACTTCAAACCCATTCGCCTCTTCACTGATAAAACCAAAGGAAGCCTTAGCAACGTTCAGGCCAATCCGGACTGTGTTCAGTACTCGCGACTTCTGAATCTACCGACTGCAAACCAGTGTGTTTATCTTTCTGAGTGGAAGCTCTCGTCAACCACCGCTCCAGGAAATGTGGACGATCTCAAAGATGTCTGGTCCGCACTCAAAACCTGCGAAGGTGGAGCTTGTTCCTCAACCGCCAATCCGCCTCAACAGACCGGCAACTTTCTTGTGATGGGACTCAAGTCGCAGTACCACAGGACTGACAATGTCCCACTGCTGACAGTTGAGCATGGCCAGCCTCTTTCAGCATTTGTTTATCTGCTTCATGTGGATCGAGAACCTCAGAACTCTCGCATCTATATTCTGAATCCCGATCTTTTGAGCTACGAAATCATTGCAGGGGCTTCCTCAGGACCTTTGTTTTCAATAATCGCCAAAGATCCCGTCAATTCCGGCTGGTTTTTGCCAAGCTTTCTTGGATACGACGATGGAGTCATTTCGGATCAGGCCAATACGATTCGGCTTGCCTCTGTGCAAGCGGGAATCAGAATTGCTCGTTCTGAATCACAGCCAATCACTCCTCAAATGAATGTCGTGGTCTATCCTGCGAGTACCTATGCCCTGATGCCTGAGTTTAAAGCGGGAGTTGTCCTGACCGACGCTCGGCAAGAGCTTGTCAGAGGCGCCACCTTTCATGGCCCAGTCAATGTCACCGGGGAATTGACACAGTCCCATCTCGATCTCTCCTACCCCAACGCGTCTTCACCTTTTAGTTTGAGTATTGGACGATCTTACGCCTCCTTCAATACCAAGGTTGGCGCTTTCGGACGAAACTGGGATTCCAACTTTTTGATGAGCAAAAGAAACTACGCACTTATCACTCCCACAGGATCCGCTGGCAGCTTTGAATTCCTGACGTCGGGCGATGGTCGACAGTTTTTTCTTCCGAATCTGCTTCAAAACAACCCCGGCCCCTTCTGGCCACAACAAGCTCCAGAAAATGCACTCAACCCCGATCCCAAAGCTTCCGGGCTTCTTCAAACTTTCGGATCGAACCTCCAGTCACAAGAAAACAGAGACAATATTCGATTCGATCTCATGGGACGATTGATGTCAAAATTTGAACCCACTTCAAAGCAGTACCTCTATCAAATCTACAATGGGGGACTTCAAATGATCTTTGATCATTTGGCCTCAAGCAATTCAGCGACTGCCATTCAAAATATACTTGCGAGGTTTGCTGACGCTGAACGGCTGTATAGGAGCCAGCGATATCTCGAAGCTATTCGCCTCAATCAGCCAGAGGTGCGTGGCAACTTTCTTTATTTTGTCCGCAATTCCAAAGGCTTCATCGACGCGATTTTTGACAAATCCGGATTTATCACCAAGTATCAATACGACGGAGACAATCTCATCCAAGTCCAACGATT
>JBEIHI010000211.1:0-2561 GCA_040381435.1 Bacteriovoracaceae bacterium | reverse complement strand
GAAACATGTCGGTCATAAATGACGTAAAATACTCTTTCAAAAACAGACTCGATAATCTTTCGAGGTTTCAAACTATTGTTCGAGTGCTGGTAAAGCACGGCTTCTCGGGGATCATGGCGGAGCTGGGACTTTATCAGAGAACAAATTCGGATAACGCTACAACCACTTCAGTGGCCGCTCGACTTCGAATGGCTTTTGAAGAGCTAGGCCCCACATTCATCAAACTCGGGCAACTACTCTCAACTCGACCTGATCTTCTATCGGAAGAATATATTGAGGAGTTTTCTAAGCTCACGGATTCCGTTCCGGCCTTTTCCTTTAATGAAGTGGAAGCCATCCTCGAAGAGGAGTTTGGCACCAAACTCGATGAGCTCTTTGAATCGATTGAAGACGAGCCCCTGGCTGCGGCGAGTATCGCGCAAGTCCATCGAGCCGTATGGCGCGAAACAAATACTCCCGTCGTGATCAAAGTCCAGCGACCCAACATTACCAGAGTGATTCAAAACGATATCCAAGTGCTCTACCGCTTGGCTTCAGCCCTTGAGCGTATTGAGGATTTGCGCCTTCTCAATCCCACTGGAATCGTCAAAGAGTTCCAAAGAAGTATCAATGAAGAACTGGATTTCACCCTCGAGGCCAAGAACCTCGACTACTTTGGCAAAAAAGTGGAATCTGACGATAGGATTCGAGTCCCCGAGGTCATTTGGCCAGCTACCACGAAGCGAGTGCTGACGATGACTGAAATGAAGGGCATTCCTCTTTCTCAGATTAAGGAGTTTCCTCCGGACGTTGATCGAAAGAAGCTTGCTGAGGCACTTGTTTCATTTTTCTTTGAAAGTATTTTTCAACATGGAATTTTTCATGCCGATGCTCATGCGGGTAATGTGCTACTTCAGACTGAGGATGGCGGACGACTCGCAATTCTCGATTTTGGCTTGGTAGGACACCTGCAGCCTGATCTCAAAAAGAAGCTCTCCAAGATTTTCCTCGCCTTAGTTGCGAGAGATTTCCAAGGCCTCTCGCAAACCTATGTCGAGATCGGTGACTTTGGTCGACGATTTAGTGTTCGCGAGTTTCAGCGCGACGTCGCCAACTTCTTGGGTCCGCAACTAGGAAAACCCTTGAAGGATATCCATCTCGGCCAGGTCATGCTGGACTCGACTCGAATTGCTCGAAAGTATCAGGTCAGAGTGCCTCAAGAGCTCGTGCTTTTTTATCGCTCAATCATGACTCTCGAATCCCTAGGTCGAAAGCTAGATCCTGATTTTGAGTTTGTTGCGTACGGCCAAATGTTTGCAAAAACTCTGATGAGACGCCGATTCTCCTACGATGAGATTTGGCGAGATCTGGTGAAGACATTTGAAGGCTTCAGAACTCTTGGAACTGAGCTACCCGTACAGATGCAAACTCTTGTTCAGCGACTCGATCAAGGCGATCTATTCCTCGGTGGAAAGCAAGCCGATGAATTCAAGCGAACATTTGAACGCTCGATGAGATTGCATGCCTTTGGGTATCTCAGCAGCGGATTTCTCATTTCAGCCGTTTTGATGAATGCCTATCGACCGGATGATCGATGGGGCCTCGCTCTTTGGGGCGGCGCTATCTTGTCGGTGCTTGCACTGCTCATCACTGCCTTGGGGAAATCAAAATCTGAATGAGCGAGACTCTCGACGCTGTGCACCATTTCGTCAGCTTTCTCTAAAGGAAATTCTGCCTGAAAATCCCAAGCTTCAGTTATTATTGAAGAGGTGGTTTACGTTCTTAAGACAATGAAATTCTTCTGCTTTGGCTTGATGATGAGTCTCGCTTTAACGGCGAGTGACCTGGATCAGGAGCCGCTCGGATACGGGGATCAAAACTCAACCTTTTTCTACCACCATCCCCCGGATCCCGTGAACGTTCGTACCTTGAATTTTTTTCTGCCGATCGAGGACCACTACGCTCTTCCCTGTTACGCACCCATTGAACTGAAAATGGCGTATAACTCATATTCCGGAAACTCGAGCATCTTTGGCGATAAATGGACCTTCAATCACAATATCCGAGTGAAAAGAGCTCCTGGACGACTCGAAGTTCTTGAAGGAGACGGGTTCACCAACATCTACACCAAGGAGCGGAATCTCGAGGAAGCGAAGACCGCTCAGATTGAAAAGATTCTTGTCGCGCAAAAAAAAGTCGATGTGCAGGCGGGAGGAATCAAATCGCCAACGGTCTATGAGGAACTTCGTCGCAAGCTCATCAACGAAGAGCGTTTCAGAGAACAACTTGCAAGCAAGCTCCTAGCGACACAGCCCATGGCCGCTCCCGGAACATACTACAGTTTTGCGCGAGGACCTTCCACCATCGAGCTTCGCCCAGATGGAACTTTTTTGCGGCGATTCCAAAACTCTTCGCAGGAGTTTTTCAACTCATCGGGACGGCTCATTCGATCTGAGGATCGAAACGGAAATGCAAGTCGCACCGCCACGGCGAGCGGTGAGAGTCAATGGATCACGAGTGAAACCGCGCGCGAAGATGTGCAGCGCTGGCGCGCCGAGAGCGCCGCGATCTTGAGCACGAGT
>JBEIHI010000210.1:0-2569 GCA_040381435.1 Bacteriovoracaceae bacterium | reverse complement strand
GTCGCACCAAACGCAAAAAGATAGGCAGGGTTCACTTGGATCTCATCCACTCGATGAGCTTCGATTCAAGAAACGGCAACTCCTTGTTCATCTGAAAGGAATGCGGCTTATCAAACAATTCAAACTGAAACGGGATTCCGGCATTTGAAAGCGCCTCATAAGATTTCTCCGCATCGGACAAAGTGATAATCTCGTCACGATCGCCATGAGTGATGAGAATCATTTGCTGATCAGCAACAGGGGACCTTTCCGCATTGACCTTATCCGTCTGAACCAAAATCCCTGAAATGGCTTGAAGCCCCCCAAGCACTTGAGGAAACCGCACAAAAACATCGAATCCCATGACGGCTCCTTGAGAAAAACCAAGCCAGTAGATGCCTTGATAGGGAAATCCATAGCGATGAAGCTCTTCAATGAGCTGAAAGAGTTTTTGCCTTGAGCTCTCAATTCCTTGATAGCCCTTTTGGTACCAAGAATAACCTTGGTCTTTTTGTTCAGGCCTCTTCTCTTCGAAGGGAGCTTGGATGATGAGAAAATTGAGATCAACAATCTGAAATCGTTTGGTCATGAAGTCTAGGACTCGAAGATTTCCCGTTCGTCCATGAACCAAAATCAGCACGTGCTCTCGCTGACCTGAAAGAGCTGGAACCCACTTATAATGAAATAAACTCGTCTCAAACGCCTGCTTCATGGAATCCTTTTGACCGCCCTCCGTGATATACTTAAAACTGAGATTAATGAAAGAGAGTCCATCATCTTTTAGAGGCATGAAAAGCGTTACGGATCAGTACCGTGATGTGAATGTAGTGGTTACAACGGGTTATGAAGCAGACCTTTCGAAGGTGCCCGTTCCTCACTACAGCGCCGAGGAGCACGAAACCTGGGCGCTCATGTTTAAGCGACAGATGGAGGCTCTGCCCGGACGAGCAACTCCTGAGTTTCTCGCGGGCCTTAAGCGCCTCAACTTGCCGAGCGATCAGATTCCTTCACTCAAAGAAGTCAGCGACTCTCTTGAGAAATGCACAGGCTGGAGAATTGCACGCACCGAGGGCCTTGTTCCCGAACGTGAATTCTTTGAATGCCTCTCGAAGAAGCTGTTTCCCTGTACGGATTTTATTCGAAAGAGAGAGGAACTGGAGTACACGCCAAGTCCAGACATGTTTCATGATCTCTTTGGCCACATTCCCCTGATCACTCATCAAGAGTTTGCTGATTTTTATGAGGAGTTTGGAAAAGCGGCCCTCAACGCAAAGGGTGAGATGCTGATGAAACTTCAAAGAATCTATTGGTTCTCGGTTGAGTTTGGTTTGATTCAGCAAAAAGAAGGAACTCGGATTTATGGATCGGGCATTCTCTCATCTGTTGGAGAGGTCCCCTACTGCCTCAGCGAAAAAGTAAATCGGCGCCCCTTTGACTTTGATTCGGTCGGCGACCAGTACTTTGAAATTTTCCATATGCAAGATGACATCTTTGTCATCCCAAGTTTTGAATGGCTTCTTAAGAATTTTAGAACGTACGCGGCAAAGAATCGACTCCTTGCCGCCTAAGCAATCACTTCAACTTTTTAGAAATCTCATTGAGGATTTTGGCTTCCTCTCCTGAGACTTTTGAACCCAAACCAAACAAACCACCGGTTGCGTGGGCCACTCGCTCGGAAGCCTGAAGAATCCATTCACCAGCGGCACTACCACCTTTTTTGAGATCATCCAGCAGAGGAGAGACCAAGGCCTTACCACGCTGAAAACTTTCATCCGCAGGGCCCTTCTCAACCCAAGTTTTGACGAGTTTGTAGGCACCTGAGGAGGCATCGATTCCTCGAGTTTTGAGGACGGTGAGGATTTGATCCTTCTCTTCAAGTTGAACCTTACCATCGGCCCAAGCCACATCGAGCAGGGGAATCAAATAGAGTGCCCTCAGAGTATCTTCGTCAAATCCCGCTTCTTTAAGCTTAAGAGCGAGGCCGTCATCGTGAATGCCCGCCTGAGCCATTGCCGCTCTTGCCTTCAACTTAGCTGCAGCTTCGGCATTTTGCTTTCGAAAGTATTCTTCCTCATTCGCCTTTCGAACTGGATCTAATGGATTTCCGGATCGTTCTGAGCTCATTGAATATCTCCTCTAATAATGGAAGGTTTATATCAGGCTTCCTTTCAAATGCAAACCGTGAGAGGTAAGATGTCCAAAAGCTATGAACCTTGAACTTCTCCAAAACTTATCTGACGACGAGCTCCTCTCCTGCCGGATTAAAGACCTGGGTCTGAGCCTCGAAAAGAGCGACTACTATCCTCGAGTTCAAAGAGTTTTGGCTGGTGTTCGTGAACGGCTTCCGAATTTCGAGCCGTTGATTTTTTTAGGCGATGAATGGTTTTCTCCCGAGGGATATCCCGCCATCTCCATTCCGTTTTTTCTCTCCCATCCTCGGCTCAGGGCTCTGGAGAAAAAGCTCATGCTCGAGTGCGAGGGCGAAGATGATGATGAGTTTGAAAGACTGCTTCTGCATGAAATGGGGCACGCCTTTGATCATGCCTTTCGAGTTTCACGACGAAAATCATGGGCTGAGGTTTTTGGATCC
>JBEIHI010000209.1:0-2590 GCA_040381435.1 Bacteriovoracaceae bacterium | reverse complement strand
GACGGCTCATTCGATCTGAGGATCGAAACGGAAATGCAATCGACTATGCGTATGCTGATGACAACCTGATTCGGATCAATGATATGTGCGGTCGATCCGTGAACTTAGCCTATCAAGCAGATTCAGCCCTCAAGGGCCTTGTGCGTGAAATCTCGGACTCGCTGGGCCGAAAGGCAACGTATGAGATGCTTCCCTCTCGACGCTTGAAATCTTTCACCGATGTGTCTGGAAGGAAAATGGAGTTTGAATACGACAAAGTGGGCAATATGACCAAAATGATCACCACGGCTCCTGGAAAAGACAAAGAGGAGATTCGCTTCGAATACAACGCCAAGTATGAAGTGGCCAAGCAATCTGGTCCCGGGACAAAGGTGTCCAAGTACTCTCGTAGTTTCCCTGGAAACAACAGTAGTCACAGCATTACCGAGATTTCCAAATACGAAGGCGATCGCTACGTCGGAAAAGAAATCCACGAATTTAAGCTCAAAGAGTTTGAACGTGTCAGTAAGCACGACTCATCAGACAAAGAAACTTCTCGGGAAACAAAAACATTCTCGAAAGAAACAGGCTATCCGGCTTCTGTTTTGGATGGTCGTGGCCAGGGCGATAAATACATCTATGATCCCAACACTGGAAACATGATCAGTCGGCAGTCGGTGCCCTCAGGAGACCTCATGACATTCGATTACGAGGCTCGGTGCAGCCAAGTCAAAATGATTGCACTGAAGACCGCCGGAGGCAAAGAATCATCGCTCAACTTTACGTTCGACCCGCGGTGCAATCTCGTGGAAGCCAAAGAGCTTGCCGCCAGTAAACCCACGATGCATCTCAAGTTACAATACAACAAAAACGGGAAGCTTTTGTTCTTGAGAGATCAACTCAAAGGCGATGAAATCGCATTCACCTATTGGGAGTATGGAAAGCCTCAATCCATTACCCTCAAAGATGAGGGCACGATTGTCGTGAAGTATTCACCCACTGGCGAAATGCTCAAGGTTGAAACATTTCCCCATGGCAAAGGTCAAAAGAGATACGAAGGCAAACCCAAATCCGAAATGCAAGCTCAAGTCCTTACCAGAGTACGGGAATCTCTGGATCGGATGCTGAGCTATCTTCGCCCGGCGGGCCTCAATATTGGCTTTTAAGAAATCGATCCTCTCGTTGCAAAGCTCGAGCTTTATGATATTCAGACAGAGATCGGAATGTAGCTCAGCCTGGTAGAGCGCTTGTTTCGGGAACAAGAGGTCGGTGGTTCGAATCCACTCATTCCGAAATCTTAAACAAAAACATTCTCCACCAGCAACAACACCACAGAAACAATCGACAGCCCATACATGGTTGGCTTGACCTCGCGAGCACGACCCACAAGAACATACATCAGCGAATGAGCAATGAAGCCCCAAAGAATCCCCTGAGTGATCGAAAAGGTCAGCGGCACTAAGACCACTGTCAAAAATGCGGGAATGAGGTCCTCAAAACGTCCAGTGAAATCAAAATCCTTCACATTTCTAAACATCAAAGCTCCAACCAATATGAGCACCGGTGCTGTGGCATACTCCGGAATGGCTACAGCGAGTGGGGCAATAAAAAGACATGGCAAGAAGCAAAGAGCTGTCACGATCGACGCACGCCCCGTTCGCCCCCCCATCTCAATACCCGCTGCACTTTCAATATAGGGAACAGCCGGGGAAGTTCCGGCCAAGCCCGAAGAAATTGAAGCAAGAGAATCAACAATCAATCCTTGTCTCAAATTCCGGGGCTGCCCCTGAGCATCGAGCAGATTCGCAGCTTTCGAAACCCCCATAAATGTCGAAAGCGAATCAAAGAGAATCGTCAGAACAACGGTGATGATTGCCGGAACGAGACTCCACTGAAGAGCGTTGACGATATCTAACTTCAAGAGCACGGAGGAGAAGTCAGGGGCACTCAGAATTTTTTCCGGCATCGGAGCCCAACCCATGACCCAAGAGATAATCGCAATCGCAACAATTCCATTGATGAATGCAAAGGGAGATTTGTGGATCATAAGCCAAGTCATGAAAAGTAAACCCACAAGAGCTGTTACCGTTTTGACATTGAGCGCTCCAAACTTCACCAATGTCACGGGATCACCCACCACCAAACCGAGATTCTTCAGTCCAATGAAGGTCAGGAAAAAGCCAATACCAACGGCGACTGCCACCCTGATATTTCCCGGCATTGCCTGAGCAATCATCTCGCGAAGTCGAGTACCCGAAATCAAAACAAAGAGAATTCCAGACCAAAACACGATCCCCAAAGCAACCTGCCAGGGCACATTCATTCCTAAAACCAATGTGTAGGCAAAAAAGGCGTTAAGCCCCATTCCTGGCGCAACGGCAAATGGCAGCTTGGCGTAAAGACCCATAAGTAGGGTCATGAGGAAAGTCACAAGAACCGTGGCTGTCATGACTCCTGAAAACTCCATTCCAGCCGCCGATAAAATGCGAGGGTTTACGACGATGATATAGGACATGGTCAAAAACGTCGTTACGCCGCCAACAATCTCTTTCTTCCAAACAAATGTTTCTTCCGTAGGTCTTTGGTTCATAGGTCTCTCCCTTTCCGGTTC
>JBEIHI010000208.1:0-2594 GCA_040381435.1 Bacteriovoracaceae bacterium | reverse complement strand
TCTAAAGCTTTTGCAGGCCGACATGCTTAAGCCAGTATTTCACTCGATGGATGATTTTGTTTACGTTCGCAAAATCGTAAGCGGACACGATGATTTAATGTACATCGTCGTTCTGCCACACATTTTCAATTTGAGATTTTCCGGTTAAATTGGGTTCACAACACATGGAGGTGATTGTGGATAACGCAATTTTAAAGAAGAAGCTCAACACATTTAAGTCTGAAAAAGGGACATTGAAAGACGTCAGCAACGACGTTGTTTTTGAAGTTTTACGGTCTTGGGAGCATTGGCCGGGAAAATCTTCAGATCTTTATCGGGAGCTGGGTTTAAGCAAAATGCAGATGGTGACAATGATTCAGAAGGCAAAAAAATTGGTAAAAAGCGGTATGGTGCCGCCAGATGAATTCAAAGAAGTGAAAATTGCTGATCAGAGCTCTGGATTCCATTCACCTTGCCAAGGCATCGAGATTTCTTGGGACAACGGCAAGGTGATTCGGTTTCAGCAAGTGGAGCTGCTGATCGATTTTCTGAAGAAGGTGGCATGATCAATTTCAATCGTAGAACTCGAGTTTTTGTGTCGAAAGAACCCACAGACATGAGGGCGAGCTACGATACGTTGTTTTCGAAAGCAAAGGGGGTCTTGAATCAGGACCCCCTTTCTGGGCATTTGTTTGTGTTCATCAATTCAAGAAGGACTTCGATCAAGTGCCTTTACTGGGACGGCACGGGCTTGGTGCTGTTGTGCAAACGAATGGATAAGGGGACATTTAGCAGGATCAATCCGATGTTCAGAGGGGAGGTTGTTCTGACGCCGGCTGAGTTTGCACTTTTTTTTGAAGGTGCCGATTTAGAGAAGCGATTTATTGATTCCCCTCGGCAAAGAAAATTCCCAGTGAGTCAAGATTTGCAAGTTCCGCAAATGTCCGTCTAAGCTTATTTTTGTGAATCAACTAGAATTTTCTCAAAATCTGAATTCAACGAAGTTCGACCAGCTGACGCGAGAAGATTTGATTCAGAAAAATTCTCTTCTTGAGACCGAGCTCTTTCTCGCATTTAAAGAAATCTATCGACTCAAGAATCAGAGCTTAACTGATGAGCAGTTAAAGCTCATTTTGGAGGAGCAGCTGGGAGAGATGCAAAGTACGATGTACGGCGCAAGTTCTGAGAGATACAAACAGCCAGCAGCAGATAAAGTCAAAGAGCCAAAAACTCCAGCACCACGTCCAAAACGACCTTCGGAGCGTTATCCAAATATTCCTGTCAGAAATGAACTTGTGCCGTTTGACGATATTCCGACATGTGATGCCTGTGGCAAGATGCTTACAGATTCTGGAATGACGGAAGAGTCCGAGCAACTCAACGTGATTCCCAAGAAATTTGAAATTATTAACTGGGTGAGGCCAAAGTTTCGCTGTCAGTGTCACGGCTGCATCAAGCTGCCGCCAGTGCCCGCTCGAATTATTTCGGGTTCGAGTTACTCTGATAAAATGATCATTGATGTGGTGGCGAGCAAGTACTGTGACTTGATTCCGATTGAGCGCTACGTTGCGATGGCGGCCCGTTCTGGGCTTAAGGATCTGCCGCCACAGAGTTTAATAGAGCTTACGCATCAGTTTGCTCATTTTGTAAAGCCTGTTTACGAACTGATCAAACAACAGATCAAAGAATCAAGAGTGCTTCACGCGGACGAGACGCCGCACAAGATGCTCGAAGGAAGTGATACGAAGTCTTGGTATTTGTGGGGTTTTTCGACTCCGAAATTTTGTTTTTTAGAGTGTCATGATACCCGGTCGGGTGACGTGGCGAGTGACATTTTGAAAACTTCAAAATGTGAAATCTTGATGTCTGATGTATTCTCTGGTTACGGCAAGGCAGTGAGGATCACGAACCTACTTAGGCAGGGGCAAGGTGTGATGGCCATACAAAATGCCAATTGCAATGCTCATGCGCGACGATATTTTGTCAAAGCTCTGAATGCGTATCCAGATTCGAAATTTTATCTTGATCAGTACCACGATATTTACCAGCTCGAATCTAACTGTAAAGAGAAACCGCCAAATGAGGTTTTACGAATCAGAAGTGAGATGAAAAACAGATTCGAGGCGATGTTGGCGGCAGCCGCTGAGCAATTACCCAGGTATCCGTCGCAACTCAAGTTCGGCAAGGCTCTCAGTTATTTTATTGAAAACTATGACGGGCTGACCCTGTTCTTGGAACACGCGGATGTTGCCATTGACAACAATTTGCAAGAGCGGCTTTTAAGAAGCCATGTTGTCGGTCGTAAAACTTGGTACGGCACTCACTCAGAGCGCGGGGCCGAAACTGCGGCCGTTATCTTTTCGATTATCGAGACCTGCAAACTGAATCAGGTGAACCCAAGAGAATATCTCGAAAAACTGGCCCAAGATCTTCTAGAGAACCAAAAACCGTATACTCCCAATGAGTTTGCGGCCTTAGCTAAAAACTGACGTGCTAGAACGACGATGTACGATGTTAAAGCTTTGCTGATCTTTTTTTGCTTGTTCAGCTTGAAGACGCTCGATCTCACTTTTCTGGCTCGCAATATGCGCAGCCATGTCTGCCATCAGGAGAGC
>JBEIHI010000207.1:0-2643 GCA_040381435.1 Bacteriovoracaceae bacterium | reverse complement strand
CGGTGCATTCGAGCACGGGTGACAAAGCGATGAGCCTTGAGATTGATTTTAAGAAGTAGGAAGAAATTGATGGCGGCATGAGTCATAGCCGTAAGCCATAAGTTCTGAAACTTCATTTGCATCCAGCCAAGAACCAGACCTGCTGCAAAGGCCCAAAGACTCCATCTCCAAATCTTTCGTGCTGGCAAAAAATGAGCGAGCCCAAATATAACTGAGCTGATGATGAGCCCAAAGTAGCTGAGCAAGAGTCCACGAAAGAACCACTCCTCCAAAAATCCAGAGACCAAAGAGAGAACGAGAATTTGAAAATAAGAGAGGGGAGTGAGAATCTGCTGAAAAACTCGTTCAATCTCAGCGCCCCAGGAAAACAGGGATGTGAGGAGTGTTGCAGCAACAATTGCAACAACTACAAAAATCACTGCAGCTAGAATCGCACCCGTGGGCAGGGGCTGAGCCGAGGTCCACGATGCCACAAAAGAGCCCCCATACATCCAATCACCCAGGAGGCTGAGCAGAAGGATCATGCCATAAACCAAAAAAACCGAAGCGGAATCTAGGGCTCTGTATTCACTCATAGATCTTATTCACTCGTAGACTTCGCAGAGTCGATTTCCTATATTTCATATCGTGGATCCTGATCCTCGTCAGAACGATTCTTCCTCAGTCCGGCCTGCAAAGTCTACCCTGCGTTTTCGCCTGGCCTCGCTTTTTGTAACCTGTGGTGGCATTGGCCATGTCAAAAAAGGTGGTGGGACTGTGGCCTCCGCCGTCGCCTTGTTTTTTTGGCTGGGGTTGATCTACTTAGGCGTCTCTCAAATCCTGATTTCTGCGGCCCTCATTCTGACTTTCATTGTGGGGATCTGGGCAATACGAGTTTATGAGGGAGAGGGGGGGCAAGAAGACTCCTCTGAGATTGTGATCGATGAGTGGGTGGGGATGGGTCTGTCTCTGCTTTTGGTAGAGACCTCCTGGTCTTTGGCGATTGCGGCCTTTGTGCTTTTTAGAATTTTCGATATTAGTAAGCCCCCAGGGGTGAGATATTTTGACCGTCATTATATAGAGGGCTGGGGTGTGATGATGGATGATGTCGTCGCAGGGATTTATGTGAATGTGGTCTTAGGAGTTTATTTGTTGTGGATTCAACCGCACTTTTTCCCCTTATAGAAGTAATTGCCACGGGAAACGAGCTTCTCGATGGAACAATCAGTGATACAAACACGCAGCGTTTTGCTTTGAAGCTTAGGCCTCTCGGTCTCAAGATCAGGAGATCGTCTGTGGTGACCGATGACCCTGCTGAGATCTCACGCGCTCTCGCACTGGCGGTGTCTCGCTCTGATGTGGTGATCGTTTCGGGGGGGCTGGGGCCGACAACGGACGATCTGACTTTGGCTGTTGCAGCAAAGACCTTTGGATCAAAGATGATTTCTAGCGTGCAAGCACGTCGCAATGTTTTGAATCGCATCAAAAGGCTTAAGCGCAAGTTCAACGCTGGGCATGAAAAGCAATCCATGATTCCTCAAGGGGCCGATGTTTTGGCGAATGACGAGGGCACTGCTCCGGCGATCTCATGGAAGCTGGGCGATCGACGAATGTTCTTTCTCCCCGGAGTTCCTCGAGAATTCGATCATGTAATGGATCGGCATTTGATGCCTTTCTTCAATCGAATGAAGGCGCCAACAGCCAACTTTCTCTTTGTGCTGAAGATTTTTGGTGTGCCGGAGAGCGAGCTTAATGAATGGGCTCGTCGTCAAAAACTCCCCAAGGGCGTGAGCGTTGGATTTCGAACTCGACTTCCTGAGAATCATTTGAAGTTTGAAGTCACCGCGCGCAACGAGGCTGCGGCCCGTCGATTGATTGCGCCTCTGGTTGCTAAGGTGAGGAAGCAATTTGGCTCGTTATTCTTCTCGATGGGGGAAGAGAGCTTTGAGGAAGTGATCTTGGCGCAGTTGCTAAAGCAAAAAAAACAAATCGCCATTGCTGAGAGCTGCACGGGCGGTTTGGTGAGTTCAATGCTGACAAGTGTTTCGGGAGCTTCGGCTGTTTTGAATCGCAGTTTTGTGGTCTACTCCAATCAATCGAAGATGGATCTTTTGGGTGTGAAGGAAGAGACGCTCAAGAAACACGGAGCAGTGAGTGAACAAACGGCTCGCGAATGGCTTTGGGTGCGATGAAGCGATCGGGTGTGGATAAGGCTGTTTCGATTACGGGCATTGCGGGACCCTTAGGAGGAACAAAGCAAAAGCCTGTGGGGACAGTCTGGCTCGCGGTGGCAACTCGCAAAGGGATTCGATCCCAGTTGTTACAGTTGGGTTTTGGAAATCGTGATTTGATTCAAAAGTTTTCTGCCTATCAGGCCTTGCGACTTCTCGCAGAAGCCTAAGCTCTACTGAGCTGGCGGAACTAGAACTTCACTTTGGCTTTTGCTTAAGACTGCGAACCGAAAATCCGGGAATCCCGCAAACGAAGCATTGTACATGATCTTTTTGACGACCTGAAAATACAAGCGGCGGTCTGCAGAGATATTGATTTTCGCATCGAGTTTGATGGGCTCTCCCTCAGCGAGGGGTTGACCAGCATCAGCCGCTTTTTTTCGAGCTTCGCCTTCGAGCTTTGCTTTGAGTTCTTTGAAGGCATCCTGCATGG
>JBEIHI010000206.1:0-2706 GCA_040381435.1 Bacteriovoracaceae bacterium | reverse complement strand
TCCAAGGGAGCATCACGCTGCAGAAGCTCGCGACGGCCTCGTTTGGAAACCATCCGATTGTTCAAAAGCTTGCCGGCCAAGCATCGGTTGAGTTCAATCTTGCTCAACCCGTTCGAGCTCTTCCGAACTACAAGGGCCCCGCCAAGGTTTCGAGTCTTGTTGAAACTTCGAAAAACGCCTGGGCTGAAACGGATCTTGCGGCACTGGTTAATCAAAAGCCAGTTCGGCGCGACGGGCAAGAACTTCAAGGCCCACTCAGCGTTGCCATGATTTCAGAGTGGCCCGTGGAGAAGGCTGCCAATGATGATTGGTCTAAGAACGGTCGATTGATCGTCTTTGGAGACTCGCGGTTTGTCTTTGATGAGCAAATCAATTCGGCAAACAACCGGGATTTAGCCATGAACGCCGTGGGGTATATCATTGGCGACCGTGCAGCGGCACTTTCGATTAAGGCACGAACTTGGACTACATCCACATTGGACATGAGCTCTCAACAAAAGATTGCGGCTGTCTATGCTTCGATCTTTGTCCTCCCCCAAGCTCTGTTGATTTTGTCGCTCTTTATCTGGCTGAGGAGACGTTCGCGAGTATGAAGTTCAAAAGTCTCATTGCTTTGATCGTCGTTTTGCTGGGGCTTGGCGCGTATCTCTATTATGGCGTCCAAAAACCAGCCGAAGAAAAGGACTCTCCAGAGTATGGAAGACTGGCGCAGGGAACCCTAGAGGAGATTTCTTCGTTTGAAATTCAAACCAAGGAAGGGTCTTTCAGCATTGCCAAGGAGAATCAACGCTGGGTTATGGTCTCTCCCGTCAAGGATCTGGCAGCTGAATCAAAAATTCTTGATCTTATCGCTGCTTTGAGACGCTTTAAGGAGAGCCGAGTTTTGTTTAGCAAAGAAGAGCTCGAAAAGGAAAAGCCCGACCTCGCGCAGTTTGGCCTCAAAGAGCCTCGGCTCAGATTGACCTATAAAGAGCCTTCGCTGAAGGGCCCTTTTGAAATCAAGATGGGAGCGCAGAATCCTGGTAATACCAGTGTCTATGCTCAAGTCAGCAGCTCTCCGGCCGTCTACTTGGCGACTTTGGATTTAGATTATCTCGCGGCTCAGCGCCCCGAGGACTTTCGGGAAATGAAGCTCACCACCGTGAAGTATGAAAATTTTTCGAATCTGAGCCTCAATAGCAAAGGTAAAGAAACAAAGTTTCAGATCAAAGATGATCGATGGGTGATGACTGCTCCTTATGAATTGCCTGTGGATCATGAAATGGTTCGCCAGCTCGCCGAAAAGGTCAGTCTTGTTCGTGCAAACAAGTTCTTGGATAAGGCTCCCGTCAAATCTTCCAGCGATACACGCGTCCTTGTTGGTTTTAAGGAAGGGGTTTCCGATTCGCGCGTCGTGGCGGGCGATCAGCGCCCCTTTGGACTGGAGATTCAGTTTTTCAAAACGGGTAAGGTGCCCACCTACTACGCCAAGGGGGACAAGACTCCGTGGGCCCAGGTATCTCAGTTTCATTATGATAACTTGCAAAAGTCTCCTGAGGACTTCATCAAAAAGACATTTGATGATTTTGAGATTCAAGATGTCAAGCAGGTGAAGCTGAAGGTTCCTGGCTCTGCGGAAATCACTCTGGAGAGAACCGAGGCCGACGAATGGACGGCGCAAACTGCCAAGGATTCAAAGCCTGGAAACCGCAAGAATATCGAGGAGAATCTCAAGGGACTGCGAGGCATGCGAGCCTTGCGTTTTTTGAGTTTGACGAAGCCACCAAGTGTTTACTCTCTTTCAATGACTTTAGTCCTAGCGGATGCGTCAACGAGAACGTTTGTCTTTGAATTGAAAAAAGATATCGGGACCCTCTACACCAATCTTGGGGGCAAAGCCGTCGAGTACGTGATCTCACCGGATATCGTGAATGTGGATCGATGGAAATGGGCCTTCGTGACAGCGACGAATTTAGAAGGCAAAACCTCAAAAGAGGAGTAAAAATTAGTCATGTCGTCAGAAGCTCAAGGTCCGATGATTAACTTTGAAACCTTTGTTCTCTCTTTAGGAACAGCCACACTGGTAGCACTGGGAGAGGTCGAAAACCCTGTCAGCGGAAAGAAAGAAAAAGATCCGCAAGTGGCCAAACACCACATCGACATTTTGGAAATGTTGTTGCAGAAAACTCAGGGCAATCTTTCTTCTCACGAATCAAGTTTACTGAACGAAATTCTTTACACAACGAGGATGAAATATGTCAGCATTCAAAAGTCTTAAGCTCGCACTTGTTTTTTCAATCGCAGGCTCCGCTCTCAATGCAGAGCCTGGAAAATTTTGGACGGAGCTGTCCAATGGAGCGGCCCCTCTCGTAGGATTGCCCAACCTCGGACCCATCATTGATCAAGTTGATCACACCATCGTCAACATTGCGACAACTGCTGAGCCGAAGGCAGATCCTAGACGCCGACAGCAACAACCTCAGGGCGATCCGTTTTCGAATCCAGAAGATTTCTTTGAACGCTTCTTCAATATGCCATTTGGCGAGAGACAGCGACAGCCCCGAAGGAGTTTGGGCTCTGGCTTCATCATCTCAAAGGATGGTCACATCGTGACCAACAATCATGTTATTGATGGCGCCGACAAAATCGAAGTCACACTTTTCTCGAACGACAATTCAAATCGACGCCGAAAAGAGGGAGAAAAGTTCACCGCCAAATTGATCGGCC
>JBEIHI010000205.1:0-2769 GCA_040381435.1 Bacteriovoracaceae bacterium | reverse complement strand
TGCCCCTGATCGGTCGCTTCCATCAGATTAGGGACCTGCATGGTTCCCTTAAGGCTCCATTCCGACTTTTCCCTGCTGAAAGCCATGGTTCCCGTGGATCGCTACTGTGAGGCCTTGCAAGCTCGTGGTTATAAGGGTGGGGCAATTACAGATTTCGACAATGGATTTGGATGGGTGGACTTTTACTTCGCAATGAAGAAGGCCAATCTCAAGGCCATTTTGGGCAGTACCCTGAAGATGAGTTTGGTCGATCAAATCAAGGCGACCAAGTTGCAAGAGTTTGGATCTTCTAGAAACGCGGGAAATGCAGCAAAGGGGCAGGGGCTTTTGACGTTGCTGGCTCTTTCGAATCAAGGTTATCGCAATCTTTGTCTTGTTTTGACGGCCCATTCTTTGGGGCGGTTAAATCCCAGCCGTCTCTTGGAGTTGCAAGAAGGTTTAGTCTTGATGGTCAGCCCTGATCATCCACAGCTTGAGTCGGGCAAGGATTTCCTCTCGCAATGGAATCAAAAGAACCTCTTTTTTGAGGTGCATCGATACGAGGGCGCTCCCTCCGAGGATGCGGCGGTTCGAGTGAGCACTGATTTGGGCGCTCGATGTGTAGCGACTCAGCCCGTTTATTATTTGAATCAAGAGGATGCTCGTGCTCACGAAGTGATGCTCTCGATTGGAGAAGGTGTTTCGTTGCTGGATGAGAAGCGTCCTCAACTTCCTTCGAATGATTTTCATCTTAAAACCTCGGATGAATTTTCTGGATTGTTCAAAGATCATCCTGAGTGGTTGGAAGCGTCTGACGAGATTTTGTCGCGCTGTGATTTTGAGTGGAAGACGGATGAGTATCATATTCCGAAATTCACTGACGTGAAATCTCCAGAGAAGTTCATGGTGGAGCAAGCGCATGAGGGCCTCAACGCTCGTTTGGAACTTGTTCGCCAGTGGGCCAAGCCCGAGGATTGGGACGGCTTATTGAAGACTTATCGCGATCGCTTGGATGAGGAGCTTGAAATCATCAAGAAGATGCGATTCACCGATTACTTCTTGGTTGTTTCGGATTTCATCAAGTGGAGTAAGTCCAATGGTGTTCCCGTTGGTCCTGGTCGGGGCTCAGGAGCGGGAAGTCTTGTAGCTTATTGCTTGTCGATTACAGATATCGATCCTGTTCGCTACAATTTGCTGTTCGAGAGATTCCTCAATCCCGAGAGGATCAGCATGCCTGACTTTGATGTGGACTTTTGTATCAAGGGCCGGGATCGGGTCATTGACTATGTCCGAAAAAAATACGATTTGCCCGAGCAAGAAGGCTCATTGCCTGAAGAGCGTCTCAAGGTTTCTCAGATCATTACTTTTGGAAAGATGAAATCAAAGGCTGTGATTCGGGATGTGGGGCGAGCACTCGGCATTCCTTATGGTGATGTCGATGCTATCGCCAAGTTGATTCCGAATGTTTTGAATATCACCTTGAAAGAGGCTTTTGAAAAGGAGCCCAAGTTTGCCGAGCTGAGAGAGCGGGATCCGAAAGCTGATGAGTTGCTTCAGATTGCAGAGTCTCTTGAGGGGATGAATCGACATGCTTCCGTTCACGCGGCAGGTGTTGTGATCGCCGATGATATTTTGACTCGCTACATCCCTTTGTATCAGGGGGCGGATGGAGTCGTTTGCTCTCAATTTGAAATGAAGGGGATTGAGAAGCTGGGATTGCTCAAGTTTGACTTTTTGGGGCTTCGAAACCTCACCGTGATTCAGGATTGTATCGAAGTCATTGGTAAGCCGATTGATCTGCTTAAAATTAACTATTCGGATCCCAAGGTCATGTCTGAGCTTTCCGGTGGGGATACGACCGGAATTTTCCAGCTTGAATCTTCAGGAATGCGGGATGTGATTCGGCGGCTGAAGCCGACCGCTTTTGAGGATATCATCGCGATTGTTGCTTTGTATCGGCCAGGACCTCTTGAGGGGGGGATGGTTGATGACTTTATTCTCCGCAAGCAGGGACGACGAGAGGTTCAGTACGACGCTGCTGTTTTGGAGCCTTTGCTCAAAGAAACCTATGGCGTTTTTGTCTACCAAGAGCAGGTGATGAAGACGGCCAATGTGATGGCCGGATACTCGCTCGGTGAAGCGGATTTGCTGCGTCGAGCGATGGGTAAAAAAATCGCCTCTGAGATGGCCAAACAGCGGGAGCGCTTTGTGGATGGGGCGACAAAGCTTGGGCACTCGGCTGATCTTGCTCAAAAGATCTTTGATTTGATGTCTGAATTTGCGAAGTACGGATTCAACAAATCTCACGCCGCCGCTTATGCCATGATTACGGTTCAGACGGCGTATCTTCGGACTTATTATCCAGAGGCATTTTATGCAGCGTTGCTCAGTTCTGAATCTGAGGATCAAGAAAAGCTGGGGCAGATCATTCGATCAGCCAATCATTTTGGAATTGAGGTTTTGCCTCCGCATGTGAATTTTTCTCAAACTGCCTTTTCCTTGGAGGACCATCAGGGCAAAGTGGCGATCCGCTTTGGCTTGAGTGGTGTGAAGAACTTGGGTGGAAACGTGGCTGATGCGATTGTTCGCGAACGAGAGAGTCGCGGGACCTTTAAGTCATTCCAGGATTTCTTTGATCGAGCTCCGCACTCGATCATGAATCGCAGGCAGGCGGAATGTTTGATTCGATCGGGATCCTTGGATCAAATGGGCACGACTCGATCCACTTTGTTTGCTTCGCTGGATTCACTTTTGAATGAGGCATCCGCCGCGGGCAAGGCTAAAGCTGGT
>JBEIHI010000204.1:0-2769 GCA_040381435.1 Bacteriovoracaceae bacterium | reverse complement strand
TTGAGGTTTTGGCAAAAGACTATCGAGTCAAAGATATGATGACGGGTAAGTATCGCGATAAGAACTACAAGAATGAGTCGCGAGAGCTTTGTTCCGCACCTGTTCTCGGAGATACCGTGCACCTGAGACTTTCGAATCAGGGAGCGACAGGTGGTCTTCAAGGATTTGAAACCAGCTATCTGAAGGTGGTGAAATAATGAAACAGACTTCAAAACTATTCGTATCTGTGGCGAGCCTTGCGCTCCTGGGACAATTGGTTGCTTGTCGGCCTGCACAGAAGGATCCTCCGTTTGCGGGACCTTCGAACCGGTTGGATGTTGATGTTTCCAAAGTCAAAGTGACATCAGACAATCCCATTGCGGCGATGTCGATTCCGGATCTGTGGAAAAAGTCGACCGGAAAGAGCCCGGATGGTTCTCGGGTGATCGTGGCCATTATTGGAACGGGAATTGATTATACGATTCCGGAACTGCGCGATTCACTTTGGATCAATACGGGTGAGATGGGCGAGGAAGCTCGCACAGATCTTACGGATTCGGATGGAAACGGATATGCCGACGATCTCTTTGGCTATGACTTCTTTTCAGGAGATGGGCTGCCGTTTGATTGGCATGGGCACGATACGTATATCGCCAGCCTGATCGCCGCATCTGGAAAAACAGATCCCGCTGTTGTGGGCTCTGCTCCGAATGCAGCCATTATGCCTCTTCGTTACTTGGGTCCGGATGGATCGGGGAGCGGTATCGATGCAGCTTACGCCATTGAATATGCCGTCGTGAATAATGCAAAAATCATCTATCTCAATTGGCCAGCCGGTGGATTTGCTGCGGATCATGTGAATCTTGTTTTGGATGCCCTGAAGACCGCGGCTCGACGAAACATCTTAGTGGTGGTGCCTGCGGGAAACACTTCGAATAAGGAGGTTCCAAGCCTGATCACCGAAGCTGCCAAGATTGATCAAGTGGTCGTTGTGAGTGGAGTGGATCACGAAGGGCGCATCACTCGAACCAGTAATTACGGTCGAAACATTGCGTCTGTGGCGGCTCCCTCCATGGGAAGTATCGGACTTTATCCTGGTGGTGAGGTCTCTCGAGATCTTCAGACCACCTCGGTGGCTGCCGGATATGTAGCCGGGGCTGCGGCGTTGATTTCGACCCTTCCCGGCAAGGGCTCAGCGATCGAGGTAAAGAAGGCATTGCTTTCGACGACGGATGACCGCAATCGAGACAATCCTCTGGATGTGCTCTCTCAAGGCGTCTTAAACGTCTCGAAGCTGATCCGGAACTAGGGTTTCCGGGGCTTTAAACACTGATTGGAAGCTGTTTTGGGGACTCTCAAAGAGTCCCCATTCTTTTTTTACCGGTTTTAGAAAACTTGTGTTATGCTCCTTTTGAAAGTGAGTCCCCGTTGTTTTTTTCGTTCTTTTCTTTATCTATTGATACCACCTTCAAGTTAATACCACGTTCAAGTGAGGCCTAGTTTTCATCGAAAGTTGTAATTTCCGTAACATATAAACAAAAACAAACCGACTTAAGAGGAGTCTGAATCAATGTCTACTAAACTCTATGTGGGAAGCTTGCCCTTCTCAGTAACCGAACAAGAACTACAAGGTCTTTTTGAGCCCCATGGCAAGGTCACGAGCGCTCGATTGATCATCGATAAGATTTCAGGCCGATCAAAAGGTTTTGGTTTTGTTGAATACGAAAGCGCCGAGGATGCGACCAAAGCGATTGAAGCTTTGAATAACACCGATATGGGCGGTCGAAAAATTGTGGTGAGCGAAGCTCGTCCTCAAACTAACGATCGTCCTCGACGTCCCTTTGGTGGCGGCGGCGGTGGCGGCGGTGGCCGTGGCTTTGGTGGCGGCGGCGGCGGCGGTAGTCGCGGCGGCTTTGGCGGCGGTGGCTTTGGCGGCGGCGGCGGTGGACGCGGTGGCCGAGGTGGCTCACGCGGCGGAAACTACTAATTCGCTAAAAAAACCTAAGTGTTTCAGGGGCGTCTCATCGACGCCCCTTTTTTTTGCAATTTTTGCAGCCCCTACTTTTTGCAGATCTTTCTCTTCTTGGAGCTTAGCGTAGACTTGTTTTTGCGGGGGGCCGAATGGTGTCCAAAGCTCGATTCAGTGTTCTTGGGGTTGTTTCAAGTTTTGTTTTAGTCATTGGGGCAGAAAGATATGCGGATGCAGCGGTTGCCCGCGTTGCCCCCGAGCCGCGCTCGTCTCTTCATGATTCAGCTCAGAGAGAGATCGATGCTGAGCTGATTGGAGAGCTGGCTGTTCCTTTGGTCAATTCGCCGGACTGTGATTCGGCTGAGCGCGGTCCCACTTTTATTCGAGCGGATGGGGCGATTGTGGTGCAGTTCTCGCTTCCAAGCCGTACCGAGATCGCGGCGTGGGAAGCCGTCCTGATAGATCCTGAGACCAATCATTCCATTGTGCTCAAACGATCAATTCAATACGACCTTCTGTCGGCTGGGCAATATACACTGAAAATCGCGATGAGCAGTACAACCTGCTCTGGATGTCAGCTTAAACTCATCCTGCTCAGTCGAAACGCATCTTCCATTCGCTACTGTGCTCCTGTCTCAGTGCTTAAGCCAGTTGCAGCTCTCGATTAAGAATTTGAGTTTTCATTTTTGACGAGCGTCACTGTGGATTCAGACTCAGTGGGAGTGAACATCGATTCGGGGAGTTTTATTCCCGATCGCGTAGCTTCTTCGAGAAAACTTGGGAGATGCCCCGTAGGTTTGAAAACCGTCTTGAATGTTCCC
>JBEIHI010000203.1:0-2897 GCA_040381435.1 Bacteriovoracaceae bacterium | reverse complement strand
TCTGCGAAGGTTGCGTCTCCAGTTGGGGCAGAAGGCCCAACGGCAAGTCCGAACGGCGGTCGGCTACCACCACCGATGAATTTATGTCGGGAGGCTGTTATGCCTGGTACTGTTTTTGCTTTGGTATCGGGAGCTGGGGCAATTACCTACATGTCTTCAGATGGGAGGTACCACACCGCTGAATTAGTGAGCACGACATCAGAACGGGTGGAGAATCCACACTTTCCAGAGTCGCCCTACAGGATATACTCGTTTTTGTTTAGGGTGGGAGATTTGGACTTAAACTGCAATTCAGTGAATACTCGTGAGATCAGAGATAGCTTTGGTTTCCAGCTGCCCGGCTTGGTCAGGGTTAACCAGTCAGACCCCGAGCCTGTTCAAGAGTTTTACCTTACTAGTCCCGTGACACGTCAAAGATAAGCCGCAAATTTGATATCGCAAATCTTGCATAGCCCCCGATGAATGTTTTGAAAGACTTTCATAGGGGGCTGTCAGAACCTTGACGCCACCCGTTAGGACTAGGCACTGGTTTTGCTCTCATTTCAGTCTGGTGTTGCAAGGTGGTTTCAAATCCCCGGTTACGACTGCGGTCCTGAGTCTCTGTTTGTCTGGTTGCTCAACGAATATTGAGCTTACTCATTCGAATCTCAATGGCACATCCCAGCCTCCCCCCGTTATTGTTGAAGTCGACGATGAGATCACGGTTGAGGAACTAAAAAACGGTCTTAAGAAAGCCAAGCTTCTTTTGACGGGTAATCCCTTTCTCTCTCCCGCGGAAAACAACATCTCAAGTCTTCAGCAGTACTCTGAAGCACTTGATGCATTCATGAGCTCTCCTGCCGCTGGTGTCGCGGTTCTCAATTTTTTTGCGAGATTAATGAAACTGCCCATCAGTGACGCTGAGATTCCTCGAGTGGGTCCTGGCGCAACACCACCGCTTCTCTATGATCGTCTGGAGCCAGCCAGTCTTCCCGCCTATCTTTATTTGCAAAATCGGGATTTTCGAGAGTTTGTAACCGCTGATTATTGTGTGGGACGACCCGAGCAAAACTATCCCATTCTTAACTGCAAAAACGCCGGTCAAGTGACCCCGGGCCAGAATGCTGTCCGATATGAAGAAGATTTGCCTCTCCAACTTCGAGCGGGGTTCATGACGACTCAATCTTTTTTGAAAACAGCTGCAGGCGCACTGAACTTTCGCCGAGCGCATCGAGTCCAAGAGATTGCTCTTTGTGTGTCTCTTCCGGGAGGTCATGATACGTCGGGCTGGTCGGAGTTGAGTTATGATCCTCAGTATCCAGATCCCAACCTCACCACTCATCCGTTTTATTGGAGTCGGTTGCAGCCCGCAGGATCCATGGATTGCAACGGATGTCATAGTGGATCCGCCAATCTCAATTCCTGGCGAGTGATGTTTACGGGCTTTGATGACTTGGGAGCGGCTCGAATGGGTCAAACCGTCGCTGGTTCTACGATCGCTGGCCTAACCATTAATAATGTGGAATCAGCGTTGATTGCGGATCCATCTACGTACGCCGCTTTCTTCCAGTATGGCTTCACCAGTCCCGCTCAGGGAGCCGACGTCAATACTGCCGTTCCGTTTGAGCCCAATGTCGCCAACGTTTTGGGTGAAACTTTGCCTAACTTCAATCGGGGCAATGTCAATCGCTCCTATCCTATGATTCGATCCATTACTCAGACGATCGCCAATCATCCGGCCTTTGCCACATGCATGGCGACCCACTTCTTTCACTTGGCCATGAAGGGCGAGCCTCAAGCGCTGACCTATCTTCCCCCCGATCATTTGATGGATCAAATCGTCGAGGATTTTGAGGACAGTAACTTCAATGCCAAGACATTGTTGAAATCAATTTTGTTGAGCCCGACTTATCTAAACCAAGCGGAGTAACGAGTGAGTATTTTGGAGATGCGAATGATAAAATCACTGAAACACTATCCTATCTTGACCTCCTCTGTTGCGTTGATGCTCTTGTCAGCATGTGGCGAAATGTCATCATCTTCCCCGGTCATTGTCTCAAATTCTCCAACCACGTTGACAGTTGTGCGGGAACCTTTGGATCGAGCCTGTATTCCAATTGCAGCCGATGGAAATCAAGCTCTGGCAAGTAGCGCCTTGGGGTTGAATATCGATACGACCATGCTCGATCTCGATGGCGCAGGACCATCGATGCCTTCGATTTCTATTCGCAACTATATCGCTGCCAATGAACCCGAGCTTGGCGGTCGAGGAGTGGAAGCTGTTCGAACCGCGAGCGTTGGATATTTTCGTTCCGTCACTGCGTTTTCTCTTTATGTCTGCGATGCCATGGCTGCGATAAATCACAGTTTGCTCCAAAATCTGGATAATCTCGCGATCTCTGTTTTTGGGGCGGCTCTCTTTGCGGTGGAAGTGACCGAGCTCGATGCTCTGAAGCAATCCATTGCAATGGCTGGAGGAACACCGCGCCAGCAGGTCGTCAGTCAGTGTGCCGCTCTTTTGAGCTCATTTGAAACTCAGTGTGTTCAGTAACAAGTATTGAGGAATAAATCTATGAAGCGAATCAGAAACAGACAGGAACAGGCAAAATTTCTCGAGGAGCGACGAAAGTTTCTTTCTCGAGCTGGACTTCTCTTTGCAGGCATGGGTGTTGCCCCAGCGACGCGATTTGAGTTGATTTGGGATATGGGTAAGAAGCTTGGATTTTCATCGAGCTCGCTTCTTGCCAACGAGCTTAATCCCGACGCCGGTAAACAGCATTTTGTGATCTACTACGCGCTTCGATCGGGAACCGCTCTTGATGCCTCGATTGCGGCGCTTGCTGCGCATAGCTCTCCTCTTCGAATGCCGGGAACGTGTAGCAACAATGTGGCTGGAAGACTTGTGGCAAGACACCTTC
>JBEIHI010000202.1:0-2917 GCA_040381435.1 Bacteriovoracaceae bacterium | reverse complement strand
TCGATTATCAAATCAGTGATTAAGCTCGAGGGAGTTGTTGAGCAGCTTAAGGGCAAGAAGGGGACGGCGAAGAAGCCGTTGGAAGATCAAATGAGAGGGGTCGTCTCAGCGGTTTTGGATTTGCAGACTTTGGGGCAGGGAGCGATGGTGACTCATTGGAATGCTCTGGGCAAGACCCCCAAGCTCAAGAAAATGAGAGATAAGTATATGTCCCTGTTTCAGCAGCTGATCGAAGAAAACTATATGGAGCAAGCTCGCAAGTACATTGGTGGCAAGTATCAGATCACCTTTACCTCGGAAGATACCCAGTCGAAGAAGCCGATGGTGAAGGCCAAGATTAAGAAGACCGATGTGGATGTGCTGGTTGAGTTTGATGTTCTCAAGCAGAAGGATGTGTGGAAGGTGCAAGATATCAGGCTCGATACCACTTCGTTGGAGGCAACCTATCGAAGTAGCTTCAATCGTTTGATCAAGAAAAAGGGGGGGTTGGATTCGGGCTTTCCTGAGCTTTTGAAATCCATGGAGAAGAGATTGGCTGAACTGCGCTCAGGAAAGGCAGAGTCGCTATGATGCGAGTTTGCGTTGGCGCGTTCGTTTCGGTGCTGTTAACGAGCGCTAGTTTTGCTCAAGGAGCTGCCCCCTCCTATTTGAAAGCATTTCCCGAGAAAGCTTTTCATAAACTCACTTCCGGAGGTCAGACAGTGGGTAAGGTGGAGTTTTCTTGGAAGGCTGTGGGTGATCGCCTCGAGTTTCAGGAAAGTTCGACGATGCGCCTGACTCTTTTTAAGAAGAATCAAGAGATAGCCACTCAGCTGAGCGTTCGAACAAATACTCAGCTCGAGATCCAAAGTCTCGAGTTCAAGATGAAGAGCGATGAGGCTCGCATTGAAATGAAGGGTGAGCGCATTATGGATCGGCTTCGAATGACTATCGTTCAAGCGGGTTCAACCCAAATGAAGGATATTCCTTTGATGGAACCCGCTCTCATGAGCGCGACGATTCGTCCCTATATCCTTATGAAAGGTCTTTCCAAAGCACCCAAGACATACTCAGCTTCTTTGGTTGAGCCGTCGGCCTTGACGACGATTCCTCTGGAAATGTCTGTTAAGCCTGCATCAGCAGCTGACACTTGGACGTTGAAAGTCAGTTATTTGTCTCAGTCTTTGACAAGTGAGATCTCGAAAACAGGTGGTCTTATTAGGGAAAGTTCTGATTTAGCAGGTATGCCTCTTGAGGCTCGGCCCATTACTTCCGATGAGTATGCGAAGCTTTTGATTCAAGGGACAAAAAAAGATCTCGTGGAGATTGCTAGAGTCGGTTTTCCGAATATTCCTAACGCCAAGTCGCTCGATCGATTGAAGGTGCGAGTTTCAGGAGTTGATTTGGCATCTTTCAGGCTCAATCGACATCGCCAAACTCTTTTGGGAGATCAACTGACGATTCGAATTGAGAAGGGGAAGGTGCAAGGTCTCAATGCTCAGTCATTGGCTGGTCAAAAAGATTTTGAGCGCTATCTGCAGGGTGACTCGGCTGTTCCGGTTCATGCAGCGCCAATACAGCGAAAGGCTCGCGAGATTATTGGAGATGAAAGTAATTTGTGGAAGCGAGCTTTGCTGATTCAGCAGTATGTCTTTGAAAATGTGCAAAAAGTTCCCACCGTATCTGTTCCCAACGGATTAGAGGTTCTTAAAACAATGCGAGGCGATTGCAATGAGCATGCTGTTTTGTTTACCTCATTGGCTCGGGCCGCCGGAGTTCCCACGCGGATCTTGGTCGGCTTGGTTTATGGCGATCAATTCTATGGTGAACCAGGATTTTACTATCATGCCTGGGTAGAGGTTTATACAGGCAAGGAATGGGTCGCTTTGGATCCTACATGGAATCAAGTTCCCGCTGATGCCACTCATATTGCCTTTGTTGAGGGAGGCCTTGATCAGCAGGTTCAAGTGACTGCCCTCATGGGAAAGATTCGTTTGAGTCCTCTCTGAGTTTCGGGCAAAAGGGCCGAGCGTGGCAAAATCAAAAGACCTAGTCTACCGATGTACTGCCTGTGGTGCTTCCTATGCCAAATGGATGGGGCGTTGTCTCGGTTGCAGTGCCTACAATACCGTTGAACAAGATCAAACGTCTACCTCGGCAGGCCCCCAAAATTTTGAGATTCGTGCGAGGCTCGTGAAGGATTTGCTGCCTCAGTCGGAGGAGCCCCGGATTTCTCTTGGCATTGATTTCTTGGATCGCATCTTGAGTGGCGGCTTGCCACCCGGCACTGCTGTTTTCTTGGCAGGTGAGCCAGGAATCGGAAAGAGCACTCTGTTGTTTCAGCTGCTCACTCAAATGAAGCGACTCTGTCTGTATGTCTCCTCGGAGGAGTCAACGCCTCAGCTTTCGAGACGCTTTCGAGGTTTACGTGCACAACCGTCAGACAAAATGTATCTCCTATCATCTCAAAATTTGGGCGAGATTCTTGAACAAATGACGGCGTTGAAGCCGGAGATCATGGTTTTGGATTCCATCCAAATGGTTATGGCCGATGAAGGCAAAGTAAAGGGGGGCGTAGCTTCTCTTCGTGAGATTTCTGAGCAACTCGTGAGTTTGGCAAAGCAACTGGGCATTACTCTGTTCATTGTAGGACATGTGAATAAGGATGGAGAGATTGCAGGGCCCAAAACGCTCGAGCATCTTGTGGATACTGTTGTGACCTTCACCATGGCAGAGGATTCCAGGCACCGGATACTTCAAACTCAGAAGAATCGGTACGGTCCCTCCGGTGAATTGGTCCTTTTGGAGATTTCCGAAGCGGGACTGAAAGAAGTTCCCTCAGCGGATTCGTTTTGGACGCAAAATCATGTCTCCGATGTTTTTGGATGCGCTATTGCTCCTGTTCATGTGGGCTCGCGAATCATGAACGTGGAGTTGC
>JBEIHI010000201.1:0-2980 GCA_040381435.1 Bacteriovoracaceae bacterium | reverse complement strand
AGCTAATATTTAAGTTAACAAATCTATTTTCCCTCAATGATCGGATCTATAACTAAATAATAAGGTTAACAAACATTCACAAAACTTGTTCAGAAGGGGGTACTAAGATATGAAGTCAAAAATGGTGATTAAACGATCAGTCGGCGGTCTTGGCTTGATGGCTGCGAGCGCGTTTTTCTGGGGATGCGTTGAAGCGCAAAATCCAACGGTGACTTCAAAAATGATTGGCGGCGGTGGCGTCATTGATAGCTCCGGCGGCAATATTGCTGGCTCTTCGGAGGTGGAGATTCAAAGAGCGATAGATCAGCTCAATGATCGCCTCGCAAAAGCTTTTTATCGAATGGGGGTCTTCACCTCGCAAACCAAAGTAGTCGACTTTAGAGATGAGTCCGCGGAGGTCGGCTTTGAAAATTTCACCGCCGACGAAATGCGAGCTTTCGCTAGAGCGCACAGGACTCTCTTTTCCGAGGATGGGTCGACTGAGAGTATTGTTGAGTATATTCGGGAAAAACGATTTTCGATTGAGCTCCAGCGAGTAGGGCCTTGTTCCTCCAAAGATGGACACAGGGATGCTTCGGCGGATGAGAGGAATCAAACGATCTGTGTGAGTTTAGAACGCATGAGCCGCATCACACCTGCAGCACTGCCTTTGGAACTGACAGCTCTGGTTATGCACGAAGTAGCCCATCTTTTTGGGCTCGGAGAAGAAGAAGCTTCAATGGTTCAAAAGTTTGCTCTCTGGATGCAATTGCGCGGTGGACTCTTAATGTCCAACGCTGACAAATATGCAGTCGTCGCTTTAGTCGCCGAGTTTGAGGCAGCGAGAAACATTTTGAAAAAGAACTTGAACAGGGCCTTGTCTTCCACGGCTAGCGGAGTGTTTAACTCCGACTCTCTCGAGGTGGCTGCTGCCCTAGGATCAATGGAGAGTGCTTCAAGGCAGATGATTCGGATGGCGATGAGGAGAACATTGCCCCCCCAATTACACGATGACGCTTTAAGCATGAACCTCGCTTCGGGGGTGTACGCGGTGTATCTGAGCGATCCAGCCGGAAGACCTGCGATGTCTAGCTTGATTGAAAGCGTTCGACCAGGCTTCGATCTGGCTCTTGAGCGAACCGATCAAGAGGTTCGCCAAAGCTTGAGCTTCATCCTTGGCAAGACATTGGAGAATGAGTTTGGGAATGTGCCCCTGACCGACCTTGGCCCAGCCAACCTTGTCCCCCTGTATCAAGACTCAGAAGTCGCTCTGGGGGTTTATCAAAGACTGGCCGATGGAAACGGGGTCTGGAGCAACAAGGAATAGGCAAAGACTTACGATTTAAGAGCACCAAACTTCGAAGAAACGCCTTCACGAATCGTGAGGGCGTTTCCCATTTGGAAACAGACCTCAAACGGCACGATTGTTGCAGCCTTCATGAATAGACTTATGCAGGGCTACTTATGCGATTTTAGATTCATCTTCGCCTCTCTTCTCCTCATTTCATTTTCAGTGCAGGCAAGTGAGAGACCTCATCTCTGCGAGGTCGTCTTGAAGCTTGCAGCACAAAAGCATCCGATCTTAGCACCCTATATTCTCCATACAACTGTCGCCGCGGAACCAAGCCTCTTCATCACCGACTATCTGCGCCATCATGGCACCGCTGAATGGAGAACCAGCTCAGAGACAAAAGATGTCGTGGAAACTCTACAAAGGTGGATCAAACAAAATGCAAATCAAAAAATTGAGCACTTTCATCAGCCACGCGTGAAGGATCAAGACGCTGCAACTCAAGCCGAGATTGCAAAAGCTGCAGCCAGCTTTCGAGCCTCCTCAAGTGCAGCCTTAAAACATATTCTTCTCGGCGACATCATCGAAGCTCCGCACGCTCCAGTTCCATTTAATTGGCGTGTGAAAGGGGGATTACACTCTCAAAAAAGTCACTTGGGATTGCTTGCGGATTTCTTAAAAGACCAGTCTTTCTACCAGGAGGCAATTGCACAAGAGCATGCTCGAGGACTCAAAGGCTATCTACTGCTCAACTCAAATTGGGTTCGAGCGTCTCGAGTACTTGTCGAAAGCGCTGTTGATCATGTTATCGCTGGAAAAAGAGCCAAGGATTTTCCTCGAAGTCATCTCAGCCGAAATGAGCGAGTGGATTTGGGAGCGTTTGTGGACAGCATCGAAGCTCAAATGAAACACATCAAGAGCTTTGGTCTAGATCCCAAGGATGATTCGGAGCGCGTCCTGTACTTACTTAGAAATACATTCACGCATTCGATCTCGGGACCTTCTCAAAATGGCGTGATTCGACTGGGCTTTAGACATGATTTTATTCAATCCAAAGCGTGGCGAAAGCAAATGATTCCTGCAGCTCGAGATGGGCAAATGGGCCTCGGAGGCAAAACGTTTTTTCCATCCACCTGGGGAGAGAGTGAGATCGCATCTGCTATTGAACATTTGTTGAATGATCCCCAAGTGGAAATCTTGAGTCTCAGTCGAGACGCTCAGAACAAGCCAAAGAACTTCGTCCTTGAAGGTCAGTATCAAGGCGTCTGGATCAAAGCTGCACTTTATGATGGGCAACTCATTTCTGCTTATCCCGCATGGAATCAAGAACGAGACATGACCGTGCACCAAGCGAGTAAGGCGCTTGGAGAGGCGATGCAAAAGTTGGTGGATTTGATAGATTTTATGAAGGATCGAGGCGACAGAACGACGATTTCGATTCTTGAGGCCATCGATATTTATCTAGGAGAAGATTTAGCACCAAGGGCGGGACGAAATGACGCGTTTTGGAAGACGATTTTGGACCCCCGCGAGTATCCCAATTCAGGGTCAGCGGATTTTTACGGCCGCGCATCTGCTCAGCACTACATCTTGGAAATACTGAAGTACTCGAATCTACTGCGGCGGCTTTCGAAAGCCGCGCAGAATTGATTATCAACACATTACCGAAGGAGACGTTTTAATCTTTTGTCTTCAGGCGCGAGTCGGTCT
>JBEIHI010000200.1:0-3038 GCA_040381435.1 Bacteriovoracaceae bacterium | reverse complement strand
GTTTTGACTTTTGGAAACTTCCTGCTCAAGCAAGATCTCCTCAAGCGTCTTCTCTTCGGCTTCAATCTCAATACGAAGAACAGAAACTTCCGTACGTCCTAGTTGAAACTTATCGTTGAGCTTCAGAACCTTCTCGCCGACCTTCTGCCCACTCACAAAGGTACCGTTGGCAGACTCTAGATCCCGCAGCTTCACGGACTTTTCATCGACGATCTCAAGACTGCAATGCTGCCTCGAAAGAATCGGATCAGAAATGGGAACTTCGCAAATCTTTGATCGCCCCAACAGGATTGGAGCACGATCCAAGATGATCTCTTGAGTTGTTTGGTCATCTAAATTCTTAAGATGAAGAACGATCTTCAAGGCAGCCCTCTCCCTCTCAAAATTCTAAAGAAATTTAGGGGCTTGGCCTAGTTATTTGAGAATGACGCGCTGGGCCAGAATGATGCTCTGCTCCTGTGCCCTATCTCAAGGCCAGGTGAACGTCATGATAGAAGTCGAGCCGAGCTTATCAACCACTTTGGCCTGCGAAACCTTGCCCTTCGCCACCGTCACATCAATGTGTTTAAATGTGACTTCATCCGTTCGAAGAGGAATCACTCGAAAGACCTGAGAACTCAAATTCTCAATCTTGAAGACCTTCGGATCGGGCTCACCCCACAAAAATGAAAAACTTTGCTCGAGAGTCACCGCCCCTGCCACGGGCTGCACTTCCATCTTATCGCCCTCTTTCACCTTCAACTGTCGCCCATCGTACTCAATAACTCGAGCGCGAGGCTTCTCGTAGGTCCACACAAGTTTGTCGGGTCGACGAAACTCCATTGTGCCTGACGCTTCATCAGGAGAATTGGGAAATAAATCCTGCACCACTTTTTGATGAAAGCTCGCTCGAATCGACTGTTTACTTTTGAATGATTTCTGAAGCGTCTGAAGCCCAGGATGAACCGAGGACGTCAGACCCAAACTAAGAACAAGCCACAACATGGCCTTTAGTTTTAGCTACTTTGCATCCTGAGCGGAAGTCTTGAGTTCAGGAATGAAGGATCTTTTGAGATTCAAAGAACTCGAAAAACTCGACTGGTTCTTACGAAACACAAAGGAACCATCCGGAGCCCTTAGATTCCCATTCACAATCGTGTCTTCAAAATCCAAGTAAGTCTTTTCCTTATAAACAATTCTCTTTCGCTTGGCGGGTTCCGCGGGCGCAGGAGCTACGGACTCAGTCGGTGCGCTTGGGCTTTGAAGTGGTGCTAAGTCCTGAGCATGAATCGCAATCATAATACCCCAAAGAAATGAGGCTAAAAGTGAGCACAACAGACAACGCAAAACGACTCCCCGCTTCATGACTTCACACTATCATAGGATCGAAACTTTCGCCCAGCATTCTGATTAAGTGCCCGAGAGATTGAGATCACGAGCCGTCTTTTCTGCAAGTGTACGAGCTTCTTGGCCCTGAGTCTCAAAGGTCTGAGCCTTTTCAAGAACAAGATCCTGATACTTGCGAAGATTCTCACCCGTAAGCTGAGACGGAATGGGTGCAGTTCGAATCGTAGATGACATATGCAGATATGCATTGGCGAGAACCTGAAGAGCTTTGATCGTCACCTCTCCTACTTTCAGATTGGCAATCTCAGTCACATCTCGCTTGAGCTGCTCGAGGAGATTCACCTTGCTGACGGTATTCTTTTGCAGCGTCTTGAGGTTCTTCATCGAAACTTTTTCCATCTTATCGCTCAATCCAACTATGTCTTTCAGACGACCGGTGGCTATCGCTTCTCGGTTTGACTCTGACATGGGCAACTTCGCCATCTCGAATTCCATCGAAGAGCGCTGCGCATCCGTTGAAAGTCTGTAAACCAACATCGTCATCGGGCCTCTTTCCGATCGATTTTCCTTTTCGATCAGTCTGGCCCACTGATCTCGATAGCGTCTGAAGTCTCTTAACTCCTGATCATCTAATCGACGCATCGACAAAAATTTACCCATGAGATTCACGGCGGGCTGAACATGCTTAGAGGCTGAGTAGTTCTGCGTCAGAGCTCTAAAGGCCGTTTTCATCTCTGAAGGATCTGAACTTCGATCATCCGCAGCCACCTCGGTCAAATTCACAAAGGCTGCCCACACGGCATCATCAACTTGCTGTGCTGTCGGATACTGCTGGGAGTACTCGAGATATTTTCGTCCCACTTGCTTGAGAGCCTCTAGTCGAGCCGATCCCTGCATGGACTTGGCTTGCTTTTCCTCTTCCTGAATACTTTTGAGAGCTGCTTTTTGCTCAATGCCTACAAACTCAGCTCGAGTTCCTGAATCGACTGAGCTCGAAAGTTTTTTGGCATACTCAGCTACCTGTTTGTAGTCGTTTTTCAGATTGTAGATATCCAAAACAAGTTGAGCGGAGAGCTTTCCTTCCTGGGTGTTCGGCATGTTTTCAGCCAGATGTTTGAAAGCAGGAAGTGCTCGATCATAGTCGTTGAGTTGATACAACAGACGAGCGGCTTGGTAGCTGGCTCGAATCTTTTGAGCCATCGTGATCCCCGCGATATTTTGGATTATCTGAACCGCTGCCAGGTATTTCTCATCATTGGCAGATGTCTGTCTGAATTCTTTGCCTTTGTGCTGAAAACCATTGGCAAGCTTTTCGGCTGTAAGCAGCCAGTTCCAAGCTGCCTGAGATTGGATTGGAGAAACAACTTGAGATGCGTTTTCATACGCCAAAGCCGCTTCTGAAAGTTTTTCACGAGCATAGAGAGCTTCCCCCAAATAAAAGTTCGCTTGCGCGGATTGAATGTCGTTCGCCGGAATTTTCGAAACATGAGCGCGATAGTAGACGATCGCCATATCGTACTGTTGATTTCGAAACGCCGGATCTTTGGACTTCTGACCTTCAGAGTGAAATTTTTGAGCACTGGAAAGCAGCATCTTCAGACTCTCGGGAGTCGCGGCCTCAGTACTTGTGGAAATCTGTGAGACCAGTTGAGCCACTTGCTCAGGACGACCCAAGGCTTCTTCGGCTGTGATTTGACCCATCAGATAATCAC
>JBEIHI010000199.1:0-3041 GCA_040381435.1 Bacteriovoracaceae bacterium | reverse complement strand
TCCCAACACGACGCACTTCCCAACTCCCTCAGACTAACAATAGCCTTAGTGTTTTCCTTGAGATCAGCGACTTCCTCTCGAGATTGCCGAATGCGATTCTCGAGAGACCGAATCGTCGATGCCCCGAAGGCTTGCATCGGGAGCGCAAGGATTAGACCCATAAGCAAAGAAGCCCTCATCCAAACGAGACCTTTCCAAATCGATGTCGAAACAAAACAGCAGCGATGAGTGAAGCAATCGCTAATGATACAGCAAAATAACCAAACCAGAGCGATGAGGGCAGAGAAACCCACGACCAAGAAATCACCGACTGAATCTGATGCGAAATGAAATAAGCGGAGAGAGCAGAAAGAACCGCAGCCAAGCCGACGCGCAAAATTTGAGATCCAAGCAAAGGCATAAACAGCTTAAGCGGCTTGGCTCCGAGCATTTTCATCAAAGACCATCGAGCGGACTCCTCAACCATGATTCGCTCGATATTAAAGTAAAGTACCAGCCCCAGGGTCAGTAGCCACAATGAAAGCAACACAACCGTCAGTCCGTTTAGAAACTGAATGAGCTTATGTGGTGGCTCATGCAAAATTTGTTTGGCCACAATGCTCTCAATTGCGCCAAGTTCTTTCAAAAAGCTCCCGGCATCTTTGACAGCAATCACGGCGGAAATGGGAAAGAACTTAAGATCCAATGGCTCAATCACATTTCGCATCTCAGGATAGAGTTCAGCGAGCTTTTCCTTATTATCATTTGAATTGAAGACATCGTAGGAAATCACCTCGGAGTTGTTATCCAAGAACTTTCTTAACTCAGACTGATCCTCACCCTTCAAAACGACTGAGACTTTTGGATTTTTGAATTCTGAGGCAAGCCCCTGATTGAGGTTAAACGAGCTCCAGTAGCAGAGGAGTAAGAGGCCACCCATCAAAACAAAAGCTGTCAGAAGAGCTGCTTCCTTAATGAGAAACTTCAACATGATTCACCTCGTAGGGATTGCGTAGAACATCGTCACTTCGATTGGACTGACCATTCATCTTTCGAACGGATTGCCCCGCAATGTGATAGCGATCAATTTTGGGGTGATCAAATGTCGGGGGATGATGGGTGGAAATAAAAACGGTTGCTCCATCTTGATAGAGCTCCCACAAAGCATCGAGAACAACATCGGACTGAATGGCATCAAGATGAGCTGTTGGCTCATCGGCCAAAACAAGACGCGGCTTTCTTATGACAGCGCGCGCAAACTCCGCCTTCTGAACCTCCCCGCCCGAAAGCTCGCCATAAAGGGAGTTTGCACGATGTCTGAGACCGAGGACATCGAGCCAGTGATTCACCCGCTTTGATCGCTCAGCCTCCCCAACACCATCGATCAAAAGGGGAACTTCAATGTTCTTATAAACAGTCCAGTCCAAAAGACCTCGGGGATTTTGGAACACCAGGCCGATCTGCTTAAGATGCGCAGCCGAATGCTCAGTGAGGCGCTTGCCCAAAAATACAATCTCTCCCTCAGAAGGGCGCTCCAAGCCACAAAGCATCCGAAACAGAGTCGTCTTACCAGAACCACTGGGCCCGGTCAGGATCGAGAAGGTCGCCCGCTCGAGTGAAAAATTCAAGTTTCGAAAGATTTTATGGATTCCGTAATTCTTACTGACGTTTGTGAACTCAAACAGCATCAGAGATCCCCTTCATTGGAATTGCCAACCACTTCTTCTAATGTAATCATTTTAAGAGTTATGCAGAACTCAATTTTTCTTTGGTTAGTGAGCGAATCCAGCGGCGCTCCATTAAGTGTCTGGAATTTGATTGAGCAAGCCGGCTGGGTTGTTCGATTTGTCATGTTACTCCTCGCAGCTGCCTCTATTGTCTCTTGGACAATTATTTTAGGAAAGTTTTGGGAATTACGCGCTGCGAAACGAGCAAACCAAGAGTTTTCAGATGCGGTTTGGGCCGCTGGAAGTCTCGAGACAGCCAAGTCTCTTGCGAAAAACTATCCTCAAGCACCCCTGACGAGAGTTTTTGATGCTGGCTTACAGGAGTTTGCGAAAGTCTCAGATTTGAAACTGCCCAGAGAGCAAGCCGTTGAGATCTTTGAATCCAACCTTGGCCGCTCCATGGAGAAATCCATCAACGTCGAGGCTTCAGCCATGACGAAATCACTTCAATTCCTGGCCACAACAGCATCGGCGAGTCCTTATATAGGTCTCTTTGGAACCGTTTGGGGAATCATGACGTCTTTCATTAATATTACGGCGACAGGATCGAGCACTCTCAAGGCTGTTGCGCCCGGTATTGCCGAAGCGCTCATCGCCACTGCGATTGGCCTCTTTGCGGCTATCCCAGCCACGATTGCCTACAACTTCTTTGCAAGTAACGTGAAGAGAATGTCTGACTCAATGCGTCATTTTGCTTCTGAGTTCATGAATACGGCCAAGAGGAGTCTTTAATTGGCAGCGAAACTCAACAGCGGTGACAACGAGGATCTCAATTCCGAGATCAACATTATTCCTTTAGTGGATGTCATGCTCGTGTTGCTCATCATCTTTATGGTCGCAGCTCCCCTCATGAATGACTCGATGGACGTCAAGCTGCCCCAAGCGAAGGCCCAGGCCTCCGGCATGCAAGAAACGAGCGTCATTTTGTCCATTCAAAAAAATGAGGCGCTCTTTTTGGGAAAGACAGCCGTAAACAGAAATGAGTTAGCCCTTCGCCTCAAACAGATTTTTGAGAATCGAGAGAAGAAGGAAATTTTCATTAAGGCCGATGAACGAGTGTCACATGGTTTTGTGATTCAAATGATGGCCGAGGTTCAACGAGCCGGGGTTTTGAAGATTTCATTCCTGACAGATCCTGAACAAGGAAAGTGAAGGGCCGAGCCGGATGAGCAGGTGGCTCGCAATATCGACCACATTGCACTTAGTGCTTCTCGCGCTGATCATTTGGTCTGATCGCTTTGCTTTTTTGATTTCAAAAAATGCGCTTAAGCAACAGGCAAGCGGAGTGGTCCAGGTTGATCTTGCGTACAAGCCTACGGACACACCGATGAGAAG
>JBEIHI010000198.1:0-3085 GCA_040381435.1 Bacteriovoracaceae bacterium | reverse complement strand
GACGTTGAAAGGGTGATCACCGAGGAGCAACGATCGAAGCTTGAAAGGGAAGTTGATCCACTTTCAACAATCTGGATCTGAACGGCTTGGAGTTCATCCACAGCTTCGCCATTGTAAGCAGTCAGGGTGTAAAGGCCTGTTGAGTTAGCCGAAAAGGGTTGAGCGCCTTCGTAAGGGTTGGAGCCGCAGCCGATCAAGAATGTAAGGCTTAAAATGCTCCCAAGAACTCTCATAGACCAATGAAGGAGCAAAAGATGTGCCCCCCTCGCAAAGCTCCAAAATGGGCAGTAGAGCTAGTGGATCCTAAAAAGTGGCTCAAAATTGTCCAA
Organism: Bacteriovoracaceae bacterium; assembly: GCA_040381435.1. Classification (GTDB taxonomy): domain Bacteria; phylum Bdellovibrionota; class UBA2394; order UBA2394; family UBA2394; genus JBEIHI01. The sequence continues at coordinate 2,756 of JBEIHI010000198.1, read as the reverse complement.
AACTATGCAAATAGTTTCAGACCTCTGAGGTCGACCTCTGCAAAGAGTTTAGGTTGATTTCAGGACTCTTCGGCAAAGTGCTCTAAGAGCGGTTTTGGGTATGGCACACCCACTGCATTTGATGGGTCTGTAGCGGTGGAGGTGTGTTGGCTTCATGAGAAATCCTGTACTGAGTCTATCAAGTTTTGGATGTGCAGTTCTTTTGTTCAGCGCTTGTGGATCGGAGGTTGTTCCTCCGGCGCGGATTCTTCCTGTCAATGTCGGCGGCAACGATCAGACGTCCTCGGGTCCGATTAACTACAGCCCTCGAGTCTTTGCGAATCTTGATTTTCAGCCCTCGGGTGTGAAGGTCAAGGTCAACACTCAGTTTAAGGTCAGTGGTGATGGTCAAGTCACTGTCGGACAAGTGGGAGCGACAAACGTAGGAACTCCCAGCCAGATGATTCAAAAACATTTAGTCGGAATTGCGGGTGGTGCAGGTGGGACATTTTCAAATGGAGTCTACTCTCCATCGACCAATCCTTTTGGGCCTATGAAAACGGAGTGTGGTGTGAAGGCGGAGGAGACGCTCCAGAATTTGAAATCTGATGGAACAACTGTCGATGTCTCTGCCGCGTCCTACGCCACGTGGGGGCCCTGCTGTGGAGCCATCTCTCGAGGTATTCAGAATCCTTACAGCACAACCTCAGCCGATCTTTTTGCCGGAAAGTATCGATTCTTTATTGAGAAGTTTAGTTGTGCTCCTGCGGCTCCGATTGCCTCGCTCATCATGAAAATAGTTCCTCCCAATGTTGCCCTCAATGAAGTGGCGCCCATCCTTGTTGGAGAGAATTACAAAACCACTCCGTATGTCTCTAACACAGCGGGAGAGATCTACTTTGCGGCTAATGACATCTGGAGACAGGATAATGAAGGATCATGGCTCTTGACTGTGACAGTTCTCAATCCTTAACGCGATGAATCACTCGATTTTCTTGATTGATGCTGTGCTTCGTCCCTTGAGACAATCAGTAGTTACGATAAACTAGAGAAGTCATGAATAAGTCAGAACTCATTGATCTCGTTGCCAACAAAATGGGGATGCCTCGCAAGCGTGCTGAGGCTGTTGTGAATGTGATTTTTGGAGCCATGGCCGATACACTCAGCGATGGCGGTCGAATCGAAATTCGTGGTTTCGGAAGTTTCGTTAGCCGTTTCTATGAAGAGTATCGAGGCCGAAATCCTCGAACTGGAGCTCCTATCTATGTGGCTCCCAAGCGATTGCCCTTTTTCAAAGTGGGTAAAGAGCTTCGAGATCTCGTCAACGTTGAAGGCGAGTAATCACTGACTTAAGTTTTCGTTGAACCGCTCGAATCCTGTGGCTAGATCTTAAGTATGTCTGGCTCCATTTCTGTCGCGCTTGATTCTCAGTTTAAAATAACTATTTTGAATGAGCTCAAAAAGCTCGTCTCGATTCCAAGTATTAGCTTTCCTCATTTTGATCATGCCGAAGTGAGAAAGTGTGCAGAGGCTACGGCTGATTTGCTCAAGCGCTCGGGCTTTCGAAACGTTGAGGTCATGAGTATCCGCAACTGTCTTCCCTATGTGGTGGGGGATTATATTGTGGATCCTAAGCTTCCGACGGTTTTGCTTTATGCTCATCATGATGTTCAACCTCCCGGACGAGAAGAAGTTTGGAAGACGCCTCCCTTTGTGCCGACTGAAATCAACGGTCGCCTCTATGGCCGCGGTACTGCCGATGACAAGGCGGGGATTTTGATTCATGTGGCGGCGTTTCAGTATTGGCTTAAGAATTACAAATCCCAGTTTGGTCGAGATCTGCCCGTCAACTTCAAGATCATCATCGAGGGAGAGGAAGAAGTCGGCAGCGATCACTTGCTCGACTTTTTGAATCTCCACAAAGAGCGATTGAAGGCCGACACCATCATCGTCACGGATACGGCCAACATTGATTCCGGAATTCCCTCGCTGACGACCTCGCTTCGCGGATTAGTGGCGTTTGATATTGAGGTGAAGGCTCTCAACGCACCGCTTCACTCCGGCCTTTGGGGCGGCGGAGTTGCCGATCCTGTTCAGGCGATTGTGAAGATTTTGAGTCGATTTACAAATGATCGCGGCGAGATCCAGCTCAAGAGCATCTCTTCATCTACAAAGCGACGAGAAGCCAAGGGCATTCCGATTACTCGAGAGGAATTTGCGCGACAGGCTGGAGTCCTTCATCAATCAGCGGTTCCCGAGAATTTTTGGCAGAAGATATTCTTTGAGCCATCGTTTTCAATCAATGCGCTTCAGGCGAGCAGCGAGAAACTAGCGAACAACATCATTTGCGATCGAGCTTTTGCTCGCTTTGGCATTCGTTTGACGAGCGCAGAGAAGTCTCGCGACGTTGAGGCGGAGGTTCTACAGAAGCTTAAAGAATGGACTCCCGAGGGCGTTGAGTTGGTGATCAAATCCTCCACAGCCTCGGATGGCTGGGAGTGTGATCCCGAAGCTCCGCAAAACAAAAAGGCCTTTGCAGCTGCTGTTCGTGGTCTTGATGAAGCTTACGGCAAGAAGACCTGCATCATTGGATGTGGAGCTTCGATTCCCTTCATCGGGCCCTTTGAGAAAGCGCTCAACGCTCCGGTGTTAACGTTGGGAGTAGAGGATCCGTACACGCTCGCTCACTCAGAGAACGAGAGTTTAAATCTTGATGATTTCTACAAGACGATTGAAGGCGAGATTCGGCTGCTTCATTATCTGTCGGGTTCTTGATT
>JBEIHI010000197.1:0-3127 GCA_040381435.1 Bacteriovoracaceae bacterium | reverse complement strand
GGCATTGGTCGTTCAGTCGTATTTTCCATCGCCCAGACGAAGTGCAACCGGATTTGAGCTCAACCGTTTGTTCTTGTTGTTGGCCGTTTTGGAGAAACATCTGAGAATTCCGTTTTCTAAAATGGATGTTTATCTCAACGTTGTTGGCGGACTGAGAATCACCGATCCTGGTGCTGACCTTGCGGCCGCAGCTGCCCTGATTTCAGCCTATTATGAAAAACCTCTTTTGAAGTCGGGAATCTATGTGGGTGAGATTGGATTGACCGGCGAGCTTCGACCCCCTGCTTTGTATTCCGAGCGCCTCAAGTACGCTCAGCAGGCCAAGGTTCAAGCCGTCATTGGACCCAAAGTGGAGGGTCGTTCCAAGGCCGCGGAGGTGAGTTGTTTGAAGGTATCGCCTTCGTTACGGGATGCCTTTAGACCGGCTTTAGAGGGTGAAAAATTGTCTTCATCCCCGCATTCTATGGTTTAAACCCCATTTTTTGGGGGCTAGGACCCCTTTTCCGCTTGGCACTGCCCGTGCAGACTATGGCTTATCGACTGATGGCGCCAAAACTCTTAAAATATAGTGTGATTCGGCGATTTTGGGGGCGTGGGTTACTTCTCACGATTAGTCTGTTTTTTTCATTTTCTGTGGGAGCCAAACAGCGCTCTTCCGTTTCACTTTACATGCCCGCTGCCCTTCAACTGAAAGTTGAGTTTTGGAAAGCTGTTTATACAAAGTATGACACCAACCAGGGAGTTCTCCACGACTCCGAGGATCTCAGTATTATTTATGATGCCGTTCAACTTCCTCGCAACGGAGATCTCGGCGGAGTTGATCTGCTGAGGGGGCAGATTCGCGAAACGATTTTTAATATCCTTCGAAAGGGTGGCCAAAATCTGACTTCAGAGGAACGACACATTCTAGCTCGATTTCCTGAGAATGTTTCTCGCGCGCGATTAATGCGAGCAACGGAGAATATTCGATTTCAAAGGGGACAGGCCGATCGATTCAAAGAAGGAATTATCAGATCAGGTTCTTACATGCCCTACATCGAAAAGATTTTAGCAGAGGAAGGCGCTCCTGAATTCATCAAGTATCTCCCTCATGTGGAGTCATCCTTTCAAGAGTTTGCCATGTCCAAGTTCTCAGCGGCAGGATTATGGCAGTTGATGCCCACCACCGCGCGGGATTTTGGATTGAAGGTGGAGTACTCCATCGATGAGCGATTGGATCCTTGGATTGCGACTCGAGCTGCAGCTCGACACTTGATCAGAGATGTCAAACGACTGGGTGAATGGCCTCTAGCATTGACCGCCTACAATCATGGCCCTGGTGGGGTGATGAGAGCCGTGAAGTCTCTCGGGACCACCGATATTGCAGAGATAGCTTTTAATTATGAAAGTCCAAGTTTTGGATTCGCATCCCGAAATTTTTACGCTCAGTTTCTGGCGGCCGTGGAGCTCGCATCACAATACAAGAAGTACTATGGAAATCTTCCGATCAAGCCTGCGGTGAAGTTTGAAGTTGTTAAGACCGAGCGAGCCATCTTTTTGTCGGATTTCTCTAAGAGCTATGATTTCTCAATTGAGGAGTTTAAGCGTCTGAACCCAGCATTTCGTCCACCGATTCTCCAAAACAAGCGACCCATTCCCTCTGGCGTTAGCGTTCGAGTTCCCATTGGATCCAAGCGCTCAACGCTCATGGCGTCTTTAGATAAAAGAGTTGGTCGAGCCGAGCCTGTTGCCAAGGCTAAACTTGAATCAACCATTAAAGCTTCTGCAGCGATTAAGTCCAAGACCGCCCCGACGAAGCCGACGGTGGCAACTGTTGCGCCCACTGTGAACCCCTTGTCGGTGAGAGACTTAGCCGAAGGGAAGGGGTGGATTGAGATTGAGTTTAACGAGACGGCCGCTCAAGTCGCTGAATGGTTAAAGGTCGATGCAGGCGCTCTTCGTCAGTGGAATGGCATGGATTCCCTTTCCCAGATTGAGCCTGGTCAAAGACTGCTTGTGAAGTTTGAGAAGATCGGCATAAGTGATTTTGAGCTGGCGCGAGTTGATTATCATCAGCAAATTCAGGAAGACTTTTTCAGTCAGTACGATGTCATCAAGACGATTGAGTACACTGTTCAGCGAGGCGAAAATCTTTGGAGCTTATGCCATCAGAAATTCGATGTTCCGACCTGGCTTCTCAAGCAGCATAATCCCAAGGCGAAGCTCAATGATCTGAATCCTGGAATGAAGCTGAGTATTCCCATTGTTGTTGAGAAAGAATATGTGGGAATTGTTAGCCCTGCGTCGGCACAAATGGGTCTTGCGACCGATTGATCTCTCGACCCTCTGTGAACGAATCAACCCAATCTTTTGTTTGCAATATCAAGATGTGAGTCAGACTCGCGAGCCGGCGATTCGAGAAAATCAGCGGGCAGATTTTTCTCGAGCCGAGCCATTGTCTCTTGATAGTGCTTAAGAATTCGAGGAATCCAGATATTCCACATTCCAAAGTACTTCAGGTGTTCTTTGATGAAATCTCGTTTTAGGGCGTAGTTGTTATCGTAATTGCCCGGCATCTCATTGATGGCTCTCTCAAATGCGATGTGAGCCGGATGCATGATGCCAATAGCCCCCGCAAAGAAGGTCCTTTTTTCGTTTACCCATTTCACTTTGATTGAAAGAAACTCATCAATTTTTTTGTTCAGTTTAGCGTCTGACCATTTCTTTCCTTGTGCTTCATCGGCTGTGATATCCTCAACAGCTTTCTGAATTTTTTTGAAAGTATCTCGTGTATTCTCTGACGCTTCCTCTAGCGTTTTGATTGAATCTCGCAAGCGGGAGATGCTCTGTTGATGTCGTGTTTTGATGTCCTCCACGCTTGCCGGGCGAAAAACTTGCATCAGCTCTGGATAGACGTCGAAGTCTTCCGTATGGCAAAGTTTAACCGCCTCCTCGAGAGGCATAAACTCAGAACCTTTAATGGCAGCGCCCTTTGCGGCGCAGTTGATCCATCGAGTTTCTTTGCTTCCTTTCGAGATCATATTTTCAATCTGCTGTCGGAATAAGTTGTACTCAACGATTGTGTAGACTTCGTTTTGCCCATCTGCGGTGGGAACTTTACCGCCTGTGGCCATGGCCTTGATTTCTT
>JBEIHI010000196.1:0-3133 GCA_040381435.1 Bacteriovoracaceae bacterium | reverse complement strand
TATCACCGCGGTCGAGAGATCACCAAAAAGATGAAAGAGCTGCTGCCAAAGCAGATGTTCCAAATCGCCATTCAAGCCGCCATTGGAGCCAAGATTGTTGCGCGGGAAACTCTTTCAGCGCTTAGAAAGGACGTCTTGGCCAAGTGCTACGGTGGTGACGTGAGTCGAAAGCGAAAGCTCCTTGAGAAACAAAAAGAAGGTAAAAAGCGGATGAAGAGCATCGGCTCTGTCGACGTCCCGCAAGAAGCCTTCTTGGCCATTCTCCAAATCGACGATAACTAACATTTGGGGTCAGGTCTCATTCCTGCACTGTCTGGCACCATATCACGGCATCTTCATCTGCCTTTGAAGCCTGCCCTCCGGGGGTGCGAGTCTGCGAGCGGCACCGATGAGGCTCTGAGGCACTTCGGTGAACCGGTTGTGCGCAAAACCCTCGCTGGCCTCAGGAGGCACACCATGACTGCAGAGTCCGTCAGCCTCTCTTGTGGCGTGCTCAGCGGTGACGGCAGCAGGCTCGTACTCAGATGGTCTACTTCAAAGGCGTATGAAGGCTGCGAGCAGGTGTCGATGTGGGTGTGAGCGCCGACTCAACGATCATATGCGGCAAGGTCAAACAAAGCAGCATGAGCGCTGCAAAGGGAATGAGCTGATTGAAATCTTTCACAAAGACTATCACGGGCAGTAAGCAGGCCGCTGACATCGGGACCAAGATGCGCCAATAGATTTTGGAATTGAGATCAGGCAAGCGCTCAAAGCTCAGCTCCAAATGGCGAGCTGAATGAAGAAGAATGAAAAAACAGGCAAATCCATACCAGAGCGGTAAGGAGAAAAGCACGGTCAAAAACAAAGTCACGAGAATCAAATGCCTGAGTCGATTGGGGAAAAACAAAACTCTCCACACAAAGACGCCAACGCAAATCCCCACAATCCACGCCTCCATTCCAAACAAAATCTGCGCAAAGCGCTGAGCCCGTAACGGCTCGGAGATTTCCAAGAAACTTGCTTGATGAATCAAGGGAATTCCCACAATCGAAATCAAAGCGAGATCAGGCGCAAAGAGAGAAGTCCTCCTCAGAGACCATTCGATCTTTAAAAAATGCCAGATGGCCAATGCGAAAGCCGAAAACCAAAACAAAGAGGGCAATATCCACCAAAGCCCAAACATTCCAAAAGAAAGCGCAAGATACAAAAGACAAAGCCCAAGAAATCCTCTCCAGCCACTCGAGCGGCTCTTGAGAATCAAGATATCCGCCGCCCCATGTGGCAAGCCCACCAAGAGAAGCATCACAAAAAACATGCTCTGAAACAACCACTGCCCCGACTCTAAAACACGATAAGCCACCTGAGACAAAAGCAAAAACAACAGGACAGCCCATTCATATTTGAATCGAAAGAGTGAAGCCTTTATCACCCGAACCTCCAGCTTTGTTTATTCGTAAATGGTGTCTTACAAAACAGAGCTTTCACAAACACCCACTTGGGCATCACAAAGATCACTCGAAGAAGTGCCCGCCACTGGGGCCGCTCCGACATAAATGAGGCAATGACTTCCCCCTCTAAACCTTGAAAAAAGCGTGAGAACAATTCACCAGCTCTGTGCGGATTTAACTGAAGAACCTTCAGAAAAACTCGATCCATCGCCTGAACAAGCCGCCATCGCAGATCAAACGTTGATACCAACAAAGGCCCTGAACCACGGGATTGAGCGAGGCTTCTCCAAACCGAATAGCCCGTGCTTGCTCTCAGATTGCCCGCTCGCACTCCCAGCGGACGATAATGAGCCGGTAAGTTTGCAGGTGGAACAATGGACACTAACGGGATTACTCCGCGTTCCTTGCCGACAATCGTATAGCCCTTCCATCCTCGGGATTGAATGTACTTTTCAATCTCAGCATCGTAGTGCGCTTCATCAAAAATCTGTTCGCTGAAGTAGGTCAGCTCCACCAAAAGCCTTCGATCCGTTTTGGGGATGAGATAAAAAAACTTAAGCCCCTCTTGGAAACGAGAATCAATGTCCATAATGACAGGAGCTGAGAGCGGTTGGGCATTTTCAAATTCGATCTCCCATCCCACAAAATGTTGTCGCCACAGACGCTGGCTCAGCTTTGGGGGGCGCGAATCAAACACAAACTGAGCGCTCTTTCCCGAAACCCAAAACATCTCCCCCCTCTGTTCGAGACGCTCAATCCTCTGGCCGAACCGAAGCTCCATTTGGGGAGAATGCCTCAGGAGCTTGTCAAACTCAGCAAAGAGACCTCTCGCCTCAACACATCGATACGCTTTCGCAGATTCAAACTGACGATCAAAGCCTATCCCCGAGGCTCTAAATGACTGGAATGCCATTTCCCCAGGGACCTGAAGTTTGAGGTCACTAAAGGAACAAAAAGTCCTTGAAAGTTCGTAACCAGGCGCACTCTCCAAAATCAGGACTCGTTTGTCTGCAAAGAACTTCTGATGAGTCAAAAGATGAAGCACCGTGGAAGCACCACATCCCAAAAAACAAAAATCATAATCGGGAGTCGACATACGGCAACCCCTGTAAGCTTCGATGAAGTTCAGAACGATGCGGCCTTTTGGTCTGTCTCCAGCACTCGATCAAACCAAATCGAAGAACAAATCCTGATGCGATCCGAAACTTCTCAAACCGAGAGGTAAACGCACGCGATCTCAAAAATCGACTCTCGAGTGATCGTATTCCGATTTGTCGATAGAGCTTAGAAGCCAGTCCGACAGCAAGCCGTATTCGAAGTGGCAAGTACACAAGCCCTTGGGCCGAGCTTCGGTAAAAATCCTCTGCGAGCTCAATATACTTGGTCTTTAATCGCAAGACATCCCCATCACTCATCATCGAGGGTGCTCGATCTTTGAGCTCAGGCAAATAAATCTTATTGTGGGCATAGTCTTCAAAAATATCGCGAACGACATTGGTCAACTGCATGGCGACCCCCAGATCAATAGCAAAGGAGTAAGCCCTTGGATCCTTGACCTCAAAGATTCTTGTCAGCATCAAGCCAACAGTTCCTGCAGCTCCGTAGCAATAGCGCAGCAGATCTTGCTCCGTGTGGAGCACAATGGGTGGCTGATCGGCTTTCATGCACCGAATGAATTCACTGAGCACGGGGCGCTCAAGTTG
>JBEIHI010000195.1:0-3168 GCA_040381435.1 Bacteriovoracaceae bacterium | reverse complement strand
TTTTTGCGTTTGGTGCGACCCTTTGTTTTGCCTTAGCGAGTGTGGGCTTTGCTCATTACGCTCGTAAAATCTCTCCACTCTGGATGAATGCCTTTAAGGCCATCGTCGCGTTTCTCAGCTTTGCACTCGTTTTTGTGATCTCAGGCGAATACGAATCTCTGCCCATTGCCAAAAGCTTCTGGGCTTTTGTGATCAGCGGATTTTTGGGACTCAACGTGGGCGATTTCTTCTTGATGCGCGCTTTTGCAACGATTGGAACTGCGCGAACCCTGATTATCTTCAGCTTTCAGCCTCTCATTCTCGCTCTGTTTGCATTTGTTGCATTTTCTCAGACGCTTGATTCAAGCAAGTTCGCGGCGGTCTTTGTGATGATTGCGTGTGTGATTGTCACCACCTACGAAAAATTCAAGAAGGAGCGTCGATGGGAGTGGCAAGGTCCCTTTTACGCTTTGGCTGGAGTCTTGCTCGATGCGGTTGGAATTCTTCTGACTCGATTTGCGTTTGATTCAGATACGAGCGTGAGTGTTTTTGAGGGTAACTTCTATCGCTGTCTGGGGGCTGTGGTGGGATTTGCTTTGATGAGCTTCTTCTTTCCTTTGAAAGTTGTTCCTCATCTTCGATCAATGCCAACGAGGTCTCGATGGATTGTTTTGGGGGCAGCATTTTTGGGCACGGTGATATCTTTGAGTCTTTATCTCTCTGCGGTGAGGGTTGGGACTCTCGCCACTGTCACGGCGATTGCGGGGACCTCACCTCTGTTTGCGGCGCTGCTAGAAAGTATTGTGACTCGCAAGCGTCCCTCGATTTATCTCGCACTTTCTTTGTTCCTCTTTGCTTTTGGTTTCTGGCTTTTGTTTCTCTAATTCTTTATACTCATTGTGGAGTGGAGAGGTTGATGAGACCCATCGTCGGCTGGCAAGAGTATGTCTTTTTCCCGGATTGGGGCGACATTCGAATGCGAGCGAAAGTTGATAGTGGAGCTCGCTCCTCCGCGATTCATGCCGAAGAGTACGAAATCAAACAGTTGCCTGCCTCGAAAGATCGCCCACTAAACGAAGAGATGCGAATCAAATTGAAAGTAGGAACAAAAGCGAATCCTCGCTTTGTTTGGGTGACGGCACCTGTCGTGGATTATCGAAGTGTCAAAAATTCCGGCGGAAAAATCGAAGAGCGTCCCTTCATTGAGACAAGCGTTCTTTTGGGGGGCGTCCCTCATCGAATTGTCCTCAGTGTCACGAATCGCGAAAAAATGAGATTCCCTGTTTTGTTGGGTCGAGCATTCCTCTCGGGAAAGTTTCTCGTCGATACAGCCGGTCGATATTTGATGAAACAAAAAATCAAAGATCCTCAATGGGGAGAAGAAGAATGATTTTTGTTTCAATCATCGTCAAGACTTCTTCTGATCGATTCTCCGCTTTCTAAGCGATTTTGAGACTCGGAGTTTAGGTTTCATTAATTTTTTCAGCGCGGCACGAAAATGATTGCTCTTCAATCGAGTCATCCGACATGGTGTGGCCAGGTTTTTTGATTCGTCGAGTGAACGGGGGGAGGGGTTATTCCTTTCAGGTTTTTTCAGCTGATTGCTTTATGGCTAAGTCTCGTCTGTTCGAGCTCTCTCTTTGCGAATCCAGATGCGAAGGTGATTCGATCTCCTTTTGCTTCGAAGACTCCATGTGGTCTCTATCTTTCAACTCTGCGTGATTCTTCCACTGGCGTTCGCGTGGCAGACGCAACCATTGAATCCATTGAAGCCTATCTTTCGACGAAACCTGATTTCGCTCCTCGTCTTGTTTATGTGGATAAAAATAACGGCAAGGTGATCACTGATCCTGCTGTTTTGCGAAAGGGTTTAGAGGAGGGATCGGTTCGTCCGGTCATCGAGCGCCCCCAGTTGTTCATTGTGGGAATGCCGCTGTGGGGAGCTGAGCGCGCTCAAGTTTTGGAGGAGACTCAGCGTATTCTTAAAGAACAGCTGCCTGATGAGAGTGTTCCCGTTCGAACGATGGGCCGCCCTCAATCTCGTCTCAAGGATGTGTCTGAACGACAGAGCGTTGGGGGCTGGTGGAACTGGCTGAAGCGAACCGGAAAGAAGATGGCTGCAACGGTGGATTTGGCGGCTCAGAATGTCGTTTATGAGCTTCCCTTGCCCCAGTTTGATTATCAAAGGCCAACAAAGGGGGAGATCAAAACAGCGGGCTATAAACTTCTGATTAGCAACGGTTCCCAGCAGGCTTTCTTGTTTTTCGTAAAGCCGTGGTCGATTGCCCTGAGTGCCGGAATGGTGAATACAGCGAACTCCGCGGCCACTGGAGTTTACGAGAAGTGGCTGGCAAATTGGTTCAATCGATCGCGTTCCGAGACCGAGCGTTTGGGAAAGAATCTTGCACTTTCAGGCTTCTTTTCCGCGGATCTCTATTGGGCGGCACAGCCGACTCTGGAAAAGTTCTACGAGATTGCAACGGTTGCAGGGTGGAAGACTTTTGCCTTGGCCAAGTGGCCAGGTGTGGTTTTTCAGGTGGGCTGGAGGTACTTCCTTGGGCAGAGCCTCTATCGTTGGGAGCGATCCATGGAGGAGCGTGGTCAGGCGGCTGATGGTCGGAGAACGCGAAATCGCCTTGCCTTCATCACGACTTTGTTGACGACCCCAGCATTCATTTACGCAACAGTTGCGGAAGGCTGGTTCCCCGTTAAAGTATTCGGCCAGACCTTGATGACTCTGAACGAGGGTCATTTTTTTCAGTTACTCATGGGTGCTATCGGCGCGCTTTACTATTATGGGATCCCGATCAACCCTCAGTGGTACTGGAATAAGCTGACATTTTCTCAAAGCTCTGTGGATCCCAAGAAAATGAGCTGGGATCCTTGGGTGGAGAGGTTGGACCGTCTGCATGGCTTTAACCAGAAGTGGGCAGCTCGTCTAGGCCTTCGCTGGCTAGTCGATAAAGTTGAAGCAGGCGTTCGAGGTGCATTTAGTTCTCGGCAAACGCAAGATGAGGTTTTGGAAGGGGACATTCGCCATCTGATTGATCTCGATCCCAAGCTGGAGGCGATCCTGGCTCAAGACGAAAGCCTCCTCGAATTGATTCAACAAGACTCCGAGCTGCTCAAACTTGCGAAAACTGATCCACACTTCGATGAGATTGTTATCCGATTCACTCGCAGAAAATA
>JBEIHI010000194.1:0-3331 GCA_040381435.1 Bacteriovoracaceae bacterium | reverse complement strand
TCCCAATCCATAAGCCAAGTTGTGGCCAATCATGATGATGTTGGAAAAGCCCATCAGTTGAGCCAGAGCAAGGTTCACGTTTCCGGCAGAGGAGCCGGGTGCAAAGGGGTAGAGAAAGTTGATGCCGAGATTAATGGCATACGCCACTGTCGGGCAGTAGGCGATCTTTCGGCCTTGAAATGCATTCCAGGCATCAGGCAAGAGCAGGGCGGGCCCGATTAAGGTGGAGCGTTCAGGAACGGGGTGTCCCCGGAAGAGATCAGCAACAATAGGATCACGCTCAAGAGCTGTGATGATGTCCGCTTTCACACCCTGAGCGTTCATGGGCTTCAGCATGGTGTCGCAAGCAATGATGGGAATCTTTCCTTGAACCTGTCGCAAAATATCCCAGGCTCCGTTCACCGAGGGTCCCGCTGCAACAGAAATACATGTTTTGCCTTTAAACCTTTCTTTGAGCGCCGCGATTCCAGGATTTTGAAGAGCAAATTCGAGATTGTCGCAAATGTTCTTGAGGCCTTGAAACGAATCCTCGACGGAGTTGCCCGTCCAGATTGTGCTCTGATCTCTCGCGTTCATCATGCTCTGGGCCGCAGAAGAGTAGTACTCGGCTTCAGATTCAAGAGCTGAGGGGAGTGCCAAAATCTTTACCGATCGGTTGACGGTCGAAAAGACCTCAAAGCTGATCACAAGTTGTGCCGCAATCTCACTCTCGCTAAAGCCAACAACCCAAAGGACGTCACTGGCTTCAAGAACATGAGTCCAATCCTTGATGGAAAGCATGTGAAAGAAAATCATGGGATTTTTCTCCACGATCACAACGGCCTTGTTAAGCTTGGGGCGGTTGCTCAGAAACTCCTCAATCATGAAGCCAAGCCCGCAGCCAAAAAAGAAGACCATCTGAGGATTTTTGAGGTCGACTTCACGCATGATTCGATGTGTTTCCGAGATTCCATCGGGCTTATGATAGAGCGCTTGATACTGAGGATTAGCTCGCGAGTAGAGGAGATTCTTGAGGCCGTTCGGCCCATCAATCACTCGGTAGATTTCTTTCTGAGGATCACCCTGAGGATGTGCTCGAAACGCTTCGAGTTCCTTTCCAAGCCGATCCTTTATCTCAGGTTGCCGCGCAAATAATTTCTCGATGTTTTGTTCAAAAAACTCGTTCATAAACCCTCGCGTTTCATCAGATCTCGGAGATCATTTGGTGAAAGCCAATGATCGTTGGTATGCGAAATGTATTGAAAGCCATCGGGCAGTGCTTTGCCTTGATGGGCATCTTTGGACCACCAGGGCATCTCAGGCTCTACGACGAATCGATCCGAAAGCTCAACAGCATGTCGAGCTTCATCAGGGGTAATCATGACCTCATGAAGTTTTTCACCAGGTCGAATCCCAACAAAGTCTAGTTTGGCCTCAGGGTTCATGGCTTTCGCAAGATCAACGACCTTCATGCTGGGGATCTTGGGAACAAAAATCTCGCCACCCATCATCATTTCGGCAGAGCTTCGAACAAAGCGAACGGCTTGAGCCAGCGTGATCCAAAATCGAGTCATTCGCTCATCGGTGATTGTGAACTTACCTGATTCCATCTGCTCTTTGAAAATCGGAATCACGGAACCCCGAGATCCTACAACGTTTCCATAGCGAACGCAGGCGAGGCGAGTGCGCTTCGGCCCCACATAAGCATTTCCTTGGACGACAATCTTTTCCTGGCACAGCTTGGTGGCACCGTAGAGATTGACCGGGTTCACGGCCTTATCGGTCGAGAGTGCAACAACCTTCTCGGCGCCGCAATCAATGGCTTGGTTGATGATGTTTTGTGTGCCGATGATATTGGTTTGAATGGCCTCAAAGGGGTTGTATTCACAAGCTTCCACTCTCTTCATGGCGGCAGCGTGAATGACGATGTCAACGCCTCGAAGCGCTCGCTCGACTCTTTCACGATCTCGCACGTCCCCGATAAAGTATCGAAGACTTGGATGATCAAATTCTTTTCGCATTTCATATTGCTTGAGCTCGTCTCGGCTGAAGATACGAATGACGGCAGGTTTGAGATGCTCTAAGGCATAGCGGACGAAAGCTTTGCCAAAGGAACCAGTTCCCCCAGTGATGAGGATCTTTTTAGTGCTCCAATCGATCATACTTAATAGTAGCACCAAAGACCCCATTACATGCTGCGTTAAGTGCCTTAAGATGATGAATGACGCACTGAAAACATCAATTGATGTTAGGAGTCAATGTCTTGAGGTTGATAGACTTTGGCTGTGCAAACAATTCCATTTATCTTTCGTTGTGATGCATCGAGTGAAGTGGGCTGGGGTCATTTTCGTCGCTTGTATGCTTTAGCAGAAGTTGCTCAACAGACGGGTCGCTTCAAAATCTATTTCATCACACGAGCTCTGCCAAAGAGTTTAGAGAAGAAACTGACAGAGATTCATGCCGTTCATCACAAAATTGCAGACGACGCTAGCCTTGAATCTGAGCTGGCTTCCGTGCACGCGCTCTTTGATCTGATGAGCAAGAAGAACGTTATTGTTTGCATCGATAATTACGATTGGAAGAGTGAGTTTTTTGAAGAGCTCAAGAAAGACCCTCGAGTTTGTCTCGTGGCCTTTGACGATGGTCAAAGTAGACATTATGTTTGCGATTTTCTGATCAATCAAAACCTCGACGCCGAGAAGATTTCATTTTCAGCATCGAATGAATGTCAGCAACTGGTTGGTCCGCAGTATGTAATGATCCGCGATGAGATTCACACATTGCGTCAACATCCCACAGAAAGAATGGCGGAGATGTTTCAGTTTGTCGTCACTTTGGGCGGTGGGGATCGCTGGGGTCATGCGCTCAAGGCGATTGAGGCGGCGAAGTTATCGCCAGCGAAGTATGAAACCCATGTCGTTGTCGGATCGGGATGGCCGCATGTTGAAAGGGCTCGCCGGCTGATTGGAAATCATCCTCGCATTCATCTCTATGAAGATCCTTCGTTCTTTCCACAGCTTATGGCTCGGGCGGATCTAGCGCTTTGTGGTGGTGGCAGCACAACCTATGAGCTGGCCTATCTTGGCGTTCCCATGCTCATGACTTCGTTAGCATCGAATCAAACTCGCATCGCTACGGCGTGGGCAGATCGAGGAGTGGGCGAGTATCTCGGACCAGCGGAGCTGGTCACACCTGAGATCCTTGTGGAGAAGATTCATTACTGGATGGAGCGCGATCAGGAGCTTGAGAACCGAGGCGTTTCAGCACAAAAGATGATCGATGGCCGAGGTAAGTTCCGAGTGCTCGAGAAAATCTCAAAGCACATTGGCGTTCGATAAGAATAGCTTCTACT
>JBEIHI010000193.1:0-3344 GCA_040381435.1 Bacteriovoracaceae bacterium | reverse complement strand
GCGGGCGCCCACATCGTGGTGACTAGTGGCAATCAAAAGCTTTCCACCAACTGAATTTCATAAAAACAAAGCTTCTTCTTCGGCTAAGATAATCCTCATGAATAAGATGATTCTCATGAGTAAGCTTCTGATTCTTAGTTTTTTTCTGACGGGTTGTCTTCAAGCTATCAAAAATTCTGATTCTCAGCAGACCTCCTATTCAGGATTAGGCTCTGAAAGTCTCTCAGCGGAAACAATCAAGGCCTTTGCACCTCCGGCCCTCGGCGATGAGATCTCAAAGCAGATCCAGAGAATGCTCGACATTCGAGAACCCGCTCGTGGAATTCCGAGCAATGACGGCGAAAGCATCTATTTCACCTGGAACGTCACCGGCAAGTATCAAGTGTGGAAGACTTCCAAGAAGCAGGGATTTCCCGAACAACTTACAGGCGGTGAGAATCCAGCTTATCTGACAGGCCTTCTTCCCAACGATGAATTCCTTGTGATTTCAAGAGATCAGAAGGGAGAGGAAAATCCAGGACTCTACCTCTTGTCGTCCGCAGGCGGAAAACTCAAAAAGATTTTCCATGAGCCAAAAGTGCAAGCATCCTTTCAGGGTGCAAGCGAGGACTCTCAGTTTGTTTATTTCTCAGCAAACAGTAAGAATCCTAAAGATAGAACTCTCTACCGCTTTCATATCCCAACGGGACAGATCGAAAAGATCTTTGACGAGCCAGGAACGTGGGTGATTGCCGACATGAAGGGCAACGAGCGACTCCTGCTCGCCAAATTGACGGGAGCTTTGAGCCGGGAGTTTTTTGAGTTCAATTTGAACACAAAAAATCTGATCCCAGTTTTGGGCCAAGGAAAGTCGGAAGATATCATTGTTAGCTACGGCCCCAATACGGGTGAGTTTTTCGTTCTCACCAATATGCTGAGTAATTTCAAGCGCCTCTACTCACTCAAGAATGGAAGCTTCAATCCCATCTCTGAAGAAGTAAACTTCGATGGTGAGAGCTATTCCATAGACGATCAGCGAAAACGCCTCACCTATTCTATCAATGAAAATGGATGGAATCGCCCTCACTTTTTGGATGCCCGCTCCTTGAGTCCGCTTCCTCTGCCAAAGATCGAAGCTGACCAATTGAGCATTGGAAACTTTTCCTTCAATGGTCGCTTCCTCACGATGACAGTTGAAGTCGATGGTGGACCTGCTTCTGTCTATCTGTACGATTTCGACAGCAAGACTTTTGCTCCGCGAATCTCCCCTCAAGCGCCTGAGATCGACACGCAAGGCTTCTCTGAAGCATCGATCGAATACTATACCGCTCGCGACGGGACAAAGATTCCTATGCTCGTTCGAAAACCAGTCGTTTGCGCAGATCCCTGCCCTGTGATCATTCACTTTCATGGGGGACCCGAGGCTCAGAGCCGGCCAGGTTTTTCGGCCTTCTCGCAGATCTTTGTCGATGCGGGATTTGTTTTTGTTGAGCCCAATGTTCGAGGAAGTTCTGGTTACGGCAAAGACTGGATTTCAGCGGACGATGGAGCCAAACGATTGAATGTTATCACGGACATTGAAGATGCCTCTGTCTGGATCAAGGCCAATTGGAAATCAGGCGATCAAGCTCCCAAAGTTGGCATCATGGGATATTCCTACGGGGGCTATTCTACGCTCCTCGGCATGACCCAGTTCGCAGACAGCTTTGATGCGGGAGTGGCACTTGTTGGGATGAGCAATCTGGTGAGCTTCCTTGAGAACACGGCCCCCTATCGTAGACACCTCAGGATCTCAGAGTATGGCGATCCCGAAAAGGATCGCGAGGCTCTCTTGAAGCTCTCGCCTGTAACTTATGTGGATCGCGCCAAGAATCCTCTTCTGATCATTCATGGAGTTTCGGATCCCAGGGTCCCCGCGGGTGAAGCCGTCCAGATTTACCAAAAGCTCAAGGACCGGGCGGTCGACGTCTCCCTCATTCTCATGTCTGATGAGGGCCACGGCTCCGCCTCCCGGTCCTCTCAGGCCCTTGAGATTGGACATACGGTCGACTTTTTCGCAAAGAAACTTCAGAGAAAGTGAGATCTCCTGCGATTTTGAACTTTCCCAGCTCAAGGACGGGGGTCTAAAGTATTGTTCAAAGGAGTTTTCTATGAAGTCGATTGTTTCACTGTTTGTCATTTTAACAGCACCTACATTTGTGTTTGCCGCTAAAGGCACCAACCCAACCACAGCCCCCACAACCAAGGAATCCGCGGCACCGCAAACCAAAACCTTTGCGCTGAACGTCACCGGAATGACTTGTGGATCCTGCGCTGAAAAAGTCGAAGCTGCCCTGATGGGATTAGATGGAGTGACCGGTGTCAGCGTCAACCACGAGACTGGCCGCACGGTGATCATGGTCAAAAACAGTGCCAAAATTGGCGAGAAAGAAATCGCCTCAGCGATTAAAGACGCTGGATACGACGTTAAGATCTAATGCATTTGATTTCGGCAACACCCACAGAGTGGGTCGATCTTTGCCTATCTGATTTTGATTCTTTTTTAAGTGATCATGCAGCCTGTGAGCGGAAAGCCTCCGCCACAGCGCTCATGTTCGCTGTTCGATATCCTGATAAACATGAACTTGTCGAAGCGATGATTCAGCATTCCCGTGAAGAGCTGATGCACTTTCATCAGGTATGGCGTCTGATGCGAAAGCGTGGACTCAGCCTTCGACCCGATGAGAAGACACCCTATGTGAATGAAATGCTCAAGCTCATTAGAAATGGCCGCGAGCATGAACTCCTCGATCGCCTTCTTGTGATTGGAATTGTGGAAATGAGGGGACATGAGCGATTTCTAATGATGGGCCAAAAACATCCCGATCAAGACATGAAAGATTTTTACACCTCTCTCGCTCAATCAGAAGAGCGCCACTTTGATCTCTTTGAGCGAATGGCACTTCTCTACTATCCTACAGAAATCGTTCGTGCGCGGCTGCAGGAGCTGCTCATTCGAGAGTCCGAAATCATTTCAGCTACCCCTCTTCGCGCAACTGTTCACTAAGGACTGCCTGGAGTTGCCATGCAAAGAAACCAGCTCAAGTATTTTGAACGATACTCAGACTTTGAGGGCATCGCGCGCTGGTCGGCTCCATTTGAAGATCTCAAGTATTCTCACCTCTGTGTCGTTCCCGTTCGATCTGAACGTGCCGCTCTTCCACACCTTCTTCAAAGCTTTGCTCGCGCCTCAAAGGGTCTTCATCCTTTACTCATTCTCGTTCTCAACTCCTCAGAAGTATCGACTGACGAGGAAATTTTAGAGCAGACGGAAACATGGCAATGGCTTCGTTCACAGTACCCACTGAAGGGACAATTCAGCGACG
>JBEIHI010000192.1:0-3405 GCA_040381435.1 Bacteriovoracaceae bacterium | reverse complement strand
CAAAGAAGGGCTCGTTCTTGCTTACTGCTACAAACGAGATCTGGTGAAGGGCTTTGAAACTGAGCTTAGAAAGTTTCAAGTCTCCGTTCCGTCCATCACATCGGAGATCCTCGCTCTTTCAACGCTTCGCTCAGCCATGCCTGCTGATCCGGTAGTGGCACTTCTTGAAGTTGGCCACTCCAAATCAAAACTCGTTTTGCTTCAAAAAAATGGAATGATTTTGGGACTTCGCACTTTGTGGTGGGGTGGACGTTCGATCATTCAAACAATTGCCGAAGATCATCAGCTCGAACAACTCCAGGCGGAGGCTCGCTTCTGGCAGCTTGATCCTTCTCAGGATCAAGCCGTAGTGGCCTCCATTCGAAAAGCCATGCTTCCACTAGGATCCGAGATCAAGCAAACCCTCAAGAGCTGGGCTCATTCGGGCATTAAGATTCCATCGGTCCTTCCGACTTTTACTTTGGGAGGGGTCAATCGCGCTCCACAGTTTAATGAGTTTCTCTCGGAAAGCCTTTCCGGAGAGATTCAAATGCAAGTCCGATCATTCCCTCTCCAAGCTCTTGAAGGGAAACATGTCACCGGGCTTCTTAAACTGGAGGATCCCGAAAAGGCGATCTCATGTCTTGCCATCGCCATGACTCAATTGCGAAACCAAAGAGCCAGAGTTCCTTCGTTTTCGGAATCGGGCTTTCAGTTTCAACAAAATCTTCAGAAGATCAAATCAAGCTCGTTCTCACTACTTCGAAAAGTTGCCGTTTTGATTTTGATTCCTCTGATCTATTCGATTTTTCAATTTGCTATTCAACAAAAGGACAGCAAGGTCACGGTCGAGAAGCTCGCTGAAGTCCTCAGTCGATCAGGAATGTCGATTAGCCCGACCGAGGGTACAGAGCAGATCATGACCAAGCTCAAAACCGAGCGAGCGAAGAATCGAAACAAAATCGACCAACTCGCAGAGGACGATTTAAGCCCGCTCGTCGTTCTGACTCAAATTTCGGACAAGATACCTCTCTCCACCAAAATTGATGTGAAAACGTTCAAAGTCACGGACCAATCGATCACCGTAACAGCTGAGACGGACTCCTCTCTCTCAGCGTCAAAAATTGCTGACGCGATCAAGTCCCTCTACCCAGACCTAAAAATGGGTGCGGTTTCTCCGTGCAAGGACAAAGCCAATTGCCAGGTTTTCAGCTTCGAAGTGAAGAGGGAGTTGTTATGAGCCTCAAGTTGTTTTGGAAAGAAAAAATCGCTGAACCCTGGGATGAGCTACAAGAAAAGGTTCGAACTCAATGGTCCTCACTTGCCCCTCGCGAGCGGCTCATTCTCTCTGTCCTCGCCAGCCTTTTTGTCGTTCTGCTGAGCATTTTGCTGATCAAAGAAGCATTCACATTTTTTAGCCGCCACGAGATGAGAGCTGAGTCTGACTTTCAAAACATTGCTGAGATTCAAAAGCTTTCTTCAGAGCTAGCCAATCAACGAGCTGATCTCAGCCGATACGAATCACTTCGCCGCAAGCGAACGGAGCCATTTCAAATCAATCAATTCATCGAAACACAGGCGAGAGACTTCAATGTCAGTCTGGAGAAGATCTCTCCAGCTAAGCCCAGAGGAGATAGCGATGAAGACTGGGTTGAGGTTCGCCTTGGGAAGAATACCACACTGGCATCAGCGATGCGCTTCTTGCGCTCTGTCGAAGAGCCGATCGGTGTTCGCCTGGTAGACCTAGAAATCAAGCCGCAGTTCGCGGATATCACCAAATTGGATGTCGTTGCAGTCTTTGCAATCAAGCAGGAGCTTTGATCATGAGAATCAGATGGATGGATGGGATCAAACTGACGTTGGCCGGACTTTTTTTGTTTGTGATTTTTCTGTTTCTGACCTTTCCGTTCCCTCGACTCAAGCCCCTCGTTGTCAAAGAGATGCAGCGAGCGATCCAAGGATTTGCGGGAGCTTCGATCTCATGTGACTTGCAGGGCTTTAACTTTCATTTTCCTCTTGGCGTTCAATGGAGTCGACTTCAGTGCATAGATCTTCGAGGGCAGAGTTTCCTGGAGCTCAATGATGTCACGCTGATCACCTTGCCTAAGTATCAAAGTTTGAAGGGCTCGATCGGCTCAGGTACACTTGAAATCAAATCGAATGCAGGATTAGGCTCTCCACCATCGCAACTCACTGCCCGCATGAATCAAGTTCCTCTCGAGAGCTTATCGTCGCTCATTTCGAATATGATCACGAAGGCCAATCCAATGGTTCGCGATTTACAGTTTGCGGGATCTCTAACGGGATCTGCGGAAATTCCTCTGACTGATTATCGAATTCGCCCAGGCTCACTCCAAGTCGAAATCAAGAGCTTCAAACTTCCCCCTCAGTCGAATCTCAAGATGATTGGACTTGTGCAGGGATTGGATTTCTCTAAATCGCTCATCAAGGCCAACTTATCCGGGGGCAAGCTGACGATTTCTGAGGCTGCGTTTTTGTCTGACCATATTTCTGGAAAGGCTGAAGGCAGCATTGATCTTGCGGAAAGCATCAATCAATCCTCGGCGAATCTCACTTTGAAATGGCAGATCAAGCGCTCTGACGCCATTATGTCGGCGCCTCTTGGTATGGCCATCGCCTCAGCTCCATGCCCTAACGCTGATTCTGAAGGCTTTTGCACTCGGAAGATCTCCCGGGTTTCCGACCTCACGAAAGCCCCCTAGTTTAATTGCTCCGAAACTGATTCCTCCTTTATACGGCTGGCGTTTAGCGCAGTACCAATTGGCTGCGCCAAGACCCTCAAGGAAAGGATGATTTCATGACCAAAGCACTCAGTATATCCGTTGAACGCCAAAACATTCCGGTGGCTTCATTTCAACTCGACAAAACCATGGTTCGAATTGGTCGAGGCTCTGACTGCGATATCGCTTTGCATGACCCGCTCATTTCAAATCTACACTGTGTCTTAAGATTCAAGGACGATTCATGGCTCTTGGAAGACTGCTCACGAAACGGGATTCAACTAGAAGGCGAAGAAGGCCCTCGCGATCGCTTCAAGCTCCAAGGCTCCAAACGATTGCGACTCGGCAAGCTCTACCGGCTTAAGATTGAACCCGCTGAAGCAAACAAAAAAACAACCGAGCGAACGATTCTGACAAGCCAACAACCAACTCAGCTGTTGTCGGTCGAGAACTCGAAGGTGATTGTAGGGACTGCCCTCGTCAAGGCCACCCTGCCCAATGGCGAGACTCACATCAAACGAGTGGAGGATCGATCATTCACTTTGGGAACTCACGAATCCAATGATTTTGTTTGCGCTTCCAATCGAGTCTCCAAGTTTCATGCGCGCATCGACGCCGACGGTCAGCAATTCACGCTGACTGATCTCTCTTCGACCAACGGAACATTCATTGATGAGATTAGAAT
>JBEIHI010000191.1:0-3452 GCA_040381435.1 Bacteriovoracaceae bacterium | reverse complement strand
TCTTTTGAATGGAGTAGTCGTTTTCAAGATCCATGAGATTTGACATCAAGCGTTCTCGTTCTTGAATGAGGCGCTGATAAATTTGAAAATCATTCGAGGCCATGCGAGTTGTTTTGCTTTTTACCAAAACCGGCCAGAACGCATAGAGGCCCACACCAGCGGCAATCAAGGCACAAACACTCCACCAGGCCAAAAGCATATTAGGTCCTTCGCCTCAACGAGAAGGCGGGCATCATACTGATCATGGCCCCCAGAATGAGAACAAAGCCTCCCATCCATAAGAGAGAAATCAGAGGATTCAGGGTGACGTGAATTTTGCTGACTTGGGTTTGCGGATCGATGGATCCCAATATGAAATACACATCTTCTTTGATTCGAGAGTAAATATCGACCTCGGTTGAGGGCTGTTCTTGAGCTTTATAGAAATAGCGGGCAGGTCGCATTTCTTTGACAAAGCGATCGCCGATGAACAAGTCCACAATTCCATAAGTTTCGATCTGGTTGGTGCGATCTTGCTGATCGATTCCTTTAAATCGAATCGTGTACTCCTCGATATACTGAACGTCTCCAGGCTTCATGTCGAACTCATAGATCTTCTTGTAAACCGCTCCCGCGATTCCCGCGAAAATGAGAACCAGGCCCAAGTGGACAATATAGCCGCCATACTTTCGGTTGTTCTTCAAAATTGCCCGACCCATAGCGGTCCAGAGACTCTCATCGAATTGAATCTGCCGAGCACGTGCTCCGGCATAAAATTCCATGATCAGGGTTGTGACAACAAATCCAACACCAAAGCCGGTAGCAAGAACGTACCAATCGTACATTTGAAGAAGCGCTAGAGCGCCTGAGCAAATCACTCCCACAATCGTCGGCCAGATAAACGAGCGCTGAAGATTTTCTTTGCTCGCCTTTTTCCAGCCAATCATGGGGCCGATTCCGGTCAAAATGAGTAGGGCCACTCCCAAGTACGCTAAGTGTTGATTAAAAAACGGCGGGCCAATCACAATTCGTTTGCCCGTGACTAATTCCGAAAATGTTGGAAAGAGCGTGGCGTAGAGAATGAAAAAGGCAGAGCCCACCAACAAGATGTTGTTCACAACGAAAGCAAACTCCTTCGATAAAAATGATTCAAAGATGTTGGAAGATTTGAGCTCTTTGCTCCGATAGGCAATCAGAGCCCAGCTGACGATCAGAGTGATCAGCAGAAATCCGAGAAAGTAGTAGCCAATATCCGACCGCGCAAAGCTGTGAACGCTTTGAACAACTCCGGAGCGAGTAAGATAGGTCCCTAAAATGGTCAGGCAAAAACTC
The DNA here is from genome assembly GCA_040381435.1 of Bacteriovoracaceae bacterium. Lineage (GTDB taxonomy): Bacteria > Bdellovibrionota > UBA2394 > UBA2394 > UBA2394 > JBEIHI01. Next base: position 2,141 of record JBEIHI010000191.1, on the reverse strand, counting down.
AAGACCACGAGGTGCATATTCCAAAACTTCAGCATCCCTCGCTTTTCTTGAATCATCACAGAGTGAATGAATGCCGAAGCCGTAAACCAAGGCATGATGGCCGCGTTTTCTACAGGATCCCAGCCCCAAAATCCTCCCCAGCCCAATTCTACATAGGCCCACTGCGCTCCAAGCAAGTTGCCGATGGAAAGAAAGAGCCAAGCAAGCAAAGTCCAGAAACGAGTCGTGACAATCCAGCGCGCATCCAATCGATTCGACAGCAATGCGCTGATTGCAAATGCAAACGGAACTGACATGCCGACGAAGCCCAAATAGAGACTCGGTGGATGAATCGCCATCGACGGATTCTGCAGAAGGGGGTTGAGGCCTCGTCCATCTTGAGGGGCCATCGGAAAGAGTCGAAACGGACCGTCACTGTAAATCAATAGGGCTGCAAAGAAGATCAAAATGAATGAAAAGACCGTAATGGCATAAGGAAGAAGCGAGCGATCCGTGTCTCGATGTGTGAAAATGGCTGCACTTGCAAAGAGAGCATTAAGCCACAGCCAAAAGAGCAAGCTTCCGTCCTGGCCGCCCCAAAGAGCCGTGATCTTATAAATGATGGGCATCTCTCGGTTGGAGTAGCCGTAGACATAACGAACAAGGAAGTTATCGGCGAGGAACTGAGAAATAAGAATGAGGATGGCCAGGCTCAGCAAAATCGTTGTGGCATAGAGTCCACGTTCCGAGATTCTTAACACTGGATCTCGACCCGTTCGACCCGCCCAAATGGATGCTGCAAATGTAAAGAGTGCAAAGCCAAGCGCTAAAGCAAGAGAGAATTCGCCAACAAGAGGCCAGAATGAGGCCGCGTTCATGGGGCTTATTCTTCATCACCTTGAAGCTTTTAGTAAATAGAATTGCCGCGCATTTTCTCCAGCGGAGGGAGGCCACCGGGTTCATACTTTGAAGCACATTTGGCCATGAGTCCTGTCGCCACAAACTGATCTGATTCCTGACCTTTGCCTTCAACAACGACTTCAGCCCCCTCTTTGAAGGTGTCGGGTGCAAGACCCGTGTATGACACTCGAATCTGCTTGCCCATATCCTCGACAATAAACTGATAAGTCTGTCCCTCAGTTTTGAGAGATCCTGCCGCAACCTTGCCGGCGAGCTTGAGCTTCTTTCCAAGGTACTTCGGTTGCCTTTCCGTGTACTCGCTCACCGTCATATAGAACTGTAGGTCTGAGCCTCGATTCATCGAGAACAAAATCACGACCACAGCAACAGAAACGACCCCAGCAATGATCCAACCCATTGGAATTCCTTTGGGCTTTGAACTTACTTCTTGAGACATACAGAGGTAGTATGCCATGAAATAGATGAGGATTAAATGATTGCTCCCCATGTTTTAGGTGCCTATCCACTCAGTCGAGAGCTCAAGGAAGCTGCAGAGAAGCTTAAGTCTCTGGCGACGCAGTCAAAGGGAGTGTTGATTTCGAGCACCCTGACCTCTGACGGGGACTCAATCGGTAGCCAAATCGGTGTCTACGCTCTTTTGAAGCATTGGGGCCTGAAAGATGAGCAGATTTGGATTGTGAATGAAAGCCCAGTGCCTCAGCGCTATTCATTTCTAAAGCACTCTGAGCGTATTTTGACGTTAAGTCAGTGGGAGGCTCTGTCTTCAAAGCCCCTTCTGGATTTGGGCGTTACGTGTGACGGGGGCGTTGAGCGGACGGGAGAGATTGAGCCACTGTTTCGGCCGGAGATGAAAACTGTTTTGGTGGATCATCACGCTGTAGGCAGCAGTCGAATCTATGATTGCAACCTGCTGGACCTTCAGGTCTCGAGTACCTGTGAGCTGGTTTATCTTCTGTGCGAATATTTTGAAGTGCCACTGACTCCGGAACTGGCGGAGGCACTCTACATCGGAATGGTCTTTGATACGGGATTTTTCAAACATTCAATCACGACACCGAAGACTCATCATGTGGCCGCTCGTTTGATCTCCACGGGCATTGATTTTTCGAAGATTAGCGATCGAGCGATCTTAGAGCGTTCGTGGGAGGCGCAGCTTCTTCTGAAGGCGCTTCTAGAAAATATTGAGAGCTTCGCTGGTGGTAAAATTATTGTTTCCCATTGGACACATGATCAGCTGAAGA
>JBEIHI010000190.1:0-3505 GCA_040381435.1 Bacteriovoracaceae bacterium | reverse complement strand
TGCAAGTTTAACCAAGGAGTTGGGACTGGCGGACGGGCAAACCTTGAAAGTTCTCAGAGTTGAGTTTGTGGGTGCGAAAGTCGGAAGTGATCTGCGAACCTCAGCCTTGCTGAGCTTTTTGGTGACGATGTTGATTATTTTTATTTATATCTTCATTCGATTCGATTTTGTTTACGCGCCAGGCGTGGTTCTCGCTCTGCTTCATGACGTTATCATCACCGCGGGATTTTTTGCCATGACGGGGATGGAGTTCGATCTGACGATCGTCGCCGCTCTTCTGACGTTGGCAGGCTATTCGGTGAACGATACGATCGTTGTGTATGATCGTATTCGTGAGGTCGCTGCGACCATGAAGGGTAAGCGCTTCTCGGATATCATTGATTTGGCACTCAACCAGACTCTGGCGCGAACCATCATCACGGGCTCGACGACCCTGCTTGCGACGGGAGCTTTGTTTCTCTACGGAGGCCCGGTGATTCATGGGTTTGCTGCTGCGTTTTTAATCGGGATCGTCGTGGGTACTTACTCATCGGTCTTTGTTGCATCTCCTGTCATCTTGGCCACTCAGAAACTTTTGGGTGCCTCGCAGGAGTCTAAAGTGGGGCGTGCCGCGGCTTGAGCGATTGGGAAGGTCTTTGTCCTGATCGCCCTCGTCTTCTGAGAAAAATCCTCTGGAATCGTGGATTTCGAGATACGGCTGAAGCAGAAAAGTTTCTTCAGCCACGTCTTCAGGATATTCCACTTCCGCATGAGACTCTGCTGGATCTTCGTGAAGCCCTTCAGGTTCTGTTAGCAGCTCGAGAAAGCCAGGACCAGATTGTTGTCTTTGGGGACTATGACGTGGATGGTTCGACGTCCACAGCCTTGCTCGTGCGTGTCCTTGGTGAGCTAGGCTTCAAAGTCAGTTATTATATTCCCCACCGAGTTCAAGAAGGATACGGGCTGACGGCGAAGTCAGTGGCTGGTCTCCTCAAGCGCTATCCGCAAGCCAAAGTGGTTGTCACTTGTGATAACGGGATTGGATCCTTTGAGGGCGTTACCTTGCTCAAACAATCGGGCTTGAAGGTGATTGTGACAGATCATCACGAGGTTCCTTCAGATCGAGTTCCAGCAGATGCGGTGATCAATCCGAAGCAGCTGCAGTGTCGGTATCCCGATAAGAAGCTCGCCGGAGTTGGCGTCGCTTTTCTTCTTTTGATGGGCCTTCGAAAAGCTCTTTCGGCCAGCGATTATCCGTTGTCTCGTTATTTGGATCTTGTGGCCGTGGGAACCGTCTGTGATGTTGCGGAACTAACGGGTGTTAATCGGATCATTACTAAGTTTGGACTGACTCGACTGAAAGATTCAAGTTCGCCGGGCCTTCGGTATCTGGCGTCGCGATCACCAGCATTTCCAAAAATGAAGGCGCGTGACTTGGGATTTTTTGTGGGCCCTCGATTGAATGCCTCAGGTCGAGTTGGTGAACCTGACTGGGGAGCCAAGACACTGCTCGCTCAATCGGAAACTGAAGCCCTGCCGCTTGTTGAGGCTCTTGAAAAAGAAAATCATAAACGGCGAGTCATGCAAGAGGTACAGGTTAAAGACGCTGAAGCCAAGGCGGCCTCTGCGTTGGAGGTTTCGCCTTCTCGACAAAGTCTCGTCATGTCGGATTCAGATTATCATTTGGGAATTGTGGGGCTCGTGGCTTCCAAGATTTCTGAAAAGTTTCAGCGCCCCTCCTGCGTGCTGACACGAATCGTTGATGAACATGAGTTAGCGATGAATCCCTTGGCCCAAGGTCTCTGGAAAGGATCACTTCGGGCTCCCGTTGGCTATCATTTGGCGCGGGCTCTTGATTGGATACGTGAAAGAAGTCCCGGTCTTTTGGTGTCGGGCGGCGGGCATGCTCAGGCCGCAGGTGTTGCTATTGAGGAAAAGAATCTCCAGCTCTTTGATCAGTTGTTTGAAACTGCAATCTCTCAGCAGATTGTTTCTGAAGTGGGCATGTCAGCTGATGCCGATTTGACGGATGCGGATCGATTAGACGAAGTGATTCATTTGATGGAGCCCTTTGGCGCAGGAAATCCCGCACCTCTTCTTCAGGTCAGAGGCATGAAGGTTGAAAGGTCTTCTGTCATGAAAGAGATTCATCTGAAGTTCTGGGGACAGTCTTTAGGGCGGAAATGGGCCGTTTTGCAATTTCAAAGCCCCTGGGTTAACATGATGGCGGATTGGGTCCGAGAGGGCCTGGAAATAGATATGCTTGTCGAACTTCAAGAAAATGAGTGGAATGGTCGACGAGATATTGAACTGCTCCTGAAGGAGCTTGTTGCGGTGAAAGTAAATGGGGAAGGGCGAAATGTCATCAGAGCACGACAGCTTCGAAAGGATGCGATCCTCTCGCCAAAAGGCCTTGAATAAGCGCCAAGATGTCCGAGTTCCCATACAGCTCAAAGTCGATGTCGAATCTCCGAATAGCCACTACCTCTTTGAGTACTCATCCAACTTATCCCAAAGTGGTATCTTCATTCACACCGGTGATCCCTTAAATCCTGGAACCCAAGTTCAGCTCAACTTTACCTTGCCTGATCAGTACTTCATTCGAACTCGGGGTGAAGTGATTTGGGTCAATGATGAGGAAGAGCTCGAGCAGGGAATGGGAATCAAGTTCTTGGGCTTGAGTCTCCAAGATCGAGAGCGTATTCTGACAGCGCTCAAAAAGATCGCCATTCTTTGAGCTAACTTTTGAAATGAAAGGAAATCTGATCATGAGATTATTCGTCATTAGTGGGTTTGTTTTGATGACTTCTGGAGTCTTCGCTGAGGAGCCTACTTCAGGCACCAAAGAGAAGCCTTCGAAGGTGATTGTGATTAATGAGGCTGATCATCGCGATTCCAAAAAGCTTATCGATCGAGTCAAAGTTGAATCAGGAACTGACACGATTCAAGGAGAGCCTCAGGATCAGATTAAAGCGGCCTACCGGACATGGGATCAGGCTTGCAAAGAGTGGAAGGCAGAGCTTCGGTCTTTGAATGCCTCACGACTTTTGTTTATGAGTTGTGGCGCTCCAAAAAGAGAGGTCGAAACCATTCAGTCCCAGAAGTGGTTTGTTTACAGCAGCGAAGCCAAATACAAGATCAAAGTTATCGGAAAATAGTTTGTTCAAACACACTTCGATCCTAGTCGAGGAAATTTGTGACCATCTGGCATGGTCTTCCATTGATCGACTTGTCGATTTGACTGTCGGCGGTGGTGGTCACTTGGAAGCGCTGTTGAGTCGCTATCCTCGACCGCGAGAGATCATAGCCTTTGATCAAGACCCCGCGGCGTTGGCGGCTGCCAAAGATCGACTGAAAAGATTTGAGCCGATTCGATGGGTTCATGCCAATTTTCGTGAGCTTTCAAAGCTCGTCTCCGATCCCATCGATCGTCTTGTGATCGATCTGGGCGTTTCTTCACATCAGTTGGATTCCGCGGACCGAGGTTTTAGTTTTCAAAAAGACGGGCCCTTGGATATGCGGATGA
>JBEIHI010000189.1:0-3561 GCA_040381435.1 Bacteriovoracaceae bacterium | reverse complement strand
CCCCCCCCCCAACCCCCCATCCGCCTTTGTTACTGGCTTCCCGACTTTTGCCCTTCCTACCTGTCCTCATTTTTGGCCGGGGCCGGTGAAAACGCTGGCCTTGTTTCTTTAGATGAAAAGCGCGCAGTGGCTTTCAAAGTGGAAAGTCACAATCATCCCAGTTTTGTAGAGCCCTTTCAGGGAGCGGCCACGGGCGTGGGTGGGATTTTGCGCGATATTTTTACGATGGGTGCTCAGCCCGTTGCACTTGGCAACTATCTGCGATTTGGACAAAAGACCGCTGCGCGCCAAGACTTTCTGCTTGAGGGAGTTGTTTCTGGAATCGCTCACTACGGAAATTGTGTGGGTGTGCCGACCGTCGCGGGTCAGGTGAAAATGTCACCTTGTTATAACTCCAACATTCTCGTGAATGTGTTTGCAGCGGGAGTGGTAGAGAAAGATAAGATTTATCGTTCAGCGACAGCCTCACCGGGGCAATCGGTGATGGTCTGGGGAGCCAAAACAGGTCGCGATGGAATTCACGGCGCATCACTTCTGGCCTCTGCGGACTTTAGTGAAGAAAACAAAGCGGATGGTCAAAAAGTGCGAGTGCAGGTGGGCGATCCATTTAAGGAAAAATGTTTGATGGACGCTTGTCTTGAGGTCATGCGTTTGTTCCCGGAAGATCTCATGGCGATTCAGGATATGGGGGCTGCTGGGTTGACGTGTTCAACGATGGAGATCTCTTACAAATCCAAAGTCGGCATGAAGGTCCAGTTGGACCGAGTTCCGACGCGCGAGCCTGGGATGGAGGCTTACGAGCTCTTACTTTCCGAGTCTCAAGAGCGAATGCTTGCGATTGTGAAGAAAGGCTCTGAGAAAAAGTTTGAAGAAGTCATGTATCGATGGGGTTGCGAGGCGGTTGTGATTGGTGAGACCACAGAGGGTGGCAATCTCGAGATGACTTTCAAAGGCGAGAAGCTGGTGGATCTCCCCGTCGCGGACGTACAAGATCCGCCGGATGCGGAATTGCCGGAGCCGGAGTGGGAATTGCCCACTCGTCGAACACAGTTTCAGTTTCCAGAGATTCAAGATGAGTGGGGAGCGCTGACATATCTGCTCAAGCAGCCTTCGGTTGCGAGCAAAGAAACGATTTTTGAGCGCTATGACTCGACAGTGGGAGCTGCGACTGTTTTGGGCCCAGGCCATGAGGCGGCTGTTGTGTGGACGCCCTCATCCGATCAGCCGCATCGAGGAATTGCGTTCAAGGGTGTAAGCCATGAAGCATGGAATCTGATTGATCCTCGAGCAGGAGCTGAGATGGCTCTTGCGCAGGGGGTTCGATCATTGGCGTGTGTGGGTGCCAAGGCCTTGGCATTTACGGACGGTGTGAATCTCGGGAATCCGCATGAGCCGGAAACTCTCGGTGCATTGGATCGAGCGGTTCAGGGAATGAATGCGGCGATTGAAATTTTTGATACGCCTTGTGTGTCAGGAAATGTCTCTTTGTACAATCAGACGTCCGAGGGTGATCGCAAAGTAAATATCGATCCCACGATTTTTTATGTGATGGTCGGAGCGATGGACGATGTGCGCCGAGCAATTCCCTCGCATTTCCAGGAAGTGGGATCGGAAGTGTGGATGCTCGATTCCCTGGGAAGATCGGAGGATCAACCGCTTGGTAGTTTGTATTCACGAGTGGTTGGAGTCGGATTCGATCAGTTGCCGCCGTATGATTTGCGGGCGGAGAAGATCTTGCAAGACGCTCTGTTGCGGGCTCACAAAGAGGGATTGTTTTTAAGCTGTCGCGATATTTCCGAGGGAGGCTTGGCGGTGAGCTTGGCCAAAGCCTGTTTTGGTGCGAATGCCGCGATTGGTTTTGATGGAGATTTTCTGAAGGCTCAGCAGCGACGAGATGCCTTGTTGTTTGGCGAATCACAGGGGCGTGTGATTGTGGAGATTCGACCGCAGCGCCGAGCGGAGCTGATTCGTCTTTCGATGGATACAAAGGTTCAGGCTAAGCGATTGGGGAGTGTTTCGGGCGATGGTCGATTCCAGATGAAGCCGCTGTTGGCGGGAGATGTGAATGAGCTCCGACAGTCGTGGAGAGCTTGCTTCTCATGAGAGAGCTCAAAGAAAAATGCGGAGTCTTTGCTGCGTTTCAGATTCCTGAGGCGTCTCATCGTGCGTATCTTGGATTGTTTGCGCTTCAACACCGCGGGCAAGAGGGTGCCGGTATTGTGAGCTTTGATGGTCAGAAGCTCCAGGCGCACCGTGGTGAGGGCTTGGTGAGTCAGATTTTTTCGAAGGATGTTCTGACGAGGCTGCCGGGAACTGCAGCGATTGGGCATGTTCGCTACTCCACAGCTGGTGGATCGCTGGCCAAGAATCTTCAGCCGTTTTTGGTGGAGACCTTTGATTTTGATTTGGCTTTGGCTCACAACGGCAATCTTACGAATGCCGACAAATTGCGACGTGAGCTTGAGGCCTTGGGCAGTGTGTTTCAGTCGAGTTCAGATACGGAAGTGATTCTGCATTTGATCGCACGGCAAAAAGGGGATTTCGAAACAAGGCTGCAAAATGCGCTGAAACAAGTTGAAGGCGCTTATTCACTTGTCTTGATGCTTCGTCAGGGCTCTACGAATCGAGTCTTTGTGGTCAAAGATCCACACGGATTTCGTCCTTTAGTGCTTGGAAAACTCGATGGCGGTTTTGTGGCCGCATCGGAGTCTTGTGCCTTTGATTTGGTGGGAGCGGAGCTGATTCGAGAGGTTGAGCCCGGAGAGCTCGTTGAGTTGACATCTTCAGGGATCAAATCGAGTTTTCTGACAAAGAAAGCTGAGCCTGCCCCATGTATTTTTGAATGGATTTATTTTTCTCGTCCTGACTCCCATGTCTTTGATCGTTCTGTGTATGAGATGCGCAAAAAATTGGGAGTCTTGCTTGCTGAGAATGATTTGAAGGCAGGAGTGAAGGCTGATCTTGTGATGGGAGTTCCGGATTCTGGAATTCCTGCAGCGATTGGATACTCTCAGCGCGCTCAGCTGCCCTTTGAGTTAGGGTTGATTCGGAATCACTATATTGGGCGAACCTTCATTGAGCCGCATCAAAGCATTCGAGATTTCGGAGTGCGGATTAAGCAAAACCCGCTGCGGGAGTCTTTGAAAGGTAAATCCATCATTGTGGTGGATGATAGTTTGGTTCGGGGAACGACCTCCAAAAAGATCAATAAGATCCTTCGCGAAGCTGGAGTGAAAGAGATTCACATGAGAATTTCCGCCCCTCCTACGATTTCTCCGTGTTTTTATGGGATTGATACTCCACACGAGAAGGAGCTGATTGCGGCAAACAAATCGATTCAGCAGATTACGGATTTCGTGGAGGCTGATTCTATTCGCTACCTTGGAATAGAAGATATCTATCAGCACCTTAAGCCCCCCACATCCATGTGTGATGCCTGCTTCACGAAAAAGTACAAAGCTCCGATTTCCTAGACGCTGAGACCTTGTTTCCCCGCTATTAGTTGAATGAATGTCTGATCGTCTCGCAAAACACGCATCCAGGCCGGTCTAAAGCCGACTT
>JBEIHI010000188.1:0-3653 GCA_040381435.1 Bacteriovoracaceae bacterium | reverse complement strand
TCAGAGAGGCCGATTTCGATGCGGCCAAGAAATTCTGTCAGGACGCGATCTATGAAAAGTTGGGCTATTACATACCGCTTAAGTCAGGAAAGTCGCTTCCAGAGGCTTCTGAGGCACAAGAATGGCCGCTTGCGGCTTGATTTTAAATCAATTGATTTTTCAGAGGAAATCCATAAGTAACTGCATACAAGTGATTTAAGTTAGTTGTTGATTTTGAGATACCCGTCGGGCGCGATCCGGAGGTCGGCCAAGCGAAGATTTTTCGGGCGGTTTAGGCCCGTCCTACAGAGAAAATCCAAAAAAACCAATTGGAATTTAAATATGTAAGTCTCTGGTATTGAATTGCTTATGATATCTGTCATAATGATCTCATGTTCAACGGCTCCTATTCAGCTGCCTCTGCCTCCCAAGGCGACGCTTTTGATGTGGTGCTGTCATTTGATGACCACCGACTTCTGAATGGTCGCCAGCTTGCGGAGCTTTTAAATGTTAAATACGACTTCTACAAAGACATGCGTCTTGCTGGATTTGTCCCGCCCATCTCGGGCCTGACGACCGCTACCTATGCAATGGATTGGATCAATCGCTACCCAAACTTTCGCGAGGATGCCCGAATCCTCAAACTCTCAAGGAGGCCAAAACTGGCCGTGAGTCCTCGACGCTGAGTCTTTGGTAAATCCGGTTCACCTCGGTGGATGCGTGGTGGACGACATTCCTAACAGCAGCTTCTGACCAGCCTCGTCGAACAAGCCTCGTTATCACGGTGACCCTTGTGCAGTGAAAGCATACGCCTTTTTGATTTAGTCCGATCTTTTTGAAAAACTTCCACCACTCCTTTGAAGCCATTTTAGGAAGCTCGCATGTCATCAAACGCTTTTCCTTTTTAAGCTTTTTTAGCAATGGCAAGAGGTCGGGGTGGATCGATACTGAGTAGAGTCGGTCGCCTTTGGCGTGAAACTCGATGTTTTCATTTTTCCAGTCGATGCGGGAGAGGGGGAAAGAAGTTTCGGAAAGACGAACCCCTTGATGGATGGCAATCTCAAAGCTGGTACTCATCCACGTTGGCATCTGCAGTTCAACTAATTTGCCTCTAATAAGGGCGATATCCTCATCTGTGAGTTCGGGCTTTTCGGGTGACTTGTGCCGTTTGATGCCCAGTTTTCGGCAAGGATTCGCCACGATCAGTCCCCGCTTGATTGCTCTCTCACAGATCAAGTGCAGGATTTTTAGGTCGAGACGTGCCGTATTGTGTCCACACTTGTATATGCCAAGGTGTGGTTGCCCTGCCTGTCGCCAATCCATGTAATCAACACAGGCGTCAAACGTCAGCTGGTGAGGGGCTGAGATTCCTCTTTCTTCCAAGAATGCCTGAAGGTTGCGCCAACAAGTCTTGTATCGATGAAGGGTTTTCGGTTGCGTCTGATAGTGCTCCTCCAGAAACTTCTCTACCCACACACGCCAAGCTCCGTGCTCAGATCCCTTTTCCCGCTTAAGCTCCAGCAGTTGTTTCTCGCGCAGAATAACTCTCGCTTTCTTGGTTTGTGCAGGAACGGCATGGCGCATTCCTGTGGTGTGCTGCCTGGTCTTTCCCGCAGCATCTTTGTACTTTATCCACCAGAAGGGCGAATTGGGTCTTTTGTACAGGGAAGCCACTGTGTAACCTGTGTAACTAAAACCATCCCTCTTTTCAAACTCTTAACACTGTAAACCGCCAAAAATCGCCTTAAATCTCTCGCTAAGTGCGTAACGAGGGTTCGATTCCCTTCACCCGCTATCTTTGTAATCTGTTCTTAATCAACGAGTTACAAATTACAAAAACTGAGTGTAACTCAAAATGCACCTTTTGTTCTGATTTGGAGCCGTTTCACCACACTCGCTGTTTGAGTTTGTCCAAAGTCTCCTTGGGGTTAAATCGCTGAAGGTATTTGGAAGGAGTGGCGATGGTGCTGTGGCCCAAGCTGGTTTGGATGTGATTCAGGCCAATGCCTTCGTTCAACAGGTCATGGGCGTGGCTGTGGCGAAACCCGTGGGGGTTGATGCGTTTTTCTATCCCTGCCTTCTGCCCAAGCCTTTTGAGCATATTGCGAACGTAGACGGCCTGTAGGGGCTTTGAGTGGTTTTGCTTGGAGATACCGCAGAAAATTGCCGCATTGCCTTTGCCGTTGATGCCGACCTGCCGCCTCTTCTCGATCCATTGGTCGAAATGCATCTGGGTCTGGGCATCGAGAGCCACCATCCGCATTTTGTTCCCTTTGCCAATGACGCGCAGAGTGCCTTCCTGCGGGTTGTAGTCGCTTGAGCGGATCCCCAAGGCCTCGTTGATTCGGAGGCCACAGCGATAGAGGACAATGATCAGGACCTTGTTCCGCAGACCGCTTATGCCGCCGTTGCACTTGGCCAAAAGTGCCATGACCTCGTCCTTGGAATAGATCTCAGTGTGGAACTTCCGGCCTTTGGTGGATTTTCGGGGTTTTTGAGGGCTGTTTCTCATCATAGTATCACTTTTAGATAGAAGTAATACTATTATTGGAACTTTTTGCTCACAGTCAACCCGTTTTTAGAAGAGCGATACTATTTTGGGTTTTGGGGTGAGGTTGGTCGGGGAACCGGATTTGGAGTGCTGACCGTGTTTGGAGGTCAAAAATTTGACATCCAAAAACGCCGACTAAATACCCTCATGAAAAGCATTCATCCCGAAAATGGCAAAGGCACAACAACCGCAACCTTCACGGAATTCCACCCGAAGTGGGTCCAAATGGATTTGTTCCGGTGGGGAGGGATCACCGATGAGTCATTTGACTCCATCATGAAGAACATGATTTTGGATCCCGTGTGGGATCTTTTCGGAAAAGCAAAGTTCTTCGATGAGTCGGCAGTCGGATTCGCCGTGAGGAATGGGTTTTGATCATCTCACAAAACACTTATCGGTCTTCCGAAGTGCTTTTGGGCCGCTCGATTAATCTCGGCTTCATGCTTTTGCAGGTAGGCTGCAAGTGCAGCCAGGATGACTTTGGTCATCGAGCACTTGTGTGCACTGGCGAGTAGAGCTATGGCGAGTTTGATGCTTTTTAAAGTTCTGAAACTCATGCCTTGAGTTGCGTGTGGGTGCATGTGCTCAGGGCACTCCCGATATGTCTTGTAGAGATTTGAAGTCTTCATATTACGTATTTATTTCCGCAATACGCTTTTCAAGCTTCTGAACACGTTTCTTCGTAGTGAACCTCTCTCAGATATGACAGGCGTTCTGGGGGTCAAAAGTTTTCTGAGCGATAGCGGCTAGCCAAGACCAGCTAATGGGAGTGCCCACAAGAATTTCCTGAAGGTGACGTGTGGGGCGAATTTGTTTTGGCCAACTGCGCCCCCAACATTTTTTGCAATTTTTGGGGAAATCGGTCTATGGAATCACTGCAGAGCGTTTGCAGAGTGGCTGAAAAGGGTTTGGTGACAAACATGTTGCGTATTGATTATTGAGCCAGATCTCTCTTTGGCTCACTGTAGCAGTGAATGAACTATCCACTCCACCTGAAGGACATGCGGAAAGCTGCAGCTTCTGTAGCAATTCTCGGTTTCGCATCACTCTCTGGCTACGGCCAGCTTCCAACGGGCGATCTGGCTAATGGCTTGATTGGCTACTATTCGCTAGACGGCAACGC
>JBEIHI010000187.1:0-3691 GCA_040381435.1 Bacteriovoracaceae bacterium | reverse complement strand
CGCCACAAGCTTAGATTTTAAGAATTGAGTGAGCATGACCGAAGTCTTTGGAAAAAACCCAGTCACGTCAAGGGAATTCCCGATCGTCCTCTTTGATGCAGGAGGTACTCTACTACACTCTCAGCCGCCTTTGATTATGTTTTTCAAGGTGGAACTCGAGCAGCGTGCAGACTCGTGTTCTGAGGCAGAGTTTGAAGCGGCATGGACTCGTGTCGTTCAAAAATTGAATGTTGATTCCGAGCACAATCCTGAGTTTGTTTTACCTCGCAATTTCTGGTTCGAAGCTCTTCTTTCAGAGTTGAAAATTCCGGAGCCACGTCGAGCTGAATTGAAGAAAGACTTGATCGATGCTTACTATCAAAAGGTACGCCTTGCGATCCCTCAGCTGTGCGTTCGAGTGTGTGAGGTTCTTCACGATCGAGGCTACCGACTGGGAATCGTCTCGAACAACGATCACACGCTGGCAGACGTCTTGAGAACGCAAGGTGTTTTGGATTTGTTTGAGGTTGTGATCACCTCTGCGGACGCCCACGCCTTGAAGCCTGACCCGAAGCCCTATCGAATGGCTTTGGAAGAGATGGGAGCCGCAGACGAGCGAGCGATTTTTGTCGGTGAGAGCTACGCGATTGATGTGATTGGTGCACAGAGAGCAGATCTAAAAGCGATTCTCTACGACCCGACCTATCGTGAAATGCGTGCTCTGTCTGAGACCACCACAGAAGCCTTGGAAAAAGTTGTTTCAATCGACGTGCTTCGTCAGAATCGTCGACTTCAAGGTGTGAAAGTGGTGACTCGCTTTGATGAGTTGCTTGAGTTCTTAATGTGAAAATCGGCTCTTCAAAACCCGTTGTGATTTTGGTCTCTCCCAAAGGGGCTCTGAATGTGGGCGGGGTCGCTCGGCTGATGGGCAATTTTGGTCTTTCCGAGCTGCGCCTTGTGGAGCCTCGATGTGATTTAGCGGGAAGTGAATGTAAGCAAATGGCTCTTCACTCCTATTCAATCGTTCAAGATGCGAAGATTTACAAAACGTTTTCCGAGTCCATTTCGGATCTGACCCAGGTCATCGCTTTGTCTGGTCGCACAGTTGAAGATCGACGACCCCATGGAACCTTGTCTGAGTTCGTGTCTTCGTATGGGTCCGTTTTGTCCTCTCAAGATCGAGTCGGAATTGTCTTTGGTCGCGAGGAAATTGGACTCAAGCTTGAGGAGTTGTGTCAGTGTCACTGGCAAGTTGAGATTCCGACTCATCCCGATCGTTTTTCGATCAATTTAACTTCCGCCGTCTCGATTACCTTGTACGAATTTTTCCTCCGCTTTCGAGACCCCATCAATTCTGTCGCCGCTTTGGACTGTGTACGCCCCGATCAGGGAAAAAAAGAGATCTTTTTTACTCGGCTTCAGAAACTTCTGGATGATGTGAAGTTTACGAACAAAGAAAATCCCATGCAGCTTCGCGATGATCTTTGGGCGTTGCTTCATCGTGCTGATGTTGATGATCGTGAGATGCGCATTTTGTTTGGAATGCTGACGAGCGTTGAGCAGGCCCTTGATCGCTTGAAGTCCCAGTAAGCCTACCCTTGAAATGATTGGTAACTTTAGTTACAGCGCCGGTCGCGTTGTGCGTTGTGTTTGCGCAGGATATCATGAAGCAAGTTCCCAAACCGAAGACATGTAACTCGGGGGGGGCATGGGGTCAGTCTGTCTACGAGGATTCGCGGTCATTTTTTCTTTGGTGGTCGGTTTGAAAGTGGTCGAGGCCAGTTCGATGGTGCCTTTGCCTACTTCGGTTTTGGCCTCGCAGTCGGTTTGGATTGGTCGAGTTGAAATTGCCTCATCACAGACAGTTCAGCGTGATGTTCCTTTTGAAGTCGCCTCGGCAAAAGTTCTAGAAGTCTTTCGCGGCCGAGGTGGACCTGGGGATAAGATCGTGTTCTCCAAGCCTGGTGGTCGGTTGGGTCAGAAGACTTTTGCTGTTGTCGGGGTTCCGCAATTGAATACGGGTAAAGAGTACATCGTTTTTCTGATGGAAGATCCATTGTTCGCGGATCGAAGCAAAGACATTGAGCCTCAGTTAAGCAACTGGACGGCCTATGAAGTTCTTCATGACGAGAGGGGAGCGCCGGAGACTGTGAAGAAAGCGGAGGGCGCCATCAAATCTCGAGCCTCCCAGGCTTACTCTCACGCTATGTCATTCTCTAAGGGTTCGGATTCCTACGAAGATTTTGTCACTCAGATCTATCGAGGGCTTGATTGATGTTGAAGCTGGTGAGCTCATGTTTTTTGGCGTCTTTGATTTCGGGGCCCCTATCGGCCTTCACTCTCATTTCCAATTACGGAAAAGTGGCGCATTGGAAAAACGATCAGGTTGATTTTTATTTTCATGACTCAGTCCCTTCACAGTATCGAGATGCTCTTAGAAACTCATTTGCGGCGTGGTCCAACATTCCAGGCCTCGGCCTGAGTGTGAATGAGTTGGGCAGTACTTCTCAAACCGCTGTCGATGGCGATGATAAAAACGTGATTACGTGGACAACGAGTGGTTGGAGGAATCTAAGCTTTCGTCCTCCTGCAGGAGCCTTGGCTGTCACAGTGCTTTCGTTTAACTCATCCGATGGGAGTCTAAGCGATGCCGATATCTATTTTAACGATGAGTACTTCGACTGGGGAAATCTCAATGGCGGTGAGTTCTTGATTGATGTGGAAAACATCGGAACTCACGAAGTCGGACATTTGATGGGATTGGATCATTCATCGGAAGATCCCTTTGAAGAGGATCCCGAGCTTTTAGATGCAACCATGTACTATGCTGCCGCTTATGGCGAGATTGAGCGCCGAGACCTGGCGGCTTCAGACGAGTTAGGAATCAGGGCTTTGTATACAACGGAGAGTCGATCCACTCCTCGAATCTCATCAGTCCTTTCTTTAGGAGGAAGTTTTGGTGCTCGGAGGTATCGCATTTCAGGAGAAAACTTCGGAGAGTTGACGAGTTTCGTAATCACCAATGACTCATCCATTGTTTATGATGAGGTCGTTCGCTATCGACGGATTTTATCGTCAACAGAGGCTGAAGTGACGGTTGAGCTGGCGGGATTTTCTGATGGATCGGCTAGGCTTGTGGCTGTGAATGGACCGAATCATCGTAGTGATTATCGATTGAGCATTCAGAGTTCGTCGCTTCAAGCGGATTCAGCGGGCGGAGGCGGATGTAGTCTGCAGCCGCGACCGATTCAAAAATTTTCTTGGGTGACTTTCTATTTCTGTTTTCTTGCGACCCTATCGCTCATGCTGGCTCGGCGCCGTTTCCGGCATGTCTGAGAGTAAATAAAGCTTGGTGATATCGAATCATCTCGTTAAGCTTTGCGTATGTTTGGATTAGGGGAATTCAAGAAGCAAGTTTTGGGCTCTTTTCGGCAACTCGAGCAGCAGATTTCTGATCTCAAGCGCGGAGAGCAGGAACTCAGATCTCAGAATGCTCGAATGATGCAGCTGATGAAAAATATGGGTCGCAAGATTGTCTGCCGCCTGCCCATCTCCCTGGAGTCTTTGGAAAAGGGTCTCATTTACGATTTGATCTTTGGCGATGAGATTGAGGGTTGGAAGAAGGCTGCACCCACCGGGATTATTGTCGATATCCGTCCCCAGATTGAGTTTTCAAGAGGGGCTATTGGTTCCTCCGTAAATATTCCGCTCG
>JBEIHI010000186.1:0-3752 GCA_040381435.1 Bacteriovoracaceae bacterium | reverse complement strand
TCTAGATCTTCTGGCGCCTCTCCGTAGCCTAAAAATCGAATCGGCTGTCTAAGTTCTTGAAAGATTTGAAAAATTGTTCCCCCTCGGCTCAATCCATCTAGCTTTGTCACAACCAAACCCGTGAGGCCCAGGCATTCATGAAACAGACGTCCTTGCACAACGGAGTTTTGACCAAGGGTTGAATCAACCACCATCCAAACATCATGGGGAGCCTCAGAAATCACCTTCTGAGCGACACGACGCAGCTTTGCGAGCTCATCCATCAAATTCTTTTTGTTTGTCAGCCGACCACTTGTGTCGACCAAAATGACGTCTTTGTCTTTGAACTTGGAGAGTCCATCGAAAATAACGGCTCCAGGATCAGCACCTTCCTTGTCTTCTCCTGCCGAGATGGAAAAGAAGTCCGCACCCACGCGAACACAGCCACGCTCGAGTTGATCGATGGCGGCCTTACGAAAGGTGTCAGCGCCCACCACGGCCACTGACTGCCCCTGAGATTTAAAATAACGCGCGAGCTTCACCACAGTAGTGGTCTTTCCTACGCCGTTTACACCCACAACAAAAATGACCCAGGGATGCTTGGATTTCCATGGCTCATCGGATCGCTCCGCGGCAGCAATAATCTGACTGAGCTCAGATTTGAGAAAGCTTTCGGGCTCCAAATCAGAGCCCTCCAGCTTGCTTAACAGCTGAGAGGTTAAATGAGGCCCCAAGTCTGAGGTAATCAGAACCTCCTCCCACATCGATCGATCCCTTGTTTTTGATTCAAACAGCTTTCTCCAGGAACTAATCGCTTTGGAGAGCTGGGGTCGACTTGAACGCGCAGGCTCCGGAGACACTCCCGTAGCGTGATCGGAGGGCACTGCCCCAGGAATCTTGGCGGGCTCAAAGGTGCGTTCAAACTCGCGTCTCTTTTTGGCATTGTGAAGCCAAAGCCAGCCCAACAAGACGGCAAGAGCAATCAAAACAAAAACAGAGGCATAAACAGGCATGAGAAATCAGGTAACCGATTCGTCTCGCTTAAGCAACGATTGCACGAGCCTCTTGGAGCTCGACAGCAACAAGCTGAGACACTCCCGCTTCCTGCATTGTCACGCCAAAAAGCTTATCGGCAACTTCCATCGTACGCTTGTTGTGCGTAATCACGATGAACTGAGACAGGCCCGACATATCCTGAATAATTTGGTTGTATCGCTGAGTGTTAATTTCATCCAAAGGAGCATCAACCTCATCCAAAATACAGAAGGACGCTGGACGATAGGCAAACAAAGCAAACAACAAGCTAATCGAAGTCATCGCTTTCTCGCCCCCACTAAGCAGCGACATTGCCTGAACCCTCTTTCCTGGAGGTTCGGCAAAAATCTCAACGCCCGTCTCCAGCATGTTTTTATCATCGGTGAGGGTCATATAAGCACGTCCACCGCCAAAGAGTTTCGGGAAGAGAACCTGGAAGTTATGATTAATTGCCGTAAAGGTCTCTCGGAATCGGAACTCAGTGATCTTGTTGACGCGATCAATAATGCTTTGAAGTGAGTCTAGCGTCTTCAGCAGATCTTCACGCTGAGAAGTCATGAAATCGAGACGCTTCTTGATTTCCTCAAACTCTGAGAGAGCCAGCAGGTTCACTTCACCAAACTTCTCGAGCTTCTCCCGAAGCTCAAGAGCATCTACTTCGAGAGCTCTTAAGATGGTTTCATCGGACAGGCGCTCAAGCTGTTCCTGTGTAACGCTATTCAGAACCTCTTCCAACCCGATGTGGTACCGTTCCTGAACCAGCTGAGAGAGCTCCTCAACTTCAAACTTTAGCTTTTGATGCTCAAGTTCAAGCTCCTGAAGCTTCGTCTGCGCCTCATCTTTTTGTGACTGAGACAATCGACGTCCCGCATCTTGCTGTTCCACCTCGGACCGCAGCTTATTCAGCTCAACTTTTGACTCCGCAAGCTTCTTCTCGAGGACCACTGAACGCTCTGAGTCTGACCGACCCTTCTCTTCAAGCTCCACAAGGATTTCTTTTTCCTTTTGGATGTCTCTCTCCCAGTTTTCGATGTCTTGCTGATAAATACTCTGATTGTGCTCGTACTCCGAACGAGTCATCTCATGATCAATCGTTTGCTGCTCAAGGCGTTCCAACCGCTCTGACAACGCACCAAAGGCAATTCGTTTCTCAATCCACTGGGAATCCAGCTCCGCTTTGGCCGCTCGAGCAGAATCGAGCTGCGCCTGAATCAGTGCCATTTGGGTTTCCAAAGCCTCAAGTGACTCAGCCTCAACGTGTTGAGCCAACTCCTCACCAATCTTGGTGATTCGAGCGTCTAAAACCTTGATCTGCTCAGCGTAATCCGCCGCTTGTTTCTCAACCGAATCGCGGGCCGCCTTCAATTGAGCTTCTGAGACTCGTTGAGATGAAAAATCCTGGGCAATCCCCTTAATCTTTTTGCGCAGCTCCTCTGTTTCAGATCGCAAGCTCAATCCGCGAGCTTTCAACGACTCAATCTGCTGAGCGAAATCTTTGATCTTCGATTCGGAATGAGCGATTCGCTCCAAAAGGGCTGCCTCTTCAGCTTTTCGACCAAAAGGAGTCTCTGATCGTGAAAACGCACCCTGCTCCTCTTTGAAAACAAAACGTGAGACCGGGAGTCGGCTTCGACCGGACAAATCAATCTGTGCGTGAGATGCGGGAGACTCGGGCAGTTGATCCACTAATTCAATCGAGCCCAAAACATCTCGGAGCGATTCGGGAACCTCTCCGGAAACGATCGACAGAAGCGATCGTTCAAACGGAGCCGCACTGCCAGAGGCTGAATCAAAGAAAACTCTGCCCCAACGAGAACTTTCATCCTGTGAAGCCTGAGTGAAGCATTGCCCCAGCTCGCTTAGGAAAGCTTGAGCCACACTTTGGTACTCAGGAAGGAATTGAATCTGATCCATGATGAAGGAATCCGAGGAGGAATCCCGGTGCTTGAGAGCCCCGGCATCATATCCCACATGGTGCTGCTCCAGCGCGCGCAAACTCTCCAACTCTGCCTGAGATCGACTCAAAGCTTCCCGCTCCGATGACAGATCCTGGAGTGCTGCCGACTCTTGCTCCCGATTGAGCAAACCCTGGTTCTCTACTTCCACCAAGTGGGCCTCAGCTTGAACGCGATCCGACTCAAGCTGCTGAATCCTGATCTCAAGATCCTGCTGCTTCGTCTGAACGTCAGTGCTTCTGGCCTTTAACTGTTGGATAGACTCTTCAAGTGCAGCACGTTTCAGCTCGAGCTCAACACGCTCAGACTTCATGATCTCACGACGGTTCTGAGATCGAATCTGCTCTTCCTTCTTAGAGTCTAACTCCTGTCGTAATCCCTGAAGATCCGCTTCAAGTGCGGCGATCTGCTGAACGGAGACCTCGAGGCGTGACTTCAAATCGCTGACGACTTTTTCTTCATCGATCTTTTGGAGTCGGAGCTTTTCTTTTTCGTCCAACAGCTGGGATACGAGTCCCAAATTCGCCTCTCGCTTGGACTGCAGGCGCTCAATGTCCTTCCTGCGCTCGTCAATTTGATTGAGAAGATTCTGAATTCGCTGCGCGCGAAGATCTTTTTCTTTATCGGACTGAGCAAAGCTCTCTTTCACCGCAATCAACTGCTCGTAATCAGAAGCCGAAATCTTCTCCAGATTCAGAGCATCCAACCGCATCTTTTCAATGTCAGTTTCAAGCTTGGCAAGCTCAGTCGACAATCCCTCAAAGGACATCCGAGCAGCGTCTC
>JBEIHI010000185.1:0-3807 GCA_040381435.1 Bacteriovoracaceae bacterium | reverse complement strand
TTTTTGGACACGAAAAGGGCTCCTTCACGGGGGCTACCCAACAGCGAATCGGGGCCTTCGAAGCAGCTCACGACGGGACTCTCTTTTTGGATGAAATCGGAGAGCTCGATCTAGCCCTGCAAGCCAAACTCCTCCGCGCCTTAGAGAGCGGTGAAATCAAACGAGTCGGCTCGAACGAATCCCAATCCGTCAAAGTGCGCATCATTACGGCCAGCCATCGCAAGCTTGATGAAGAGGTCAAGCGCGGTCGATTCCGTGAGGATCTCTACTTCCGACTCCATGTGGTTCCGCTTTCCATCCCCGCGCTTCGGTTGCGATTGAGCGATCTTCCTCTCCTGGTTCCCGATCTCTTGCAAAAGCTCGGGATCAAACTTCGAGTCTCTGAGGAGGCTTTGAGAGGACTTCAACATTATGACTTTCCGGGAAATATTCGAGAGCTTAAAAACATTCTTCAGCGAGCCGCTGTGGAATATGAAATCAATCTGAGCGCGCGCAAGGAAAATGGCCTCCTTCAAATGGATCATTTTCGATTTCTGGAAGACCTCAAAGCTCTCCGCCTGCCCAAGACCAAGTCTGAAGAGGAAGAGCGAGAAATCATGCTCAAGCTGCTCGAAGAGTGCCATTACAACCAGTCTGAGGCCTCTCGCCGCCTGGGAGTGGCCAATAGTACCTTTCACGATCGATTAAAGCGTTTTGGGATTGAAATTCCCCATCCACCTCGCCGAAAATAGCTCGATGGCTTCAATCGCAGAATGGATTCGATCACGTCGCTCCCAAAAAACAATGAATGGCAAAGCCATTGATGAGGCTCTACTCAAAGAGCTCTTAGAGCTTGCCTCCTGGGCGCCCAACCACCGGCTGAATCATCCCTGGCGATTTCGAGTTCTCACCAGTTCGGGAATCAAAACCGTCCTGAGTGAGATTCAATCAAAGCTAAGTTCTGAGGAGAAAGAGGCTTTCAAAGGACCGCTCGAGCGCGTCGCCAAAGCGGGAGCGGTCGTTTACGTCACGAGCCTCAAAGACCCCCAACCGGTGGTGGATGAAGAAAACTTTGCAGCCGTCTGCTGTGCCGTTCAGAATATTCTTTTGGAAAGCACCGCTCGAGGACTCTGCTCTTTCTGGAGCACTGGTAAGTTTTTCAAGCAGCCTTTAATGAGTCAAATCCTCAAGGTTTCCGACTCAGAGCGCTTTGTAGGAGCCATTTGGCTAGGACATGGAGAACAACCCGAGGCTCCCGTACGAAAACCTGCCTCCGAATTCACGACCTGGATCTAGGCCCCCTCCAAATTTCACGATTAAGGTTAGACCCCGTCTTTAATATTTTGTAATTTTAGGCCCTATGAAGATTCATGAATTTCAGGCCAAAGCATTGCTTAAAAACTTCGGCGTGCCCATTGCTCAGGGCGTTGCCATCAAAGATCTCAACGAGGTCGAATCCGCGTTCAAAACTCTCAGTTCGCCAGTTGTTGCTGTGAAAGCTCAAATCCACGCTGGCGGTCGAGGCAAGGGTGGCGGAGTCAAGATTGCCAAATCCTTGGACGAGACCAAGACCCACGCCAAAAACATCTTGGGAATGCAGCTGGTCACACATCAGACCGGCCCCGCAGGTCAAAAGGTGCGAATGCTCTATATTGAGCAAGGAACGAATATTGCCAAAGAAATGTATTTGGCTGTTTTGTTGGATAGAGAATCCGGCCAGCTCTCCCTCATTGCCGCTGCAGAGGGTGGAATGGATATCGAGGAGCTTGCTCACAAAAGCCCCGAGAAGATTTTGACCATGCGAATCGATCCGACCACAGGCTTTCGTGATTTCCAGGGTCGACTTCTGGGCTATCACCTGGGACTCGACACCTCCATGCACAGCCAGCTGATTCAACTTTGTCGCTCTCTAGTTCGGGCTTACGTGGAACTGGATGCTTCTCTCGTGGAAATCAATCCTTTGGTTCTCACCAAGGAAAACACCCTGATGGCACTCGATGCCAAAATGACCTTTGATGACAATGCGCTTTATCGTCACAAGAATGTCGTGGAGCTCAGAGATCTTCACGAAGAAGATCCTGCCGAAATGGAAGCGACCAAGTTTGGACTGAACTATATCTCACTCGATGGAACCGTCGGATGTATGGTCAACGGAGCTGGACTCGCCATGGCCACCATGGACGTTGTTAAACTCGCCGGGGCCAGCCCAGCCAACTTCTTGGATGTGGGCGGTGGAGCCTCACGCGAAGCTGTGACCGAAGCTTTCAAAATCATCAGCAAGGACACCAAAGTAAAAGCTATTCTGGTGAATATCTTTGGTGGAATCATGCGTTGTGACACGATTGCGAGTGGAATTTGTGATGCCGTCAAAGTCGTTGGTCTTAAACTGCCTCTTGTTGTGCGACTCGCAGGAAACAATTCAGATCTTGGCAAAAAGATTCTGCAGGAATCCGGCCTGCGAGTCACAACAGCCGATACATTAGAAGAGGCCGCAAAAAAGGCTGTCGCCGCCTCAAAAGGAGAACTCTAAGATGGCAATTCTCATTGATAAAAATACAAAAGTGATTGTTCAAGGAATCACCGGAAAGTCCGGATGGTCTCACACCAAGCTCTCGATGGATTAC
Source organism: Bacteriovoracaceae bacterium (assembly GCA_040381435.1). Taxonomy (GTDB): domain Bacteria; phylum Bdellovibrionota; class UBA2394; order UBA2394; family UBA2394; genus JBEIHI01. Next base: position 1,204 of record JBEIHI010000185.1, on the reverse strand, counting down.
AAAAGTCAAATCGTCGGCGGGGTTACCCCCGGCAAAGGCGGAACCTTTATGGAAGAAGGTTCTTACAAAGTTCCCGTTTTCAATACCGTGAAGGAAGCGGTTGAGAAAACACAGGCCACGGCATCCGTTGTGTTTGTGCCTCCTCCCTTTGCTGCCGATGCGATTTTGGAAGCTGCCCACGCTGGCATCAAACTCATCGTCGCGATAACCGAGGGAATTCCGGTGAATGATATGATTCCGGTGAAAGCCTACCTCAAAGAGCATCCTGAAGTTCTGTTGGTTGGTCCTAATTGTCCAGGCGTCACAACGATTGGTGAGTGCCGTATCGGAATTCAGCCGGGCAATATCGGCTCCCGCGGAATTGTGGGAGTACTGTCTCGGTCTGGAACTCTAACGTACGAGGCTGTGGATCAGGTTTCTAAGATTGGTCTAGGTGCTACCACCTGTGTCGGGATTGGCGGAGACCCCATTCACGGGGCCGATTTCATCTCGATTCTCAAGCTCTTCAAAGATGATCCCGAAACCAAGGGAATCATCATGATTGGTGAAATCGGAGGAGCAGAAGAGGAAGCAGCTGCTGACTGGATTGCCAAGAATCTTAAAAAACCAGTGGTGAGCTTTATTGCTGGAGCAACGGCTCCGGAAGGAAAGCGAATGGGTCATGCGGGAGCGATCATTTCCGGCGGAAAGGGAACGGCTCAGGGCAAAATGGCAGCTCTTCAAAAGGCTGGCGTTCACGTCGTTCACGATCCGTCCCATCTGGGTCGGGCTATGAAAGAACAGCTGCTCGCCAAGGGCTTGATTTGATCTCAGCAAGCGCTCGCCGTCTCGGTGAGCGCCCTGTCTTAACTGAAGCTCCTTAGAGATAAACTCCGAGACTCATCACTGGAATCCCCAGAGGAAGATATCGAAGGATCTCCAAGGTATCGTCGTGGATCGGAATCATGAAGCCCACATCGCCAAACAACTTTGTCCCGTGAATTCGCACTCCATAAGTGAGCCAACCCCAATCAAAGGCGGCGTCATCTGTGTTGTGAAATGCGAGGGGCGTAAAGATATCAAACAACAAAGTCACCTTACGATTGATCCGAAGAAAAATAGGCGCCCCTCTTCCGGGATCAAGATTAAGCTCTGAAGAACTTGATCACAGCTTGAAGGAGTAGCCCTCGATTCCGGCGTTTTGGTGCGCCCTCTAGGCAGTGTT
>JBEIHI010000184.1:0-3825 GCA_040381435.1 Bacteriovoracaceae bacterium | reverse complement strand
GCGAGGGCGAAGGTTATCCAGGAACTGTTGATGACAAAATCATTCCATCGGAAGGGATGAGCAAGAGCAAGAAGGCTGCCACTCACAATCGCCAAGAGGAAGCTCGATAGTTCCGCAAGATACTTCACGATTTCAGTTTGGCCTTGATGGCGGCTGACGTCCATAGTCGATTGAGTCGACTTTCTACTGAGGCCATTCTCTGAGCATCCTTGGGAAGCTCATGATCATAGCCGAGTAAATGGCAAAGACCGTGGACAAAGAGCTCTTGAACCTCTCGAAGGGTAGAATGCTTGTAGTCTTTGGCTTGCTTGGCAGCAGTCTGGACATCAATGACGATGCTCCCCAATAGGTTTCCAAGACTGTGTTCGAAGCTCAAAACGTCTGTGGGATAGTTCTTGTTCCGAAACTTAAAATTGAGAACTTTCATTTGAGAGCTTTTGACCAAATGAAGTTCGATTTCCCGATTGGCGGCCCGATGCCCTCGGAGTGCGGCTTCGGCAACTCGCTCAAAGTCTTTCAGGTTGATTCGCGTTTTAACACCGGCCTGTTTTGAGAGATGAATGATCATGTCGACCTTGGCTTCATTTTATGCAGAGTAATAGTTAGCTCATCATCTGATTTCTTCAGATGGGGATAATCAATTCGATGGTGATAGACACCCAAAAGAACCTGAACAAAGGCTCGACCGATGGCTGAGAGATCTTTGAGACTCAAATCGCATTCATCGAGTTGGCCATCCAAGAAAAATCTCTGAATCGTTTTATGAACCATTTGATTGAGTTGATCTTCCGTGGCGTTGGCCATCGTTTTTGCTGTTGCCTCAACGGCATCTGCCATCAAGATAATGGCAGCCTCTTTGGTTTGAGGTTTAGGCCCTGGATATCTGAAATCATCTTCCCGAACATCTTCCGAGGGTGAGGCCTTCTTCGCCTTGTCGTAAAAATAGGAGATCAACGATGTTCCGTGATGTTGAGGGATAATCTCGATGATGCTCAGGGGAAGTTTGTGTTCAAGGCCGAGTTCAATTCCATCTTTCACGTGGTTGGAGATAATCAAGGCGCTCATTGTGGGCGCGAGCTTGTCATGTTTGTTTTCCCCTTTAATGTTTTCAATAAAGTACTGAGGCTTCTTAGTCTTTCCGATATCGTGGTAAAGACTGGCGACTCGCGCAAACAGCGAATTCGCATAACAAGCGTCAGCGGCCTTTTCGGCCAATTGGCTCACAGTAAAGGAATGAAAGTAGGTACCAGGTGCCTTCAAGATGAGATCCCTCAGAAGCGGGTGGTCTGTTCGAGAAAGCTCCATCAATCGCAAATCAGTGGTATATCCCATTTGCTCAAGCGCAGGTTGAATGGCCAGGATCAATGCGGCGTTGAAAAAGCCTGCCAGAAATGAGAACGCCGGAATCAGGGCCCAGTCGAGAGCTGTGGGTGAGGAGGGTGCGGAGCTGATTGCGCCAATCAGAATTCCTGTTAGAGCAAACATCGCGGCGACACCACCAGAGATGATTCCGGCCTTAAACACATCAAATCGCTGTTGAATGCGGCGCATCCGGGCAGCTCCTGCAAGTCCAGATGCCAGGGCGATAAGTGCAAAGTAAGGATCATTCAAAAGCCATCCCACGGACAAACCTAAGAGCAAAACAAAAAAGGTCGTGATCTCCATGGAGCTAAAGAGGCGCAATGTCCTTCCGCTGAATCCAAGAGGGAGTAAAAAGATCAACGATTGGCCGACAGTGGATTGAAGTCGAGCTGCTTCGAACAAATGTTTAAGACCTGCAATCAGGGCCATGGAAAGAATCAAAAAACTGCCCATCACAAGTTGATCTCGCATGGACAGTCTAAATTTTTTAAAATTACGACGTCCGACGACATACAAGATGTTAGCGAGTAGAAAGAAGACAGCTGCAAAACCCAGGGTTCCTTTCCAATGAAACTGAGTCTGGAGGGCTGCGCGCTGAGCGTCGAGCAGCAGAATCTCTCGCTTACTCAAACGCTCTCCCTCTTTGGCAATCAATTCACCAGCTTGAACTTCAGCCCAAGCGGTCTGGACACTCTGCGATAGGTCCGCTTTTCGTTGATTTGTTTCAACACTGTTGAACACGAGGTTTTCCGAAACGAGTCTTGAGAAAAGCTCAACGACAGCTAATCGAAGCGGACGTGAAGTGTTTCTTGTCCAAGGGTGCTGCTGAATCAGGCTCTCCCAGTCTCTGATTAAATCCTCTTTCAATACCGTTCGCGCCTGAGCTTGAAATTTGGTGAGGGAAACTTCTTCGTCAGTTGATATGTCTCTGACTGCAATCTCTGAAGAGGGGATCTTGCTGACGATCCACGGTTGTCGCATACCGGTCAGGAAATCCCTAAACAGACTAAACACGCGATTGCTGAGTGCCACATCACGAAACAAGTTCCACTCGGAATTGCTGAGTGCAAATCCAAGGTTTTTCTCGGTCATCGCTCGATCAGAATGGCGAGCAGTGATGGCCTCGGAAAACAAGTTGATACTCTGAAGAGTTCGTTGCGGGTCAAAATCATAAACATCCTTCACTGAGCTAAGAGCGTTAACTCGACGCTGTTCGGTAAGCTCCTGATCGATGACACGAAGAAGTTGAGTGGCTTTGATGCTTTGGGAGGGAATGTCGCCCTCCTGATATTGGGTCTGAATCGCAATAAACGGACTGTGACTGATGATTGCCACGAGAAGACTTACCAGCATCAACACCAGAACGCCGGGGTAGCGACGTTGAACCATGCGCCAATAAAAATCCCGTCGGTCATTGAAATTCTGGAGAAATCTCACGGCCTTATTTTACCACGAGCTCATAGTGAAGGGGGTGAACAAGCTTGTACTGAAACTGTTCCAAATAAACCGGATCTAGCGGTTCTTCGACGCTAAGCTCTTGCAGATTGAGGGGGTAGCGCCCCTCCTGACGTCTAAAAATCTCGAGTTTTTGCTGCAGAGCTGTGGAAGACGCAAATGATGGAGTTGCTTTGATTTGCAGTCGCACGCCCACAAAGCAGGCTGTGGTGATGAGAGCCAAGAGAAAGGCTGCATACAAAGTCGCCTTCAGTGACCAGACACTCTTTGCTTTGGCCTTTCGATACACAGTTGCTTCTTCATCTTTGGGCGCAATGGCTCCTAGGTCCCACAAGTGAATCAATCGTCGAATAGTCAAAAACTCCCCAAAGGAGGAAATGCGAATAAGATCCTGAACATTGTGTGTTCCGTCACAGAGACGAATGAGCTCGATTTCCTCGGGGGTATAAGATTGCCCACCCAAAAGAATCTCAGAGACTTCATCATCGCCGAGCGCTTGATCAATAGCATCTCCATCCTTCTTTTCGGAGGCGGGTACTTCAATCTGTCTCAAAAAAATACGCTTACTGCTCCCAATCAACTGCTGAAATCGAGGCCACTCTTGGATGCGTTTCTCCGCTTCCTTAATCTGACTCGCGATTCTCTTTCTTGTATAGAAGCCAAACTCAACGGGATCAGGCAACTCAAATGCAAATGACCGGGTTTTGATCTCAACATTCGACCAAAAGAAAATTCGGTAGAATATCTCAAGCCGTTCAGTTTTGAGATAGCGAACGAGCCGGTGATATTCAGCTTGATTGCTGCGAACTAGCGCGCGCACAAGCTCTTCCCACGTCCGCGAAGACTTCAAGACTGCATCAGGGGGAAGATCAATCCATCCGATTCTTGAAAATCTCTCAATCGATCGATCGAGACTTCTATGGGCCCAGAGAAAATATCCCTGATGTATAAGAATGAACGCTGACCCTTCCGTCGAATTGACTTCCACTTCGCCAGACCATTTTTCGG
>JBEIHI010000183.1:0-3932 GCA_040381435.1 Bacteriovoracaceae bacterium | reverse complement strand
TCTTCAGCACGATCTTCCGGATATTGATGGTGGCTTTCAAAGAGATCCCGAAGAAATTTTGCGTTTGGTTGCCAAAGAGTTTCAGATTTCAGTCGCCGACTTGAAGTCTGAAAGAAAGAATCGACAGCTGGCAGTTCCTCGTCAGCTTGCGATGTATCTCTGTCGAAAATATACGCATCTTTCACTGCCAGACATTGGAACCTTGTTTGGCGGCAAGAATCATACGACGGTGCTTCACGCGATCCGAAAAATCGATAAGACGAAATCTTCTGAGCCTATGCTCAAAGACGGTCTTCATCGACTCGAAGCCTTTTTCCAACAAGTTGAAATTCCGAACTTAAAATGACGCAATGTGCAAACCCCTGTGCATAAGATGTATCTAAATCCCATTTTTTGCCGCACTGCATTTATCAACAGCGGTATCCACAGGTTTATGCACAGGTTTATGCACAGACTTATATGAATTCAAATAATTGAAATTATTATTATTTTTGAAAATCAGAAAAAGTTATGCACAGGTTTTTACATAAGACTTCAAACTGTGTTTATTTAGTGAACATAATATCATTTATGATTCGCTGGGGCTGTTGATAAAACCGAAACTTTCCACAGGGCCCTGTGAGTTGACTGTTCAATTCTGTTTATAAGTTGCTCCAACTGTTGATGGAGTCGCGACAAGCCTGAATCACACACGTTCTATGAACAGGGGGGCGAGAGATAAAACTAAATAAATTCAATTACTTACATCTTATGAACAGAAAAACGCTGCCTACTACGACGAAGGAGGAGATTTTTTTAAAATTTTAGAAGTAGCTTCTGTGGATAAAATGGTGGACCTGATCGGGATCGAACCGATGACCTCCACAATGCCATTGTGGCGCTCTCCCAGCTGAGCTACAGGCCCTTAGGAGCTCTCAAAATGCCATCTTTTCATTTTTTTTCAATGAAGATTGTTGAACTTTCGACTGAAAAAAGGCGTTTACAAAGAAATCGAAGGAGCTTTAGCTAGCGCCTGGTTTAGGGATGTTATGACTAACAAACAGATCGGTGCATTTGAAGTTGATCAGGAAGTGCTTTTAAAGGCACTTCAGCGCGTTCAATCAATCGTTGATCGAAAGAATACGATTCCGATTCTTAGTCATATTTTATTGGAAGCTCATGACGACAAAATCGTTTTTTCAGCGACCGATTTAGAAGTAGGGATTCGAACTGATTACCCAGCTCAGGTCTCACAGCCCTGCCGGATCACTATTCCCGCGAAGAGTCTGTATGAAATTGTGAAGGAACTTCCCGCTGGCACAATGGTGAAGTGGAAAGTGTTTGAAAATTTCTGGGTCGAGCTGACCGCTGGAAAAAGCTTATTCAAACTTGTGGGTCAGGATTCAGATGAGTTTCCTCAGCTTCCTCAAGTTAGTTCCGATAAGTCGTTTTATCTTCCTAAGTCGGGGCTTGTTCAAATGATCGATCATACGATTTTCGCTGTTTCGAATGATCAGACTCGATACGATCTTAGTGGCGTTTTCTTTGAGCAAGTGAAGTCGAATGGAAAAGTTCATTTGCGAATGGTTGCAACCGATGGACACCGACTCTCGATGATGGATCAGGAAATCAAAGGTCTCGAAAAAATCAATTTGGAGAAAGGTGTTATTTTGCCTCGGAAGGGGCTCTCTGAATTGAAGAGAGTTTTATCTGATTGTGATAAGATTGGTTGCTGCTTTATTGAGAACAACGTCGTTTTTTGGAATGAAGATAAACAAACCATGTTGTTCATGAGACTTCTGGATGGTGAGTTTCCTGATTATACTCCCGTCATTCCAAAAAATAATGACAGACGAATTGTGGTCAACCGAGATCAGCTACTGAATTCTTTGAAGCGAATCTCTATTTTGACTGCTGAGCACTCACGGTCAGTGAAGTTCACATTTGAAAAGGACAAGCTCAGACTTTCCTCAAGTAATCCTAAGCTGGGTGAAGCGAGAGAAGATGTTGAAATCGACTACGGTGGAGATCAACTCGATATTGGATTTAATGCCGGATACTTCATGGACGTTTTGAATGCTCTTCAGCAGCAGGATGAGGTCGTCTTGGAGCTGAGCGATGTACTTTCTCCAAGTTTGATTCGAGGAAAAGAATTCGACGGCTCACTCAATATTGTCATGCCTATGCAGCTTGGCAGTGAAGCTACCTATTAGGATTAGAAGGAGACTTTTATTCGTGTCTCTTCTCTCAAACTGATTCAGTTTAGAAAGTTCTCGTATTTCTCTATCCGTGAGTTTCATCCGCAGCTGAATGTTGTGGTCGGTCCCAATGCGGTGGGCAAGACCTCGATTCTCGAGGCTTTAAGCTTGTTAACTCAACTCAAAAGTTTTCGATCCACTCGATCGACAGAGCTGGTTCAAAATTCATTTTCACAAGCTTCAGTGGCAGCGGAGTTGGAAAAGCCCACAGCCTCTCGTGTTCTGATTTCAATGGAAGAGACTCGAAAGAGACTTGAAATTGATGGGAAAACAGTGACATCTAAGGCCCGGTATCCCTTGATCGGAGGCAGTGTCACATTTTCACCAGATGATCTTTCATTGGTGAAGTCGGGGCCGGAGGCGCGAAGAGATTTTTTGAACGAGCTTTGTGTTTCTTTAAACCCATCATTTGCTCTTGTTCTGAAGAAATACGACAAGATTTTAAGACAAAGAAATCTTCTGCTCAAAATGCTTAAGGAAAGAAAAGCGCCTTTGGATTCGCTGGTACCCTGGACAGAGGGGTTGATTGAGTCTGCAGTGCCTATTTATCGCGAGAGAGCGGACACCGTTGAGATTCTCAATGAGTCTTTAGGCGCGATCTATAGGAATTTGTTTGGCGTGAATGAGTTTGTCAGGACTCAGTATGAGCACCGCTTAGAATCCTCACCTCAAGGCCTTAATGCACAGGAAATCGAAAGGCTTCTTGTGGATAAACTGAATCGATATGCTGAGGCTGAGATTGCTTCTGGATACAGCCTTGTTGGGCCTCACAAAGATGATATGGGCTTTTTCATTCAAAATATGGAGGCTAGAACTTACGGCAGCCAGGGGCAGATCAGGGGTTTAGTGATTGCCCTCAAGGTCGCACAGTTGGAGCTGACTAAAAAATTTCGAACTTTTACTCCGATTTTGCTCTTGGATGACATCATTTCCGAGTTGGATGATGCTCGCGTTCAAGCTCTGGTGACCTATCTTTCTAACTATCCGGGACAGCTATTTGTGACCACAGCTGAGATCAGCAAAGTGAAGGCTCTTCACTCGCAATTTCAGGGATTTAAAGTCATTGATTTAGCGGAAAAAACCACCGATTCGCCTCATCTGGAGGCTTGCCCATAAGCCCCAAGACCGATAGGTTTTGAGGGTTATTATGGATGAAAATCTCGCAAAAAAGCAGGACCCATCAGCAAGCTACGGCGCTGGAGATATTAAAGTTCTTGAAGGCCTAGAGGCTGTTCGCAAACGGCCTGCAATGTACATCGGTTCAACGGGTGAACAAGGCCTTCATCATCTTGTCTATGAAGTCGTCGACAACTCAATCGATGAAGCGATGGCGGGATTTTGCAACACAATCAACGTCATGTTGCATAAAGATGGCTCGATCACAGTTTCTGATAATGGTCGGGGTATTCCCGTGGGCCCACATCCGACGATGAAGGGTAAAGACGCGGCCGAAGTCGTCATGACTGTTCTTCACGCTGGTGGAAAGTTTGAAGAAGGGGCCTACAAGGTTTCAGGAGGTTTGCACGGGGTAGGGGTCTCTTGCGTTAACGCTCTGTCGAAACTTTTGCATTTAAAGATCGAGCGTGAAGGAAAAGTTTTTGAGCAGAAGTATTCTCAAGGAAAGGCTACGACAGCAGTCGAGCCAACAGGGAGCTCGACTCGACGTGGAACAACCATTCGCTTTTGGCCGGATGA
>JBEIHI010000182.1:0-3934 GCA_040381435.1 Bacteriovoracaceae bacterium | reverse complement strand
TCTTCAAACTCACCGCGAAACTTAGCACCAGCGACAAGCGCCCCCATATCCAACGAAAAAATCTGCTTATCTTTGAGTCCTTCAGGAACATCGCCGCGAACAATTCGCTGAGCAAGTCCCTCAACAATCGCCGTCTTTCCCACTCCCGGCTCACCAATCAGCACCGGATTATTTTTGGTCTTTCGAGAAAGAATCCGAATCACGCGGCGAATCTCGGCATCTCGCCCAATGACGGGGTCAAGCTTTCCATTTTGAGCATCTCGAACTAAGTCTCGACCATACTTGCTTAGAGCCTCATAGGTCGTTTCAGGATTCGCACTTTGAACGCGCTGATTGCCTCGAACCTCCGTCAGAGATTTCAAAAAGCGTTCACGCGTCATATTGTACTGCTTAAGCAACTTTCCAAGCACTGAAGTGGCCGATTCAATCTCAAGCAATGCGAGCACAGGATGCTCGACTGAGACATAGTCATCTTTGAGACGTCGAGCCTCATCTTCGGCGCGAACCAAAATCGTACTCAATCTGTGTGTGATAAAAATTTTGTCTTTGGAAATACCACTTGTGAGCTTGGGCTTCTTGGCGATTTCTTTGTCGAGCTGATCAACGAAAGACTTTGTCGAAACTCCCATTCGGTCGAAGAGTCTGCCCACCAAGCCATTGTCTTGATTAAGAAGTGCCCAAAGAAAATGCTCCACATCCACTTCGTTGTTGGAATTTTGGAGAGCCTTGTTTTGCGCTGCCGAGAGAGCCTCTTGCATCTTCTCGGTCCATTTATTCATATCCATATGAGAAACCCCTTATTGACCTTAACTTGGGGTCGAAATCCGAGAAGTCAATCCCTCCTCCAAGGCCTTAGGCCCATAATACCCTATAAACAGCCTTTAGGGCATCAGGGATGTGGAATGGAGGGGGCAATTATTTTACCCCTCTCTGGGACCTCTCATCCCCATATTGAAGACGCCAAACCCCCGTAGAACACCCCTGCGTCCCTTTCGATGACGGCATGGGAGTTGCAAAATCGAGTGAGCGCAGGAGGTTGTGATGCGATTTTGCTTTTTTGTTGCCATGGGTTTCACCATGAGTGTTTCCCACTTATCGGCTCTGGATTTACCCCAAAGTTTTACATGTACATTTCCGGCAAGTCCAAGACCGCTGGATAATCCCATTCCTCCCTTCGTGAGTCTTATGATTCGCGGAGTGCAACCGACCTATGTGGGGACCTACAAAGATTTGTCGATCAACCAGGAGAGCCTTTGGAGTCAGCGTCCGACAAAAGCCTATGCGTGGTCTCCTCAATTCAGCCCGAATGGAGAAAGCATTCTGACGGTTTCCGATAACTACGCGACAATTCTTCGCGCAAGCGACGGCAGCATCGTCAAGAAAATCCAACACGCAGGCGATGTGTTTACTGCGACTTTTTCTCCTGACGGAAAGTATGTGGCAACAGCGTCTTGGGATCGAACATCCCGCGTCACTCGCATCGATGACGGAAGCACAGTTCTCAGCACCCAACACGGCGACACAGCAAGAACCGCGGCCTTCAGCCCCGACAGCAAAAAACTTCTCAGCACCTCCAATGACAAGACCGCTCGAATGATTTCGATCGAAGATCCGAGCCAGATGATCTCGATTCAGCATCGAGATCATGTGAACTATGGTCTCTTTAGTCCCGATAGCAAATGGGCTCTCACAGCTTCCGATGACGGCCTATTGAAGATCACATCCACGGATTCGGGCAAAACACTTCGAGAGATCGAGCACCACGCTGAAGTGAAGATCCTCAGTATAAGCTCAGATAGTCGCTGGATCGCATCAATCTCAGCCGATCGAAAAGTTCATTTGCATCGAATAGACGATCCCAAGATTCACTACGAGATCTCTCATGATCGCTTCATTCGCTCAGCTGTATTTAGCCCGGACGGCAAATACTTGCTGACTGCATCCGAAGACAAAACAGCAAAACTTATTGATGTTGAATCGGGCAAAGTCCTGCAGACGATCAAGCACAAGGATATGATTCGAACGGCCCAGTTTAGTCCCGATGGACAGACTATTCTGACAGCATCACTCGACAATACAGCTCGGCTCACTCGCATTCGTGACGGCAGCGTCATCAGGCAGATCGATCACTCAGGCTCAGTGATGGGGGCTGCATTTGCCAAAGACGGGCGCTCGATCGCGACACACACATGGGACAATACTGCGAGCATCATCTCGTTGGATTCCGACAAGGTGCAGACGATTCTTCATGGCAACACTGTGAGCGCTGCCGTCTTTAGTCCGGACAGCAAAACATTAGTGACTACTGATAAATCGGGCGGGGTTCATTTGATCCAGAGAAAATGAGCTCACTAAAACCTGTGATAGCTGCCAAAACGAACAGAGGCCCAGGCAATCGAAGTCGAAAGCACGAGAAAGCTCACGGAAACAAGTCCGCAGGTGGCAATCGAAATCTCGTGAACATCAAGAACACTCCAGCGAATGCCGTGGATCAAATAAAGCAGTGGATTGAATAAGGAAGCTTCCTGCCAAAACGGTGATAGCCCATGAAGCGGGAAGAACACTCCTCCCAGATAAATCAACGGCAAGACCACAAACGTCGTGATGATATTCAGCTGATCAAAACTTTTGGTAATGAATCCAGCAAAGATTCCAATCGCACCAAAGCTCAACGCTCCCAAACTTACAAAGGCAAAAAAGTAAAAGGGGTGAGACGGAAAAATCCAATGCCCCTGAGAAACAAGAGAGTAGATCTCTCCGACAATCAAAACGACACAAGCCACGACCCAACCTCGAATCAAACATCCCAGCTGAAACGCAAACGTAATCAGCAGCGGAGAAAGCGGAATCAATCGCAGATCCTGAAGATCCCCGTAGAATTTACTCGCCATAATAGATGAACTGGCATTTTGAAGAGAGTTATTCAAACAAGAAAGCGCCACCAGCCCTGGCAGTAGAAAGCTCAAATAGGTCACTCCTGGATAGGCTTCAAGAAAGCTTCCGAGGGAAAGACCAAAAACAGTCAAATACAAAACAGCATTCACCGTCGGACTGACCAATGTCTGAATCCAGACCTTCACAAATCTCGATATTTCTTTACGTGTTAAGGCCAGGAAACATCGGCTCGTCAAACTCAGCATCATCGAACACCATCCTGGGAAATCAACTTCATGAAGGCATCTTCAAGCTTTCCCGCCTGCGTCTGCAGATCTTCGACATCATCGAGCGCAATGTTGAGGCGTTTGAGCAACTCAGGAATTTTTAGATCTCGTGAAATACAAACGTTCACGATCTTCCCCTCCTGACCAAAATCCAAAAACAACTCCGAATCTTTGGGAGGTTCAACGTGAATCGGCCGAGACAGGCGAATCAAAACGCGCTTGCCCTGCAGTCGATTGATCAGAGACCGCGTCGAATCTAAGGCCAAAAGCCTTCCATGGTGAATCACAGCGACTCGATCACAGAGGCGCTCGGCCTCTTCCAAATAATGAGTCGTCAGAACGATGGTCGTGCCCCCACGATGCAACTCTTTGACGAAATCCCACAAAATCGATCGAAGCTCCACATCGACCCCTGCAGAGGGCTCATCGAGCAACAAAAGCTTGGGCTCGTGAATGAGAGCCTTTGCAATCAAAAACCTTCGCTTCATTCCACCGCTGAGCTGCGAGATCTTGAGCTTTCGCTGCTCGACTAACTGAAGCTTCGTCAGCAGATAATCAATTCTCGCTTGAGGATTTGAAACGCCAAAGTAGCCCGCCTGAAAGGATAGCACTTCCTCCAGGGAAAAATACCCGTAGCTGACAAGCTCCTGAGGAACCACTCCCGTCAAGACTTTCGCTCGATCTGATCCCGACGCATTTCCAAAGATCGAAATGTTTCCAGAGAACTGGTGATTAAGAGAAGTCACACAAGAAATCAGCGAGGTCTTTCCGGC
>JBEIHI010000181.1:0-3965 GCA_040381435.1 Bacteriovoracaceae bacterium | reverse complement strand
CATGCACAACGTGATAACCGGGAGGGCACATTTCTGAAGGATTGGGGCGTTTCATTTCGCTCACGTCCCTACAATAAACCAACAATTGAGAAGCATGCGAGAAGCAAAAAAGAAGCAAACTCACGAAATCTTCTGAAATCTTGCGAAAGATCAGGCCGAAGAACTGCGGCCCTCATTGGTATTTTCAACTACTTAGTGTTGTTGTGGTTTTCGAAAACTTGCTTCAAACGATAGCCAAAGAATGGCGGAAGAGGAGGGATTCGAACCCCCGATACCGTTGCCGGTATGCTAGTTTTCAAGACTAGTGCCTTCAACCACTCGGCCACTCTTCCTATTTATTGGCCCTCGCTCTGCTTCGGGACCGTCATTGAGCCTACTGGTAGCGGTGAAGTTTTCCAGAGGAAACTTCACCTTCAAGCCGTCGGGATACCCTTGCTCTGCTTCGGGACCTTAACAGCGTCAATCGGCCCTAAGAGATAGCCAAAAAATTGTTCAAAGAAAACAAATTCCTTTAGACTCGGGGGCCTATGGAAGCACAGATGTCGTGTTGTCACTCAGCTCCGCAAAGCACCCAGCCATCACATAAGCAGATTCCGGAGGCGCAGTCGGCTAGCCCCTCTCTTCGAGGTCCGCTTGTGGGCGTGCTCGTTTCCTTTATTTTGGCAGGTGTTTCGATGGCCGCGCCAATGATGATGGAGCCTGGCCTTGGATCGGCTGTAGCATCGGGAGTCCCAGCGCTTTTGATTGTGATCCTTTGGGGACGCAGATTTTTGACGAGTATTCTCAAGCTGTTTCGAAGTGCCGACATGAACACTTTGATTGGAATCGGTATCGTCTCAGCTTTTGGTCTTTCGATTTGGAATGTTTCTCAAGGATCCTTCGATCAAGTTTATTTTGAAGCGGCAGCCTTTGTTGCAGCCTTTGTTTTGCTCGGACAGTTGATTGAAACGCTGATTCAAAACAAGATGTGGGCTCGCATGCGAGAGCTGACTGAGCTTTTGCCGGCAAGAGCTCACCGAATCTCGGATGCACAGATGCACGATGTTTCATTAGCAGACCTCGCTGTAGGTGATCGAGTTCGCGTGTTGGTGGGAGAGCGAGTTCCGGTAGACGGCGTGATTCTCTCTGAAGCAGGAGCTACTTTTGATGAGAGCATCGTCACTGGTGAGTCTCGACCTGTCACTCGCATGAAATCTCAAAGTGCTCTTCAAGGTTCCCTCAATGTGGGACAGCCCGTTGATCTGCAGGTCGAGAGAGCTTCCTCAGAATCATTGTATGCTCAGCTCATTGAGCAGGTTCAAGAGAGCCTCAAAACAAGGCCTCAGATTCAAAAATCTGTCGATCGAGTTGCGACTTTCTTTGTGCCGCTAGTGGTGATTCTCAGTATTGCCACGGCAATTGTTTGGATCAAGTTGCAGCCTGGCACGGTCAATGCATTTGCCATTGCGCTTTCGGTGCTTGTGATTGCTTGCCCGTGCGCGATGGGCCTTGCAACACCAACGGCCTTGTTCGTTGGTGTTCTTCGCGGAGCTCGTCGGGGAATTCTTTTGAAGCGGCTAGACGCTGTTGATCGAGTGGGGGAGATTAGTCTGATTGCATTCGACAAAACTGGCACGCTCACGGAAGGGCATCCCGCGGTGACTCGAGTCAAGGCCATCGAGAATGTTTCGAATTCAGAGATTGTTCAGTGGGCGCTTTCGATTGAGGCAAGTTCGGAGCATCCCTATGCGGTAGCGATTCGTAATTATTGTGCTCAGAACAAGATTTCTCCGCTCAAAGCAAAAGATTTGGTGATCACTCCCGGTCGGGGAGTTTCAGGAGTCGTTGAAAGAGATGGAAAATCTTATCAAGTTGTTTTGGGAAGTTTGGTTTGGCTGTTTGAGCACCAGTATGATCCCACGCAGGTTCCTAAGGATTTGACCTGGGAGGCTGAAGGCTCTCACGACACAGTGATTTGGCTGGGTGTTGATCAGAAACCCCTCGGTATCATTATGCTGGCTGACAAGATTCGAGAGGGTGCTGTGGAGATGGTCTCTGAGCTTTCCAAAGACGGCTTCGAAGTGGGAATGATCTCAGGTGATTGCGAGAATGTTGTTCGTGAGGTTTCCAAGGTCTTGAAATTGAAGTTTTCTCACTTTGGGCTCTCGCCTCAAGAGAAGGCCTCACTGGTGAAGCGACTGATGCAGCCCAAACGAAAGATGGGTGACTTTGAAGTAAAGCGAGTGGCTTTCATTGGCGATGGTGTGAATGATGCTCCCGCGCTTGCGGATGCTCACTTGGGAATTGCCATGGGATCTGGGTCAGCCTTGGCGCAATCGGCGGCTGATGTGATCCTGCTGTCCAATGATTTGGGGCAAGTCCGCTCGACCTTTTCGATTCTCGGGCAAACGAGATCATTGATTACTCAAAACTTGGTTTTGAGCTTCGGTTACAATGTTTTGGCCATACCTGTTGCGGCGGGAGTCCTGTTTCCCTCGTATGGTATTCTGCTCAATCCCATGATTGCGTCAGCTGCGATGGCCTTAAGCAGTGTTACAGTTTTGCTCAACTCGATTCGCTGCTTACGTCGATAGAACTAGAAATTGACGGAGAATTCTAAAGAACCGATGATTTGGCTATGACTGGCAATAATCTGTTTTTGACCAATGTTTTGTTAACCATCATTGCAGCTCTGCTTCTGGTGAACGTGATCCAGAATGGAATGGGTTCATCGGGAAATGTCCCTCGGCCTCAATTGGCGTCAGAGGGCTATCACCCAGGTTATGGAAGCGGAGCCGCTTCACAGGATGTTAATCCCACGGTTAATCCTGGGGCCCAACAGATGGCGGGAAAGATGTACTTTATGGCCATGACCGGATTTCCGGAAGGCTGCAAGGGGGTGCAGACATTAGATCAGTGTGATTCCCCCGCGGCTCGTGCTGTGAAAGAGAAGGTCAATGGTATTGCTGAGGGCAAGAGACCCCGAGAGGTTTTTGATATCATCATTAAGACCTATGGTGAAAACGCTCTGACAGATCAGGCCAAAGCCATCCGAAATATGCGTGTTAAAGGCCAGTGAACTCAGATCTCGCCACTATTCGAGACGCTCGAATGTTTCGGAAGCTTCCGGATCGAGCATTCAACAAAATTAGCAGTCTAATCAAGGTACGAGCCTATACAGCCGGAGAAGACGCGACACCCTTTGCCCCTCAATCAGAGTTGAGAGGGTATTTTGGTTATATTGTGAAGGGGCGAGTCTTATTTATGTCGGCCAGCGACAAGCCCTTGGGCATAGCCGTTCGAGACGAATTCTTTTTGGGCAAGCCGTTCATGCTCAATGATCAGACGGTTGAAAAGCTTTTGTCAGCTTCCGATGAAACAATGATTGTTTATATTCCATCGAATGTGATTTCCATTTTGACGTCTGCATCGAGAGTCTTTGGTGAAATGCTCGAGGATATTTACGATACCATTCATGAGCGATCCAAACTCGTTGTTCAAGATTCAGCTTCAGAGAAAACGGTCCAGCAGTGGATCTCAGCCTCGGATCCTGGAAGAACTCTCGGGAGTTGGGTTGATGCTCTGAGCAAGAAGCAGAGCCAAGCGGCAGAGCGTCGAGCAAAGGAAGATCGCCGCAAATCGATCGTAGGGATTATGTGGTTGGTGGGTCTCGCTCTTGCAGCGCTCATGACGGTGGAGAGTCTTGCGCGGCATTTTCACTCCTCCCTAACATTTGTCGATCAGATCATCCCTTACTTCTTGATTGAAGAGTTTGAGCCGGGATCGCGCTGGAATGTTTTACTGGGGATCATGGGCTATGTGTTCGTGCTTTCGACGATCTTTCATACCTTGGTGAAGTGGGGCATTCGAAGATTCAAGTGGAAGGTGAACTTCCAGCTTTCTCAAAGCGTCCATATCTTGGTGGGTGTTTTGGGATCCTATTTGATTGTTCTTCACACCGCCTTTTCGCTGACGGGAGCCAATAT
>JBEIHI010000180.1:0-3966 GCA_040381435.1 Bacteriovoracaceae bacterium | reverse complement strand
GCTGATGGTTCAGGACCCTATCAACGAAAAGATCCAATCTTTCGAGAAATTCGAGCCAGTGAATTTGATTCGACTCTCGATCGTGAGTCCAAGAAATTGGCCGGTGTCAAAGTTGATGGCATTGCAACCGATCAGAAGCCTGGAATGCGAGTCTACGATCCTACGCATCCCGACGCCGATCAGGATGGTTATGTCTCAATGCCAAACGTGAATATGGTCACCGAGCTTACAGATATCATGGCCACTTCACGAGCTTATGAAGCCAATGTTTCAGCAATGTCTGCTGCAAAATCAATGATCAATGCTGTGCTGCAGATTGGGAAGGGATAATAGATCATGAAAATCGGCGGATATGGAATTTACGGATCAATAGCTCAAAAAGGTGTTCGGCTTTCTCCTGATCTCGAGAAAGCTGTCGGAACGACGAGTGCTGCACCTGCGAGCCAAGACTTTGGAGATTTGCTGACGAAGAAAATCGAACAAGTCGATGAGATGCAGAAGACTGCAGATCAAGCGGCGGTGGACTTTGCGTCAGGCAAATCAAGAAATCTGCATGAGACTGTTTTATCAATGGAAATGGCTGAGACCTCGTTGCGAATGATGGTGACGGTAAGAAATAAGGCTGTGGAGGCCTATCAAGAAGTCATGCGGATGCCGATTTAGTGGGGTGATGGAGTATGGAGTTTCTTCTTAATTTTAGTTCCTGGTACAAGACGCTGCCAGCGAGTGGGAAGCTTTCCCTTCTCTTGGTGGTGGTCGGTGCTGTGGTGGCTGGATTCTTGATCACAGCTCAAACCAAGTTCTCGGGATACCAGTATCTGTACACAAATCTCAGTTTGACGGATCAGAATAAAATCGCTGAGCGCCTCCAGGGTATGAATGTCGAGGCCCAGTTTCGAGGAGATTCTATTCTTGTTCCTGGCCACAAAGTTCTTGAACTTCGAAACACGCTCTCCGCTGAGGGTCTTCCTCAGGGCGGAGGGGTTGGATTCGAGTTATTTGATAAGCAAAATTTCGGTGAGACAGAGTTTCAACAGCGCATCAACTATATGAGAGCGACTCAAGGCGAGATTGCCCGAACGATCATGGCGATCGATGGAGTGGAGAAAGCTCGAGTTCATATTGTGGTGCCGGAGCAATCTTTGTTTGCTGTCGATCAGCGCCAGCCCTCTGCCTCTGTTGCTTTAAATATGGCAAAGGGACGAAAGCTCTCGGATGGACAAGTGAAAGGAATTCTTCATTTGATTGTCACAAGTGTTGAGGGGCTAACAGAGTCAAACGTCAGCATCATTGATCAAAATGGAAATATTCTGTTTCAAGGTTCCAAGGATAGCAGCTCGATCATGTCTGCTAAGGGAATGGAGATTCAGGCCAGCGTGGAGGGCCGTCTTGAAAGCCAAGTGCGAGATCTCTTGGAGAGAATCGTTGGGTCTAATGGTATCTCAGTAAAGGTTTCCGCCAATCTCAATCTTCAGCAAATCGAAAGAACGGTGGAGCAAATCGATCCCGAAAGCCGAGTGGCGCTTGCGGAAAACACAACGACTGAGCAATCCACAGGATCAACAGGATCCTCGGGAGGCGTCCCCGGTTCAGCGAGCAATCTTCCCGGTGGTGGAGCCTCGGGTAGCGGAGCATCTTCTGAATCCTCAAAAAGAATTGAAACCACGGCAACATATGTTGTTTCCAAAACAACTCAAAAAATTCTTGAGCCTGTGGGAACCATCAAAAGCTTGAGTGTGGCTGTTCTGGTGGATGGGAAGTATACGGCCAAAGAAGATGGCACTCAAGACTACGCACCTCGCACTGACGATGAATTGAAAAAAATTGAAGATCTCGTCAAGAAGGCGGTTGGGTTTGATGAAGCTCGAGGTGACAAAGTTAAAGTTGAAAATATGCAGTTTAAACAAATCGAGATCACAGATGTTCCTCAGGATCAATTCGTGAATGCCTCGACGTCCAATCAATGGAAAATGTTTATGCTCGATCACGGAAAGACCGTGGCCTTGGCTCTTATCCTCGGAATCATCTTCTTGATGCTTGTCCGAATCGTCAATTCCTATGCTCCTCCGATCGAGGTTGCTTACGCGAACATTATTGGCCAGCAAGCGGGACGAATTGCTGAGGCCCTGCCTGCGGCAGGAGCTGTTCAGATTGTGAAGCGAAATGACGCTGCCGTTTCGGAGAAGCAGGAGCAGATCGCAAAGCAGCTTCCAGAGGTTCAGAGGCGTCAGGGTGGCGAGATTAACTTCGTAGAGACAGCGCCTTCAATCACAATTGAGACTCCAGTGACCTCAGAAGAGAAATTGAGATTGAAAGCGGCAAAGATTCAGACTGAGGAACTTATTAAGCAGAACTCGAATGATGCCGTAAAAGTGATTCGATCGTGGATGAGTGAGGGGTAAGCCATGGCAACAGAAGTTGAAATGAAGGAAGCCGAGAAGGGCGGTCAGGCCAAGGGTGCTGCTGTGTCGAAACTTCGCCTGAGCGGAGTTCAAAAGGCTGCTGCTTTGATGCTTGCAATTGACAAGGAACTTTCGAAGGAGATTTTCAAGAAGCTTGAAGACTTTGAAGTAAAAAAGATATCCGATGCGATGTTTGAGTTGGGCGTAATTCACCAGGATACGACCACAAACATTTTGAATGAGTTCCTCAAGCGAATGGCATCTGGAGGCGCTTTGACGGCAACTTCCGGTGAAATTAAAGCTCTTTTGGCTGATACTCTGGATGAGCGTCGAGCGAAGGAGATCTTGAGTAGTCTGACCTCCTTCAAGGACAATGCGCTCAAGAACCTGGGAACTTACGATCCAAAAACATTGGCGAACTTTCTGGCGAATGAGCATCCGCAAACGATTGCGCTGCTGCTGTCTCACTTGGGACCGGAGAAGGTTGGCCTTGTTATCAAGTTACTTCCCGAAGACGTTCGTTCGGATGTTGTGATGAGAATTGCCTTCCTGGAGGACATTACTCCAGAGGCACTCAGTGATGTTGAGGACGCAGTCAAGGATGCACTCAAAGGCTTGGGCTCAGTGACAAAGCACAAGATGGGTGGTGTGCCCTATGTTGCGGATGCCTTGAATAAGCTCGACAAGAGAACCACCAACTCAATTCTCGAACATATTGGTTCTGCAAACGCCGAGCTTGCTGAGTCAATCAAACAAAGAATGTTCGTCTTCGAAGATATCATCAAGATTGATGACCGAGGCATTCAAGAGATTCTGAAGAACATTGATACGGCTGAGCTCACGCTCTCTCTCAAGGTCTGTACTGATAATCTCAAGAACAAGGTTTTCGCGAATATGTCTGAGCGGGCTGCAAAGATGCTCAAAGAGGATCTTGAGGTGATGGGCCCAGTGAAGGTCTCAGACGTTGAGAAGGCTCAAGGAAATATTCTGAAGGTTGTGGATCGACTGGTCAGCGAAGGCAAGATTGTGATCGCCGGAGACGGAGAGGAGAGCGTCGTTGTCTAGGATTGTTAAATCGGGAAACCCTGACGTCCGAGAGTTTAAGCTAGTGACGGCTGCCAACGTGGGCAAGGCCGAGGGCTTTGAAGGTAAGTCTTTTTCGCTCGGAAAAGTCCAAGGCGCAATGGATGAGGTGGAAGTCTCCCTTCTTGTGGAGCAGGCCAAAGCTTCTGGCCGTGTCGAGGGCCAGAGAGAATCCGAGCGAAAGATGCTCGGGACCGTGAATCAGGGACTCCAAAGTCTTGAAGGTGTTCTTGATGAGATATCACGCTTTCGGCGTGAGCTTTTTAAGGAAGCTGAAGAGGAAGTGATTGAGTTCGTTCGCTTGTTGGCGAAGAAGGTGATTGCGAAAGAGCTGAGCTTAACGCCTGAGCTCTTGAAGACCATGGTCGAGCAATCCTTTAACGCGATTGAAAAAGAAAAGAAGATTAATGTCTTCGTCAATCCTTCAGATTTGGCGATTTTCTCAACAGCCAAAGAAGATTTTCTGAAGAAGCTTGAGGGT
>JBEIHI010000179.1:0-4069 GCA_040381435.1 Bacteriovoracaceae bacterium | reverse complement strand
GAAAACAGCGAGAACGATGAAGACTCGAAAGCCGAATGCCGCTTTCATGGCTCCTCTGACTCCTTCTACCTCTTTGGGTGCGGTGATTGGGATGAATCCTTTGCCTCGTACCGAAGTGACCAAGAAAATTTGGGCTTACATCAAAAAGAACGGACTTCAGGACTCAACCAATCGACGTATGATCAATGCGGACGACAAACTGAAAACTGTTTTTGGTGGAAAGTCACAAGTCTCAATGTTTGATATGACCAAATTGATTTCCAAGCATTTGAGCTAATCACTCGTTTCAGTTTAACGAATGAAGGGCCCTGAGTTTTCTCAGGGCCTTTTTTATTGGGGGTCTAAGACGGTAAATCTCAACAGAATGGGGAAATGATCTGAAGCTCCGTTTTGTTTGGGGGGCGAAAATGAAATGGGGGCCAGCTTCGCATCCGTGAACTCTTTAAGGCGAACCACTTTGAAAGAGTTGGGAACGTAGCGGATTCCTTGGTTGTCTAGGAGCCCCGCCGTCATGTGGGCATTATCAAACAAGTTATATTTGTTCTCTCGAGCATAGTAGTAGGTTCCTCGGATCTTCTTGAACTCCTCGAATCGATCAACTTCCGTTTTGTCTCCTGTTGCCTTTTGTAGGCGCAAGAGCTCATTGGCTGGATTCCACGCCAACACATCTTGGGGATCTTCAACGAACTCTTTCAATGAAAGAGTCGAGCCGAGGACTTTCTTGAGAGAGACGTTTTCTGGCTCATCATTGAAATCGCCGAGCATGAGAACTTCCGCATCAGGGTTTACCTCCAGGATGTCTGTCACTCTCTTTCGAAGAGCTTGAGCCGAGAGAGCCCGCTTTTGTGATCCATCATCGTTGTTTTCAGGATTCTTACGTCTGCTCTTCCAATGGTTGATAAAGACAGTCATCGGCACGCCGGACAGAAGCACAGTCACTTCCTGAATGAATCGTGCATCCGTGTAAGCGGAGTGCGATTTCGGAGCGCCTTGGAGCGGCAGTCGTGTAAAGCTTGCCGCACGAATTCCTCGGGGATCCGGATCCTTTGGATCGATCACGATTTTATTGTATTTGCAGTCTTTCAGAAATTCTCGATTGAAACGCTGAGCGATTTTTGCATTCTCAACTTCGACGAGGCCTAGAAAATCGGGGCAGGCCTGGCCAGACGGGCTCTTTGAACTCGTGATGACCTTTGCGAGATTTGTCATTTTCTGGATCAGCTTCTGTTCCGTCCATTTGGCAGAACCACCGGGAGTAAACTCGTTATCATCCTTAAGCGGATCGTCCTCCGTGTCGAAGAGATTGCCGACGTTGTATGACATGAAAGAGTACGACTTTTGAATCTCAATGTGTTCATCGAATCTCTGACTCGAATCGATGGAATCGGAAAACTGTGTAGGTAAGGCAAAAAACAGCGAAAAAATAAATGCTGTGCTCAAGATGTCCCCCTCATCGATAAACTAAAGAGGTGCAGCTGCTGCGTCGAATCAAGGTTTAGTTAATAAAATGATGCGTCGAGTTAGAAGATTCGGGGCGAGAGGATTCGAACCTCCGACCCCCAGTTCCCAAAACTGGTGCTCTAGCCAGGCTGAGCTACGCCCCGATCACAAAAACAATGACCCTCTTGGTATCAAAATCCCATGGTTACGTCGAGAGCCGTACTGATCAAGTTTAGGGCCTCTATGGTGGGTTTAAAAGGCAGATTAAAGATTGGCCATCTCAAATCGACAAGGCTATGAATGGGCTCCAAAGGAGATTCCAGAGATATGGTGAATGGCCAAGCTATTGAAAGTCCTTTGAAGATTTCTCGAAAACACGTCCTTGTTGTTGATGATGAAGCCGATATTCGGGAGCTGCTAAAATTCAATCTCGAACAAGAAGGCTACTCGGTTGAAACGGCGGAAAATGGCGAACAGGCCTTGCAGGCGCTCAAGAGCGAGCGCGTGGATCTGGTTCTTCTGGATCTCATGCTGCCCGGCCTTCCCGGGCTTGAGCTTTGCAAACAGCTCAAGAGAAGTTCCTCGTTGGAGGCGATTCCTATCATTATGATTTCTGCCAAAAGTTCAGAGACAGATGTCATTGTCGGTCTTGAACTGGGAGCAGATGATTACATCACGAAGCCCTTTTCACCGAAGGAAGTGGTGGCTCGGATTAAGGCCATTTTTCGGCGCGTAGATGAGCGGCGAAGCTCCGATACAGCCAGGGAGCTGAAGTTTGATCATCTCGTTTTAAATGTGCCTCGACACGAAGTTCATCTTGAGGGCAGAGAGCTCAAACTGACGACCACGGAGTTTAAGATTTTACAATGCTTGATGTCCCGTTTGGGGCATGTTTTTACTCGAGATGAATTGATCGACTTTGCTTTGGGTAAAGATGTTTCAGTCGTCGATCGCACGATTGATGTTCACATCACGAATTTGCGTAAAAAAATTGGCACCTATGGGACTTTGATTGAGAGCATTCGAAGTGTGGGCTATCGATTCAAAGATAATCCATCAATCAGCGCATGACCGTCGTTTCTGTTAAACTTGTCGCCGTGATCCTTTTGTCGATGTCGGTCGTTTGGCTTGCATGGTCTCGGCATCGGATGCGCCAGAGGATTCGACAGCTTTACCGAGAGATTGATGCTCTGAAGATGCGAGGAGCTGAGTTCGTGGCCAATGTTTCCCACGAGCTGAAGACGCCGTTGACTTCGATTAAGGGCTTTGCGGAGACCCTGAAGTCGGGTGCTGTTCAGGATCCTCAACGCGCGGTTGAGTTCCTCACTCGTATTGAAAACAATGCCGAGCGATTGAGCCTTCTCATCAACGACATTTTGGATCTCTCGAAGATTGAATCTCCTAATGTTCACTTGGATCATGAGTCATTTAATCCGGCGGAGGAGCTTGATGATTTGATTAAGGATTTCGGTGTGAAGCTTCAGTCGCGAGCGCAGCATCTTTCGATCGTCAACAAAGTGGATTCGATCGTTGCGGATCGCAGACTCTTCGACCAGGTGATCCGAAATCTCGTTGAAAATGCTCACCGCTACTGCGGAGATGGTGCTCGAATCGAAATTTCCTCGGAGCGAGTCGTCGAGCAGGGTGAGAGTTACAATCGATTCACGGTTTCAGATAATGGACCGGGCATCTCCGCGGAGGATCTACCCCGTATTTTTGAGCGATTCTATCGGACGGACAAATCTCGCAATCGGCTTTTGGGCGGCACGGGTTTGGGGTTGGCAATCGTCAAGCACATCATGATGTCTCACGGGGGCTTTGTACGCGTTGCCAGTGAGCCTTTTAAGGGGTCTAGCTTTTCGATCTATTTCCCTTTGGAGAAGCGACCGCCCAGTCTCTCTTAACGAGTTCTTAAGACTTGCTTCTCAGAACCTTGTTTAGCCTTTTGGTCCTCTCTTACTCCAAACTCATAGTGTTCAAGGGGATTGAGATCTAAAGGAGATTTTTATGTCGAAAATCATAAGTGGGTTCTGTTTCAGTATTGTCGCTCTTTCGGTTCTTTCTTTGGAGGCTAAGCCCACGATTGTGATTGATGGATCTTCAACGGTGTTTCCTATTTCAGAGGGAATAGCGGAGGAGTTTCAAATTCAACAGCCGCAGTATCGAGTGGCGGTTGCTTCATCAGGTACGGGCGGAGGATTTAAAAAGTTCTGCAAGGGCGAGGTCGACCTGGTGGGTGCTAGCCGCCCCATTGAGGTGACTGAAATTGATTTGTGCGCAAAGGCTTCCATTGAGTTCATTGAGTTGCCGATTGCTTATGATGGAATCGTTTTAGTGGTGAACAAAAACAATACCTGGGCCAAAAATCTAACGACGGCGGAGCTGAAGAAAATTTGGGAGACAGGAAGTTCTGTAAAGAATTGGAAAGATATTCGACCTGGGTTTCCGGATCTCAAGCTCAGTTTGTATGCGCCAGGTCCTGATTCAGGGACTTTTGACTACTTCACTAAAGTCATCAACGGCAAAGAAAAGGCCTCTCGTTCGGATTACTCAGCCAGTGAGTCTGACTTTGTAATTGTGAAGGGTGTGGCTGGAGATACCGGTGGATTGGGATACTTTGGATTTGCCT
>JBEIHI010000178.1:0-4081 GCA_040381435.1 Bacteriovoracaceae bacterium | reverse complement strand
ATCGCTGGATCCATGCGCGACCATCCCCAAGCCATTCAATCCAATCAAGGGTGCGGCTCCGTACTCCCGATAATCCATTCGAGACTTCAGAGCCGTAAAGCCCCCTCGTGCCAGTAACGCTCCCAGAGCACGAATGGGATTGCGAGAAAGCTCTTCTTTGAGAGTTTCTTTCACCATCTTGGCCACTCCCTCAGCGGTCTTCAAAAGCACATTGCCAACAAAACCATCACAAACAATCACATCCACTTTGCCATTAAAAACATCACGACCTTCGGCAAAACCCACATAGCAAGGGCCGAAGGAAGCTTTCAATCTTTCGTGAGTTTCCTTGGTCAGCTCATTTCCTTTGCCCTCTTCCTCTCCAATATTCATAAGGGCAACCCGGGGCTGTGACTTATTGAAAACAGCCTGGGAATAAATCATTCCCATTGTTGCAAACTGCACCAAATGCTCGGCCGTACAATCAACGTTCGCTCCGGCGTCGAGAATCGAGCAGAAGCCTCCCTTCGAAGGCATGGTGCATAGAATTGCAGGGCGTCTGACTTCCGGCAATCGTCCCAAAAGGGCGATCCCATACGCCATGACAGCTCCAGAGTTTCCGGCCGAAATCATCGCATCGGCCTGACCCGATTTCACCAGATGATAAGCTCTCGCTAAGGATGAATCTTTTTTTGTGCGGACCGCCAAAGCTGGACTGTCGTCCATCTCAACGACTTGGGTTGAGGGCACAGGGACCAGAGAGCCCGCCTTCAAAAACTTCTGAAACTCAGCCTCATTGATTCGAAAATCAGAAGGAACCGCGGGATCATCCACAGCTTCACGCAGTTTTCCGAGGACTCGATCCTCTGGACCCACCAGGAAAACCTGAATGTTCTTTCCAAGAGTTTGCGACTTCTTGATCGCCCAGTAGGCACCTTGAAGATTCGGGAGAGCATAAAAATCTCCTCCCATCGCATCGAGAGCAATTCGCGCTGAAAACACGTCTTTTCTTATAGCGGCTCCCCCCCCAAATCACTAGGAAAACTTCCAAAAACCTCGCAATGATTTCAAGGCCTTACCGCAGATTTCTGCAATCCAGTCCCCGCAAATCCTTGAGAATCAATACCTTAGGAGGGGCTTAGTTTTTGCACCTGATAGTCACATCATGAAGTTGGTGCTTCGTCTCTCTGCGAACCTTCTCGTCCTGGCTTTGCATGCCCCTAGCGCCATTGCCGATGACCGCTATGCTGAGATCCGGGCCTCGCTAGGACCCAATGAAGAACTCGTCATGATTGATATTCCTGAAAATGAGATTTTGCCTCTTCAAAATGAATCCGACCCTTCTGATCCCAAGACAAAGGTTGGTATCTGTTTTGGAATTGTTCACCTCGAGCAAAAACTCTCAGCGCTTGATCGAAACAAAGAGCTCTTTGTTTCGGGCCCCAGAGACAGCGACGAAGTGATTAAGAACAAACTAATGGCAGCTGCTCGCGGGGAAAAACTGGATCCCATTTCGGGCTTCTCCAAACTCTCAGACTTCTACGCGGATTCTAATGTTCAACGCATTCTCAAGGAATCGGCGAAAGACATTCAAAAATCACATACGATTCTGACCTCAGATGCAAAATTCAAAGCTGCTTTGGACACTGCAAACTCTTCCCCTCAGATCTCGGGCCCCTTTGCGCTCATGGCTGAAAAGACCGGATCAGACGCCGCCTCAGTGATCTCTGAGCGAATCGATTCGGGGAAGGCCGTCCATTTGGCGCTGAAGGCTGCCGACAACCCGGTAGGGCACTCTGTAAGAGTTGTTGGCTACATTCGAGACAAGGACACCAAAGAAGTCAAAAAAATCATCGTTCAAGACTCGAACAAACCCGAAGAGTTTCAAGTCATCGACAAAGAAAAAGGCCAGTGGACTTATCCGATCGCAATCGATTCAGCCCGACAGCCCGTCATGATTGCTGCCGTCGAAGATTCCACCGAATCCGCTCCGGGACAAAAAATCATGACAGAGCTCCCAAAAGCTTCTCAAGAAAGCCCGTCTGCGATCATCGCCGCCAAAGCACAACCCTTTCTCTTTCGGTGCGAAAGCGAGTCTTCTGATCAACCAGGGCTCACACGATTGTTTGAACTTGGCGCGCAGTAAATCTTGAAAACCTAAAATGCTGTCTTTGACACTGCCTTTTGCAGTTGGTCAGCCAAAGAGTTTCCGAGTGAGCGAGCCTCTTCCGACTCCACTCGCTGAGGACCTTCCTTACAGCGGCATTCTTGTCTTTGAATGTTTTCACCGCATCGTAAGCATAAGCCTTCACAAGCAGGATCACAAACAGCGCGCATTGGAATCGTAAGAATCAACTGCTCTCGCACCAGCGGACGCAAGTCCACCGTGTGGCCATCATACGAGCCAAAACTCACATCTTCATGTTCGCCAGGAGCATCTGACAAAACCGGAGCCTTTGACTTGGAATGATGGCGGGATTTTTTACCCCCACGCGTAGGGCTGTGAATCACCTTTCCACCTGGTTTATCGTGAGAGGAGAATTGCTGAGCAGGCATCAAAAAAGTTGAAATAGAAGCAGAAGCTGGCTGCTTGAAAGTCTCCGTACAGCGATCACAAATCTCCGAAATGAGTGTGCGCATATCACCACGCACATCCACCTTTTGCGCAACAGGAGTCAAAACTGCGGACACCTGAATCGGATCTTTGAAGTTCTCCTGGAGGCGGCGCAGTTCATCGGCCTCCATATGAGGATCCGAAAACGTGGCAAACGGTTCGGACGATTCAACCTGAAGTCCTTCAAAAGGAATCTCGGTAAAGGGAATGACTAAATTCTGGATTGTTTTCATAGACGCCTTCTTAATGGAAATTGCAAAGTTCTATAGCTCTGCTAGCTCTGAATGAAAAGGATCAAATCCATGCTAAAAACTCCCTTTCTTGAGACTTTAAGGCAATTTCCCCTCATTCTTGTTGGATTTGGAGCCCAGGGGCGAGCAGAAGCCCACAACCTTAAACGCTCCGGGGCCTCCTTTAAGCTGGCCCTAAGACCTCAGAGTCAATCTTGGGCCAAAGCTCATGAGGAAGGATTTGACGTGGTTGACCTTCAGTCCTTCAGCCCTGCGGGAGCCTGCATCGCGCTCAACGTTCCTGACCAAGCCCACCAGCAAGTTGCGGGCGAACTCCTTAAGCGAGGTCATCCCCGGGCTTGGGTCTTTGCTCACGGTTTTAGCACTCATTTCAAAACCCTCCCCATGAGAGAAGGCGGGCCCGCTCATCTTTTAGTGGCCCCCAAAGGGGCGGCGCACGGCCTGATGGAATTCTACCAGACCCCTCAAGCTCTCCCTGCGATTCTTGCCCTTGAAAATTCTCGCGATGAATCGACTCTCAAAGCCTGGGCTGAGTCCTACGCCCTTGGCATCGGCTGTCATCCCCAAGGACTTATCTGGGCCAGGTTTCGAGATGAAACGGAATGCGATTTGTTTTCTGAGCAAGCTCTTCTCTGTGGTGGAGTATCCGCTCTCTTAAAGTCCTCTTACGAAGTGATGGTTGAGGCGGGATATCATCCTGAGGCTGCGTATTTTGAATCACTTTATGAATTGAAGCTGATTGTTGATCTCATCTGGAAAGATGGAATCACGGGGATGCGAAACCGCATTAGCCCAACAGCTCGATATGGAGACATCACCAGAGGTCCGCGAGTTATCGACTCCTCGACCAAAGAGAAAATGAAAGTCATTCTTTCTGAGATTCAGTCTGGAAAGTTTGCCGAAGAGTTTTTGAAGAATATCGACAGCCCCAGCTTCAAAGCACAAGAGGAACTTGATGCAAAACATCCGTTAGAAGAAATGGGCCGAAAGATTCGAGATCGCCTGAAAAAGCCAAACGCTTAAGCGTTAGCGACGAACTCTTCGCGGGCCGATTCGCTCGCTTGAGAACCCGTGCGCTCTGTTTTTTGAAGACCAGCAATTCCGCCCTTTAAGACATAAATGAAAGGATACCCTTTTGCCTGCAGGAGTTCGGAGACAGAGGCCGATCGAACTCCATTTTCACAAATCAGGAGCATCGGGGTATCTTTTGTGTAGACCTCAATCTTGGCAGAGATTT
>JBEIHI010000177.1:0-4140 GCA_040381435.1 Bacteriovoracaceae bacterium | reverse complement strand
CCCGTTCTCTTGCTCGACGTCACGCCGATGAGTCTTGGCATTAGAACAGCAGGAGGATTTTCTTCCATCATCATCCCAAGAAATTCAACAATTCCCACTCAGGCCTCTCACATTTTTACGACCGTGGCGGACAATCAAAGCTCAGTGAAAATCAAAGTCATTCAAGGCGAAAACAAAACGGCCTCAGAAAATGACATGTTGGGAGAGTTCACTTTGACAGAGATCGCTCCTGCCAAGGCGGGGACACCGGAGATTGAAGTGAGCTTCGCTATTGATTCAAACGGAATTCTTCAGGTGGCTGCACGCGACTTGAAAACAGGTAAGGAGCAGTCCCTTGTTGTGACCGCCCGCTCTGATATGAGCGAGTCTGAAAGAGATGAGTTGATTGAAAGACATCGCAATGATGTCATCAAACTACACGTGTGAGCCCAACTCTCGAAATTCTTCATGAAACATCGGATTGGATGGTGATCAACAAACCGACGGGCACTCATTGCACGTCTGGAAAAACAGAAGGCTCGTTGGCAACCACCCTTCTTCAGCTTCGACCTGAACTGAGCTCGTTGCCTGACTCCGGAATTCTGCATCGCCTAGACTTTGAAACAACGGGATGTTTGATGGTGGCCAAAACAATTGCCGCCTACGAACAGCTCGTGCAAGACGTTCGATCGGGGCAAAGTATTCGAAAGACCTATCTGTGCATCAGTCGCCGACGAATCCGGGACACTCATACGTCATTGTATTTTTTTTCGCGCTACCGCTCTTCCAAAAAGATCAGTGTCTCTGAATCCGGCAGCCCCCAAGATCGAGGCGAACTCGATATCAAAATCCTCAAAGCTCACAATGACTATTGTGTCTATCAGGTTGAGCTCCTGGGCCCCGGAAAGCGCCACCAGATTCGCGCAAGCTTTGCCCACTTCGAGGCCCCACTTCTGGGAGATCACCTCTACGGAAGCAACGATTCTTTCGAAGGAATTGCCCTTCATGCCTGGAGACTTCAAGTCGGATCCCTGCGGATTCAATGCCCACTTCCGACCTCATGGACACCTTTTTTCAAGGTTTAAGCCCTTGAAAGCACTGGAATATCGTGATTTAAAGGTGAGCTCGCCGTTGGCATTAGTTTTGCGATTTAAGGCGTTTTAGGTAGGTGGCACTTATGAAAATAGGAAGAACACTCATGATGAGATTCATTGGAATCATGGCACTCAGCGCCAGCTCAGTCTGGGCAAACGATCCCCTCGTCAACCTGGAGAGCTGCAAGGCCGTGGTCGGCACCAACTTTCACGGCACTGACCTCTTTCATGCCGAGGCTGAGGAATCCATAGAGTCCATTTTGAATCGCTCAAAGACCGACTTAAGTTCCAAGAAACCCGCGGATCAAATTACCTATGTTTTGTCGGAAAGACTGACCCGCTGGCTTCGTCAAGAGACCCAGGAGCTTCGCGAGTTAGAAGCGATGGATCCCATGACTCCAGAGTTTGTGCTTCGAAAAAATGGACTGGAAGAAGCGCGAACAACAGCTCTCGCTCTCGAGAAGCGACTTGCTCCCATGCTAACCGCAACCGTGGCCCACTGGGAAACGGCTGAAGTTCTTTTGGAGAGATCTCGAAAAGCTTCCGGGGAACTCTTGGAGGCAACGCTTCTCAAATTGGCTTCCGTTGAAAATGTTTTGAAAACAGGAATTGAGCAGCTTCGCAGAGATATCGCTCATGAGAAGGAAAACCAAACCGCCAAAGACAATATGTCTCGATCTCTCGCCGGTGCTGAGGAAAAACATCGACAGCTCATGGCTGAAATCGAAAAGTTGAGATCCCGATCAAGTGCTGAAAGACTGCGACAAAGCTTTGGTCGCCGCTAAAATTTAGCCGCGGCTCATGTATTCGCCGGTTTCCGTATTCACGATGATGGAATCTCCCTCATCAATAAACGCGGGAACGCCAACGCTGATGCCCGTTTCCAACTTGGCAGGCTTTAACACATTCGTCGCTGTCGCATTTCGAATACCAGGCTCCGTTTCAATCACTTTCAAAGTCACTCGAGGAGGCAATTCCACACCCACGGGCTTCTCTTCGATGAAACTCACGGTCACCTTGGAGTTGGGCAAAACGTAGCCCACGGACTCGCCGAGCAACTCTTTTGGTAGACTGACTTGCTCGTAATTTTCTGTATTCATGAACACAAGCATATCGCCTTCGTCATAGAGAAACTCCATCTCGGTATAATCGACATTTAGCTTCTCAACAGTTTCATCCGAACGAAAGCGGTTCGAAAAGTTTGTTCCGCTAACGATATCTTTCATCTCGACTTGCATCATCGCACGCAGGTTTCCGGGGGTGTGGTGAGTCGCAGAAACGACACGACACATGCGGTCTTTGAATTTGATGATATAGCCTTTTCGAATGTCCGTTGCTTTGATGTTCATGGGCCGATTCTGCCTCGAAAGCCCCTCAAGCTGTCAATCCTTGAGGGGTTGAATCTTTGGCGCAAACTGCCCATTCCCCCTGCTGAAGGATTGACAGTCAATGGGCCTTTGGCAACGCTAAGACGAAATGAGCACCTCGGTTTCCGTCGATAAGATCGCCAACCTTTCCTATCTCGAACTGTCTCCGGACCAAAAACTTCGATTCCAAAAGCAAATGGAAGCGATTCTCGGATACATTGACCAACTCGAGAAGATTCCTCTATCCCCCGAGGAGGCCAAAAAGATGGGGGCCTTTCATGTCACAACGGCCTTTATCGACCGATTGAAAATCGACACCTCGGACAGCTTAAGAGATGAATCAAACGATTCGTCGGTCAAAGGCTTAAACTTAACCAACGATGAGGCGCTTCAAAACGCTCCCAAATCAGGTGGCATTCCTGGTGAGCTTTTGTTTGAAGTCCCTTCCATTATTGAACGCTAGGAAATCTATGGGTCGCCTCGCTATCACCAAACGCAAGATTACTTCCAAAGAACTAAAGATTTCTGAAGTTGCCGAAGATGTCTTGAAAAAGGCTCAAGGTCGCAACCCTCAGATCAATGCTTACCTTGAGATTTTTGCCGATGAGTTCATGTCGCAAGCCAAAGCCCTGGACTCCTCGGGAGCGCGAGGCCAACTCGCCGGTATTCCGCTGGGGATCAAAGACATGATTTCCATCAAAGGTCAGGAACTCACAGCCTCCAGCAAAATGCTCAAGGGCTATCGAGCTCCTCGCTCTGCGACTGTGACGGAGAGACTTGCTCAAGAAGGCGCATTGTTTTTGGGCCGAGTGAACTGTGATGAATTTGCGATGGGCTCATCGAACGAAAACACAAGCTTTGGTCCTGTTCGAAATCCATATGATCTGAAGCGAACAGCCGGGGGCAGCAGCGGAGGATCCGCGGCTTGTGTTCGAGCCGATATGGCTCTTGGAAGTTTAGGGACAGATACCGGAGGCAGCATCAGGCTGCCTGCTGCGTTTTGTGGATTGGTGGGGCTCAAGCCGACCTATGGAAGAGTTTCGCGATCAGGAGTGATTGCGTTTGCGAGCTCATTGGATCAGGTGGGACCCTTTGCCGATGATGCTGTTGATTGTGCAGAAATCTTTCAGGTCATTGCGGGCAAAGATCCCCGCGATGCGACCACGTTGAATGTTAAAGTGGATGACTATGTCAAAGCTGCACAAAACGGATCTCTCAAAGGACTCAAAGTGGGCCTCCCCAAAGAGTATTTTAATCCTGAGGGCATGGACGCAGACGTTCAAAAAGTGACCGAGCAAGCTCTGCAGGTGCTCAAGCAATCCGGGGCTGAGTTGATTGAGGTATCACTACCCCACACGAGCTACGGCATTGCCGTTTATTACGTAGTGGCAACGGCCGAGGCCTCAAGCAACCTGATGAGATACGATGGCATTCGCTACGGAAATCGAGCCAAGGACTTTAAATCCATGAAGGACCTCATCGTGCAATCGCGAAGCCAAGGTTTTGGTGATGAAGTGAAGCGACGAATCATGCTGGGAACATTTGCCCTGAGCAGCGGCTATTACGATGCCTACTACTCGAAGGCGCAGTGGGTCCGCTCCAAGATTCAATCCGAGTTCTTGGAGGCTCTCGATAAGGTTGATGTTTTGTTTACTCCCGTTTCGCCCTCAGTGGCTTTTGAGATTGGCCAGAGGACCGAT
>JBEIHI010000176.1:0-4146 GCA_040381435.1 Bacteriovoracaceae bacterium | reverse complement strand
GGGTGAATCCCACTCATGCGTATTTTGGAGAGAAAGACTATCAGCAGGTTCAAGTCATTCAGGCCATGGTTGAGGATCTAGAGCTTCCTGTGAAAATCGTGCCGTGTAAAACTATTCGAGAAAAGAATGGGCTCGCCATGAGTTCTCGAAATTCTTACCTCAGTGCTGAGAAGAAAAATGCTGCGGCGCGTCTTTATGAGGTTCTTGGTTCTGCCTCTTCACCAGAAAAGGCCCAGGAGCTTTTAGTGCGAGACGGATTTGATGTTCAGTATCTGGAAGTCTGGAATTCAACTCTGACGGAGAAATGGGCCGGTCCCAAGGGGCGATGGCTTGTCGCTGCGTACTTCGAGGGAGTCCGACTGATTGATAATCTTAAGCGGAGCGCTTAGCTTCGATACGACTCAGCCGTGAATCCAGTTCATTGATTCTGCTTTGGCTGATCACACCTTTTCTTTCCAGGGCTCGATCGATTCGAGATTGAACCATTCGATCAAAGGCTTTGGTGTCTTTGAGACCATCCTGGAGTTTGTAGGAATCTTCCGCACTGAGAAGTTTGTTTCGAACAAGGCCAGCAATCGTTTGGCTGAGCTGTTGTTCGGAGAATTGATGAATTCCGTGAGCGCTCGAGACCGAAATGGAGACCAGGTCCTTCAAAAGATTAATGCGTTCCAATGCAGTTGTTTCTGTGTTCACGTCTCAACCCCCTTAACAACATTAGAAGTTTTCTGTCGAATCGAGTCAAACAATTTCAAGAGGTTGGGAAACTTCTTCTGAGATATGACGCAAAAAGCTAAGAACAGATTCCTTCTGATCGGGTGTACAAAGAAACAGAAGTAGCGAGCGATCGTTGTCATGTCGCTCTGTTCGAATGCGACCCAAGCCTTCGTGAGCATCAAAAACGGCCTGAATGAAAACAACTTCCGATCGAGGTGCCCACACGTAGAGGCGAATACTTTCTGTTGAACCCGCAGGAATCATGACGTCGAAAGGATTGACATATTCAATGCTGAAAATCAATTCCTGGACGCAAAACGCTCAAAGGCCGAGCGGGTAAGCCGCTCGGCCTCTAAGTGGTGTTGTTCAGTTCATGAGTTCAGTGTTCTTGGTTGGAACTCTTTCCTCAATCGCTTCCAGAGCTTATTTGGCTTTCAAAACAGCTCGGACGTTTTTCTCAGCCTTCTGCCAATTTTTGCTCAGGCTCTTGGAAGGATCGTGAATTGTATGACCCCAATCAGAGGAGACCACGCTCATGGAGTTCAAGTTCAGCTGAGGCATCGCCTTTACGCTAAACATTGAACGAGCGGCCATGGGGGCAGGAACTGGATCCGGTTCAGTTCCATCAACAGGATCAGTGCCCTCATCCAGATTCAAGAGATCGCCAAAGTTGGCTCCAACAAAAATCCCGCCGGTTTTGGTGTCGCTGGGTCCATAGAGACAAACAGCAGCGAAAGCCAATCCCTCTTCATTTCTGAAGTTCTGGCAAAGAGAAACGCCGCCAGGAATATACTTGTTGGACAGTTGTTTGATGCCGATGGCGGCTCCGATTTGAACTTCCGGAGTCACGCTAAACAAAGCATCTACATCGTAGTTTCCATTTTTGATCACAGGCACGGAGAGGAGAGGAGGTGTCATCGCCACAGGCATGGGAGCGCCATTGGGCAAGGTGGTGATTGAGCCAATGCCCATGTTGCCACCAGCCAAAGAGGCGAGGCTGACTTCGACTCCGATTCGAGCATTTGCGGTTTTGGTTGCAGGAACGAAGATGAGTTTTCCTTTTCCATCAGGAAGAGGATATTCACCGTTTAGAAGATTCACTTGAAGTCCATCACTCATCTCGACGGTCAATCGAGCATTTTGAGTAACGGGATCTACTTGAACTTGGACTTTGTCGCCCAAGGTAAGACTTCCACAACCCGTAAAAATAAGTGCTGACGCCAGAACTGCTGGCCCAAGAACGAAAGATTTCATTTGAAGAGACTCCCCTAGAGAATTCAATCGACTGACACCAACCCGGCGGTGTCGATTGTTTCAAGTCTTGGGAGAGAGCAAGCTCAGTGCCAAGCGCTCGAAAAAAAAGTTGTCAGAGGCGGAATGCGCCGCTCAGACAATCGCTTTCCAACTAAAGCGCTTGTTGTAACAAAAGTTTACTTTGTCGGCTTGGAGCCTAAACATGCGTCATCCGACAATCTTGAGTCTTTGAGCTATGAAAACTTTTGCAAATTTTAAGGACAGATCGCTAAGAGCCCATTCGCTTGAGAGCTTCTTCGAGTCGCTCCTCAGAAACTGTGAGTGAGATTCGAAAGTAACCTTCTCCACAGGCTCCAAAGCCAATGCCCGGTGTAACGACGACGCCTTTATCCATGAGTTGCGCAGCTGTTTCCGTGGAGGACTGGCCTTGAGGACATTTGATCCAAAGATAGAAAGTGGCGCGTCCATCAAAAACTTCGTAGCCCAGGCGCTTAAGGCCCTCAACCACGAGTTTTCGTCGGTAGCCGTAGACTTCTTTCGAGGGTTCAATCAGTTCGCGGTCGCTGCCCTTGAGTGCTGCAATCGCTGCATATTGAATGGGCATGAAAATCCCAGTATCCAAAGTGGATTTGATCTGATGAAGCGCTGAGATCAACTCGGCATTTCCAGCGGCAAAGCCAATTCGCCAACCTGTCATATTATAGGTTTTGGAAAATGAGAAAAACTCAATGCCCACTTCCTTGGCTCGAGGGACTTGGAGGAGACACGGAGGAAGAGCATCGTAGCCTTGCTCACAATAGGGCCCATCGGAACAAATGATGAAGTTGTAGTGACGAGCTCGATCCACGAGTTCAGCGTAGGTGTCCAGTGAGGCCGTTGCTGAAGTCGGGTTGTGCGGGTAGTTGATGAAGACGATCTTGGTCGACTTCCAAACACTTTCGGAAATGCCTGACCACATGGGGCGAAAATCATTTTCCCAAAGCAGCGGATAATAGAGAGGAGTTCCACCTGACAGAACCGTGGCGTTTCCATAAACGGGATATCCAGGATCAGGGCTCAAGGTGTAGTCGCCGGGATTGACAAAGCACTGAGTGAAGTGAGCAAGTCCTTCCTTGCTTCCAATCACGTTCATCACTTCTGTTTTCCAATCTACAGAAACAGAAAATCTCCGATCCAGCCATTCCGCGGCGGTCTTTCGAAACTCATCAAGGCCCACATAAGAGGAGTAGCGATGATTCTTTGGCACTCTTGCAGCTTCCGAAAGGGCGGTGATGATCGGATCTGGTGTAGGCAAATCGCAGTCACCCATTCCCAAATCAATCAAATCTTTTCCCTCAGCCATAAGCTTTCGTTTCTTTTCATTTACTGCCGCAAAAACATAGGGCGGAAGTTTTTGAAGTCTAAGTGCCTTCTGAAATGTCATTTGAGATAGTCCTTCATTGCGTACAAACCTGGTTTTTGATTTTGAGCCCACGCCAAGGCTCGAATAGCACCTTCGGCAAAGGGAATCCGTGAGAGCGCGCGATGCGTAAGCTCTAAAGTTTCATCTTTGAGAGAAATCAAAATTTTGTGTTCTCCCGGAACCTCCCCAACTCGGATGGATTCAATGGTGATCTTCTGCTGAGGATTATGTTGAAGCCCGCGCTCCTTGAGCTTGAGAGCTGTTCCGCTTGGGGCATCCCGCTTCTGAGAATGGTGGATGTCGACAATCTGAATCTCAGGAAGTTTGAATCGACTAACCACTTCCATCATTTGAGAGAGCGCCTCAATCCCGAGACTAAAATTCGAGTCCCAAACGATAGGAATAACCTTCGCGGCCTCGCCAAAGATCCGCTGTCTCTCCTCTGCGGAGGCCCAACCCGTGGTTCCGCAGACAAACGGTGTCTTCGCCTCAACAGCCATCGCAAGAAGGGATGCAGTCGCTTCAGGAAGGGAAAAATCAATCACGCCACTGGCACCTTTAAAGTCCGAGACATCGGATTGATCTCTTTGAGCGGAGTAAACTTTGAACGCTTGTCCTTGCTCAGACAAACAGGTCGCCAAGATGCGAGACATTTTTCCGTGGCGACCAACAATAATCACGGGGCCTGTCATGCCTCGATCCACCCCAATTCCGTGAGGCGTTTTATTTCAGATCGCAGCCGCGCATGATGTGAGACCTCGAGATCAACAAGAGGC
>JBEIHI010000175.1:0-4158 GCA_040381435.1 Bacteriovoracaceae bacterium | reverse complement strand
CCTTCGCCCTCGCATCAGTGGGTTTGTGCACTTTCATCTCCGTCACGCTTTCAACTCCTTCACCGCGGCTTCGATTTGCCAAGGCCTTCATAGGCGGCCTCGCTTATTTTAGTGCCTGTCACTATTGGTTGGTCTCGGCGCTGACCGAGTTTGGCGGGCTTTCACTTTGGATCGCCGTTCTCGGCGCAGGTTATGTGGCAGCTCATTGTGCCACGTTCCTTGGAATCTGGGCTTTGATTTCAGGCTCTCAGATGTTTCTTCAAAAATCGCCGACGATTCGATTTTGGTCATGGGCCTCTCTTTGGGTGGGGCTCGAGGCGATCAGACAGTGGATGACTTTCTCCTTTCATTGGGGCGAGCTTGGACACCACTTCCATCATAGTTCAGTTTTTTTCCACTCAGCGAACATCTGGGGAGCGCACGGTCTGACGTTTTTCTGGATTTTTACCGCATGCGCTTTGGTCTGGATCAAAGATTGGAGTGCACATCCCCATCAGGTGAAATCTTTGGGGGTCTCCTTCGGCTCAATGATCCTCATCATTGTTGCGGGAAATGTCTGGGCTCGATCCATCGAGCCCACGGGACAGATTAAAGTGGGACTGATTCAGCCAAACATCAGCCAGGAGATTAAATGGGATCCCGCCAAGGTACTTGAGAATATTGAAACACTGCTCAGACTCTCGAGCCAAAGTGCTGAGCAAAATCCTGATCTCATCGTTTGGCCCGAAACGGCCTATCCTCGCCTCGTTTCAATATCACAACGAAAGCTCCCCTTCAGCTCACAGGTTCCGCTGATTGTTGGCGCCGTGGTTCGAGATGATGGCAACAATCGAAACTCTGCTCTTTTGGTGCAAGGTGATGAAATCTTGGGACGATTTGACAAAGAAGTCTTGGTTCCCTTCGGAGAATACGTCCCCTTTCAAAAAATTCTGCCGCTTGGAAAACTCGTCGAAAATGCGGGAGACTTTATTCCAGGAGAGAATCAAAAACCTCTGGAGCTCTCATCTCTCAACCTGAAACTCGGACCACTGATTTGCTACGAGGACACCTTCAATCGCTCATCAGTTGAGCGAGTTCGCAAGGGTGCTGATCTTTTGGTGAATATGACAAACGACGCTTGGTATGGAAAATCCTCAGCCCAAGCGCAGCACACTGCAATTGCCTCATTCCAGGTCTATCAAACACTCAAACCCATGGTTCGAAGTACTAACAACGGGCAAACCACGATGATCACTCCTTTTGAGAGATCTGACTTAGAGCCTTTTACGAGCTCATCCCCCAGCTATGATGTTCCCCTCTTTTCAGACTCAAGAACCTTCTTTGTTTGGACTTATCCCTTGATGGAGTGGATTTGGTGGCTCATTTTTGTTATAGCTGCCATGTGGAAAAGCGATCGGCGGACAAAAAAAATCTTCTTTCCGAATTAGGCAAACTTTCAGAGAGAGTGGAATCTCTCGGGAGGCTGCTTTGACGTCTTCAGATTGAAAGACGAAAAAGAAGCCCTCTCCGAGCAAACATTAGCGTCTGACTTCTGGTCGCAACCCGATAAAGCACGAGAAGTGAATCAGAGAATCGAGCAGATTCAGAAAACCATTGAGCCGTTCTTTCAGCTTGAACAGCAACTCAAAGACTCTCTTGAGCTCGTTGAGATTTCGGAGCCCTCAGATCCGCTCTTAGCGGACGTCGATGCTCAACTTCCAGCCATGGAGGCTCAAACGCGCAAGCTCGAGCTTCGAAAAATGCTCTCACAAGAGTTTGATCGACTCGGAGCGATCGTCTCGATCAATGCGGGCTCAGGTGGAACTGAAGCTCAAGATTGGGCTCAGATACTTCAGCGCATGATTGTTCGCTATGCCAATCGTAAAGGCTTTCAAGTGGAATTGGTTGACGAGCAGCCCGGCGAGGCCGCCGGCATAAAATCCTGCTCTTTTATCTGTCGAGGAGAAATGGCGTTTGGACTGATGAAATCGGAGCGAGGCGTTCATCGCTTAGTTCGGATTTCGCCTTATGATGCCAACAAACGTCGTCATACATCCTTTGCAGCCATTGATGTGATCCCGGAGATTGATGATTCAATTGAAGTTGAGATCCGACCCGAGGATCTCAAAACTGACACTTTTAGAGCGGGCGGTGCTGGAGGTCAGCACGTCAACAAAACTGAATCCGCAGTCCGGATCACGCATATTCCGACGGGCGTCATCGTCGCCTGTCAAACTCAGCGCTCCCAGCATCAAAACCGAGCGACCGCGATGAAGATGCTGAAAAGTAAACTCTACGAACTTGAGATGCAAAAGCGCCAAGCACAAGTTGATGCTCATCATGCTCAAAAGCTTGATAACTCTTGGGGCAGCCAGATCCGCTCTTATGTTTTGCAGCCGTATCGTCTGGTCAAAGATCACCGGACCGATCACGAGAGTTTTCAACCCGATGCTGTTCTGGATGGTGAGTTGGATGATTTTGTTGAAGCGTTTTTGCTACAAGGAGCAGATCCCAACCGAAAGCCGAGCTCCTCTTCCAGCATTCCAGACTAGAGATTAGGGAGCTGCTGAAACGCTTTGATCTTCAACGGGCAGATAGAAGCCTGAATTCTCTGCGAAGATGTTGATATCATGTTCAAGGTCACAATTGCCTCGCTTTTCGACAGCCTTAAACGAGTAAACTTGAGACTGCTTGAGCTGCAGAGTGAAAACATTTCCGAGATAGTACAAATCAATGAAGTTTCCAGATCGCCTGCGGACTCTCATGCCATGAGGTGCCCACTCAGGCACCACTCCATCCAGAACTGAAAAGGCATACTGGGCCTCATCAAACCCCATCTTCTGCAACTTCACATTGAGAGCATAGTATTGAACCGTTTTGGGACCCAACTTTCTCACAAATTTTCCATCTGAGTTCACCTCAGCGGAAAACTCGTTTGATCTCCCCTCGGACAACCGCTTGACGTCATCGCATTTGCTGAGAGGATTGGTCTGAACAAGAATCTGAAGATCAGCAAAATAAAACTTCATCGGCTTTTGGACCGAAGACTGTGAGGCCTCAGCTCCCGCTGCTGGCGCTGCGTAGGAAGATGAATTTTCGGAGACGGAATTCTTCGCGGCACAGGAAGCCAGAAGCAAAAAGAACAGAGCAGCGGCTGAGCGGATCATAGACTCAAGTTATCAGGGACTGGTCTTTAGACAAGCCCCTCGGAGAAGAATCCTATCACATAAGATCTCGCACTGAGCCAACAACATAAGTCGGCTGAACTTTCGATCGAGAGAGCATGCGGCGCGTCGTTTCGCCACTGAGTACAAGGAGGCTGTGAATTCCTTGTGCCTTGGCCATCTGAATATCCGTCGAAAGCCGATCACCAATCAAGATCATGTCCTTCTTTGGAGCACGGCATCGATCTGCTGCAATCTTCATCATCAAAGGATGGGGCTTTCCAAGAACAACGAGAGGTTTCACTTCTGTCACGAGCTCGATCAGTTGAGCTATAGCGCCGCAATCAGGCTCTCGACCTTTGTCCGTTGGACAGTACAAATCAGGATGAGTCACAACGTAGGGAATACCAGACTGAATGAGCCGAGTGGCTTGTTGAAGTTTCTCATAGGTTAACGTCTTATCGAACGCCACCACCACAACTTGCGGACGAGCCGTAAAAACAAAAGCCTGACGAGCGAGCATCTTCTTCATCGCTGGCGTTCCCAACAAAAAGACTCTCTTCATTTTTCGTACTTTCAAAAAATGAATCAGGGAATGAGTCGACATGACAATCTCACTCGCCTTGGCAGCGAAGCCCAATTTGTTTAACTTTGCGACATAGTCATGATCGGAGCGTGAAGAGTTGTTGGTAAAAAAATAAATCTGCTTCTTTTGCTGTCTCAACTGGGAGACAAGTTTTCGCGCGCCAGGAATCACCGATTTTCCCAAATAAAGAGTTCCATCGAGATCAAAAAGATAAACTCGCTTAGAAAAAAAATGACGACGAAGCTGAGAAAGCATTAATTCTCATCTCAACTTTTGAGGATCGGATTGCCAAGATAATTTTTGTCAAGAGGGGCTCCCCTGCCCGCATGAAATCAAGCCTGGGCGCTTAAAATGCTCTTCACAAGAAGTGGACTCCTGATACAATGAGTTCAGCCGTATAGAGCATATGTATTTGCAATCATCTGACTG
>JBEIHI010000174.1:0-4228 GCA_040381435.1 Bacteriovoracaceae bacterium | reverse complement strand
GCTTCCCATCCCAGGAATCAAGACTACGACAGCCCTCCTTCCCTTGGCTTGCGGACTCCATCTACCTGATCAGCAGCGTCGCAAAGACTTTCATGTGATGACTAATCTACCCGCCTACGATGTGATGGGAACTTGGTCGAATCAGTATCTGGCAACCAATCGTATCGTCTGGCCACTCTTGTCTAAGGACAATATGCGCCTCAATATGGATCTTCTTCAGGGCGCGCTCGATAAGGCCCGTGTTAAACGACCAGATTTGATTTTTGTCATTCGCCCCGGCAATCCTGCAGCCGTTGGAGCATCTCAAGAAGAGTGGAAAGCACTCATCGAGTTTTGCATCAAGCATCAATGCCGCTTGGTCAATGACGGCGCCTACACGGGTCTTGCCTCTGCAAATCATGTGAGCTTGATGTCAGTCGCCAAAGACTATCCCGAACTTGAATGGGCCGAGATGTTTTCATTGAGTAAATCATTTAATGACCCGGGCGCACGGCTGGGTGCGATTGTGGGGTCAAAGGACTTCATTGATGATTATGTCATGATTAAGGGCAACACCGAGTCAGGCCCTGTGCCATTTGTGATGGCCGCGTACGCAGAGCTCTTCAAAGATCAGAAGCTCACTCAGGATATTTTGAAGGATCTTCAAAGAATGTATGAGGCGCGATTGGAGTATCTCATTGGAAGCCTCAAGAAAATCGGGCTTCGACAGGCCTGCCAAACCGATGCTGGCTTTTTTACATTATGGAAGGCTCCTCGACGCATCTTGGGTCGAGACTTGTCAGTCGATCCAACGACTAAAAACATGCCGCTTTCCGAAGCGCTCAATCGAACCATTATTTCTGAAACCGGAATCGTAGGAGTGCACTTTCAAGGGATTAACCCCGATGGAGGCTCTGACCCTTTGATCCGTTACGCTGTCTGTGCAGACGTCTTATCAAAGGAGTTCCAGGGCCGCTTCGAGAGGGAGCTTGCTCGGCTTCAGCCCGAGTATTAAATGGACCTGAATCTGGTTGCACGATCGCTTCCGTCGTGGTGTCTTGAAGGACCTCGGGCAGTTAGCTCAGTTGGCTAGAGCATCGCCCTTACAAGGCGAGGGTCGTAGGTTCGAGCCCTACACTGCCCACCATTTTTTCAGCCTAACTTACACCCACATTTCGAGTGAATTCTTCAGGTGCCCAGACCTCGAAACCCAGTGCTTTGGCATCACGACTACTCCATGCCACACAGTAATCAC
Source organism: Bacteriovoracaceae bacterium (assembly GCA_040381435.1). Lineage (GTDB taxonomy): Bacteria > Bdellovibrionota > UBA2394 > UBA2394 > UBA2394 > JBEIHI01. The sequence goes on along the minus strand of JBEIHI010000174.1, from coordinate 2,994 downwards.
CTGCGAGCCCTACAATGACGAGTCGAGTGATCTGACGATCACGCAAAAAACCTGAGAGGCCCGTTGAAGTCCCATCATTCTCAAAGAATGTTGAGTAGGAATCGCAATCTACTCGAGTCCCCTTTCGAATGATGAGCTGCGCTCGCTCAAGAGGCAGGCGTCGATTAATCTCAGCACCTCGAGTTCCCTGAACACAATGATCAGGCCACAGAATCTGTTCGTGATGAGGAGTCCGACGCAAATAGTGTGAAAGCACGCCAGGAGAAAAGCTCGAGCGAACTTGTCCCCGCTCAACCTCGTCTAATCGAAGATGCTCAAACGGCCGTTTCCCTGCGTAGGAACTGGCAAATGAAATATGCCCAGTCGGGTGAAAATCCTGAGTCACAATGACATTCGAAAATCTCATCATCAAATCCGCAATGGGCTCGACAATCTCATCACCTCTCGGAACAGCCAAAGCGCCCCCGGGCTCAAAGTCGTATTGCTGATCCACAACGATCAAAGCGGAGGCTGAATCTTTGCTGAGTTCATTAAGGTTCATGACCCTTTACGCCTATCAAAGGATGAGCTGCGGGTCGAGGTTTGACCCCGCTTTGATCCAAGCCTATGCTCCAAATGTCATGTCGATCCGACTGGGCCCTCTTTTTACAGACCTTTATCAGCTTACGATGGCTCAAGCCTACTTCGCCTCAGGCAAACATCAGGATAAGGCCGTGTTTGAAATGTTCTTTCGGCGCTGCCCATTCGGTGGAGAGTACGCAGTGCTTTCTGGATTTGATCTCATTCGAGACATTATAAACAATTTTTATTTTGAAGAAGACGATATTAGTTATCTCAAAAGCCTTCCCGGATTCGCTCAAGCAAATCCTCTATTCTTTGACGAGCTGAGAAAACTCAACTTATCTGATATCGAGATTCGCGCCATTCCTGAAGGCTCTCTCGTTTTTGCGAAAGAACCGCTCCTCCAAGTCAAAGGCCCCTTGCTAAAGGCCCAGCTTCTGGAAAGTGCCCTACTAAACGCCGTCAACTTCTCAACCCTCATTGCCACTTACGCACGTCGCATTCGAAACATTGCGGGAGAGCGACAACTTGTCGAGTTCGGCATGCGAAGAGCTCAAGGACCCAACGGTGCGATGACTGCAACTCGGGCCTCTTATCTTGGCGGCTTTGATGCCACATCGAATGTTTTGGCGGGAAAGTCACTCGACATCCCCGTCGTTGGCACCATGGCGCATTCATTTGTGCAGAGTTTTTCCTCTCTTGAGGAAGAGCATTTTTTCTGGAGAGGTGAAAACTGCAAGAAGGAATGGCTAGAGATTGCTGCCGAAGACGGTCGCTCGACGAATGCTGGAGAATGGGCGGCCTTTATGGCTTATGCGCAGACTTTTCCAGACTTGTCATTGCTGCTGATCGATACCTACGACACCCTGAGCTCGGGCCTGATCAATGCTATTCGGGTCTTCAAAATGCTCAAACGTCGAGGGCATCGCCCCTTAGGCATTCGACTAGATAGTGGTGACCTTGTTTATCTCTCCCAGCAATCTCGACAGATGCTTGATGCTGCTGGTTTTCATGACACTAATATTTTTGCATCCAATGAACTCGATGAACGAATCATTGAAAGCATTCAAGAACAGGGCTCAAAGATTAACGCCTATGGTGTTGGGACTCACCTTGTCACAGCCTTCGATCAACCCGCACTAGGAGGCGTTTACAAATTGGTTGAGCTTAACGGCAAACCACGCATGAAAATCTCTCAACAAACAGAAAAGTTGGTGATCCCCTCACAGAAGGAGATCTATCGCCTCCACGGAGTTGATGGGAGCTATCTTCTTGATTTCCTGACAAGCTCGCACGAGCCAGCCCCCCAGGCTGGGAAGGAAGTCTTGGCGCTACACACCTCTGATCCTTTCAAGCGAGTTCATGTTGTCCCCACAGGTCTACAGCCCCTGCTTGAGCCCCTCTTTCAGCAGGGTCGCTGGCTTGACCTTCGAGATTTGCGCGAGAAGCGACGACAGAGCCTGGAAAGTATGCGCTTTTTGCGTTCGGATGTTTGGCGGATTCACAATCCAGCGCCCTACAAGGTTTCTGTCTCCGAGTCCTTATCGCAGCTCATGAAAGACCTATATCAGAGGGAAAATCCTCCCGCGCAGATTCGATAGGAAGGTTGAGCCCCAAGCTGAGATTCGCTAGGATTTGAGGATGTCTGAATCAGCTCCTGAGGTGACGTCTTCCTCGCAAATGAACTTCCCTAAGATGGAGGAAGAGATTCTTGCCCATTGGCAGAAGGCCAAGATTTTTGAAAAATCCTTAGATCCCAAGAAGCCTCGATTTAACTTCTACGATGGTCCTCCGTTTGCAACCGGACTGCCCCATTATGGGCATTTACTCGCGAGCACTCTCAAGGATGTCGTTCCGCGCTACTGGACAATGAGAGGCTTCCATGTCGAAAGACGCTGGGGCTGGGACTGCCACGGAGTTCCTATTGAACAGGAAATCGACAAGAAATTTCAGTTTAAATCTTCAGCGGAAATCGAAAAGTTTGGAATTGCTCAGTACAACAAGGAATGCCGCGATATCGTTCTTCGCTTTGTCAGTGAATGGCAGCGTACGATCAATCGAATTGGGCGATGGGCCGACTTTCAGAACGACTACAAAACCATGGATCTCTCTTTCATGGAGTCCGTTTGGTGGATCATCAACGAACTATGGCAGAAGGGCTTGATTTATCGAGGCTTCAAAGTCATGCCGTTTTCGACCTCCCTGGGCACACCTCTCAGCAACTTCGAGGCCGGTCTGAACTATCAAGACGTCCAAGATCCTGCGATTACGATTACATTCCCCCTTCGAGGGGATACCTCCACTTCATTTTTAGCTTGGACGACGACTCCATGGACCTTGCCATCGAACCTCGCACTGGCTCTTGGAGAAGATATTGTTTACGCCACGATTCAGGATCCCTCGCGCGAGAATAAAAAGTTTATTCTCGCTGAG
>JBEIHI010000173.1:0-4235 GCA_040381435.1 Bacteriovoracaceae bacterium | reverse complement strand
GCATTAAGGACGACGGAGCTCTCAGTCGAAACATCCGCTGCTACAACTACCCTGTTTGTTGGGCTGCCATGACCACGTACTTCAATGAAATTGGTCAGGGTGGCAGTCTGCCGAATGGACCCGCGGAGAACAATATCTTCACCAATCGCTGTTCATGTCTTTCGAACGATCTTCCCTATGCTTGTGACACCAAAGCAATCTCCCAGGGAACGGCACCCAGCAATGAGTGCCTCTCCACAGAGGGAGAAGCCATCTCAAGAGGATACGTAGACTTCAACAAGATTTGTAATCAAGCGGCTCGTAATGACTCTGGCCCTATTGCCTGCGTCAATACGTGGATGAGCGCTGCCCCCTCCGGACCGCTCATGATGCCACCGTTCAATGCCAATCTTAGTGAAAATCTTACGGATTTTCGAAACCCTCTAGGCATCGAGATCGACGAGACGACTGAGGGATTCTACTTTGGCTACGGCTCAGGTGACTTTGCTTCTAAACTGGGGCTGGAGGAGGATCTGATCAAAGCCTGCGAGTGCATGGAAAAGCGCGTTTCAGGACAACAACAAGGCACATCCTTCCAAGAAGTTAACGATCCAAGCTCCTTCATCTATCCTTCGTGGCCTGGCTATCTCGACTTCCGACTGCCAAGCACAACTACGCAGAGCTACTCTCCACCTGGTTACCCGCGAAGCTACGCAACAGATGGCTCCTACAAAGACAGCACGATTCCCACCTATAAAGTTTTGACTCGAACTCAGTTTGCTTATCACACCGTTCGACCGGCTGATTGTACGAGCTGGGGATCCTGGGTGATCGGCGAATGCAAACTCGGTGGAGCATTTCGACTTTGCGATAGTAGTTTTTGGCCAGAAGCTCTCTCAGACGCCAATCGAGATACGATGATTGGGCAGTGCCGAGTTTCTGCACCGAACAATTCTGCATTCACTGGTGTCCCTACTTTGTTTGAACGACCTGAAGATGCCTCAAACACATGTGGTGCCAATCTCTGCAGCATGGGATTTGGCGGAACTCACTGCTGTACGAACCAATACCCCGACGCCAACGGTCTGATCTTTGATGCCCTTGAGGAATGGAGTGGATACTGTCGAGCGGATTGCGGTGGCAGCGTGTTTCAAACAGAGAGAGTAAACGAGCTTCGGGGACTCATCACTGAGGGAGATGCCCTACCCATTGGATGCGGCGGAAATCAGCAATCTAACGGCGAGGGAGCTCTTTAATGAAAGGAACTCGATCGATGTTGATCTTACGACATGATTCAAATCGCCAAAAAGGTATGGCGATTGTCGTTGTTCTAGGCATTCTATTGATCGGAATCGGTCTAATGATCGGATTTATGAAAGGCTCAGCCCGATTCAATCAAAACACCCTACAGCGCTCCGCTAAAATTCAGTCTGATCTTCGAACCGACAGTCTTTCCGATCGAGTACGACGGGCTATTCTCCAAGAGGTTCAGCTTCGAATGGCCGAAACTGGAGCCACTCAAAACACTGTCAATCTCAGTGGCAGCGACATTCTCAACTCTCAGTCCTTAGCCAATCTTCCGATGGAGCCTAACCAACGCGTTCTTTCGATCAGATGCATTGGTCAAGGCGCAAACCCTGCTGGCATTTGCAATAGCCAAAATATCCTTCCCAAGATCTACGATTTCTCCGTTCAAACAAACGATCCCGACACGGGAACGATCACGATGGCGCATACGGAATTTCAAATTCAAAATGCAAGCTTGAGCTCCTATGCTTTCTTCATCAAAAACGAGCTATCTCCGACGATCACCTTGGGATCGGCAATTTTTGACGGGATTTTTGGAATCAACTTTGCTCCGACTCCTGCCGGACAAAATCCGCCGCCCGATCAGCGAGTGCGCTTTCGTCCTGGAGCCGGAAACATTATCTTCAAAAATGTCCTGATGACGAATCTGACGAATCCGCAAACGCAATTTGATATGCAGCAGGGCTCTCAAGTGCAGTTTGAACAGGGTGTTGTCTCAAATCCTGAGGGAGTAAGCTTCTCCAATCTCGACAATCTTCATCAGACGTTGATTAACCGAGCTATCAGCTCTGGCTTTACCGCTCCCGTTGGCACCGCGGAACCTGAATGCTCCGCCATAGTTCTTCAGTCGAGTGGGAAATTTCAATACAACGAATTCTCCGATGTCAATTGTGAAGACTCTTCCTTCCAATTGCCTGAAGTCTCCATGGTTTCGAATCAGGCGTTCTACGCGCGAGGAAACAAGGTTTTTCTTTCGACCGACGACCCTCAAGGCCTGACTCAGGTAAAGAACATTGCCATCGTTGCAAAAGGCGATGTTGAATTGCGCTCATCCATCGTTCGGGATCAGGAGAATCTATCCTCTCTTGAGGGTTATCCCACAGTGATCACCCCTGGGAATCTCTTCATTCCAAAGGAAATGAAGACCCTCCTTAACAGCGGTACCTCTACTTTAGAGGACATTGCCAATCCTGGCGTTGGCAGTGATGTTGAATATCCAACGATTCAACTCGATCTGAGCTACATCTCCGTCAGACCGCAGGGCTCGCAAGGACTCATGGGTGGCTCTGTCGTTTTTGATCCTGAGCTTCGAAATGCGGCCGCCTATTATGAAGCGACCAATTTGGGAAAGGCTCACTTCAATGGACTCTACATCAGTGAACAAACCCCGACGTCAAGAATGCTTTTTCAAAACTCGGATCGAGTTGATGGCTTTAGTGATGTCAAATGGACCTATCCTCCTGCACTCTCAGCTATTGGAACCGATTGGTTTCAAACGCAGCTCAACGGTGGGGCCCTTAGAGCCACAGTGACTCGATACGAAAAGCAATTCACCAATGTTCAGCAGGCTCTGCGGGCCTTTCCAGGCAAGGCCGCATCGGTCTTTGGATTGACGGATGCTGAATTGCAATAGAGCGTTTGAGACAATGCAGTCTCGATGAGGCTTCACATGGGACACCGAGATCCCAGTTGATACAATAAAATTAAATAAAATCAACAACTTAGGTTTGGCCACAAACTTGCTTATTGGGGGCAGGTTTTCAATTTGGGGAATAAGAGCTTTAAGGGAGTAACGTTGCATGTCTGATTTGTCACCGTCTGAGCTTTCACCTCGGCCATTGGGAGAAGTGCTGATCCATCGAGGGCAGCTTCGAAAACTTCAACTCGATTTTATTCTGGATCTCCAGAGAGCTTATAAAGCGATCGCGCGCCCATACAGACTTGGCGATCTGTTGATCAAGCATCGAGCGATATCAGAGGTCGCTCTCAAGGAAGCTCTCCTCGTTCAATCTGAACTCCCACGAGAGGGAATCACTGCGATCCTCGCTCGATACCAAGAAGAAGTGAGCTTTCAGACAAAGCTGATTGACTCCCCTCAAAGTTGATCTGTTCTCACCATCATTACTTTTTGAGTTTTTGACGAACGATCTGTTTGCCGCGCTCAACGCCCGGCTGATCAAAGGCATTCACCCCCAAAACCTTGCCGGAATACTCAATGAGCGCCTGAAATCGCGCAATCATTGTTCCTAACTCGGATTCGGACAAGTCAGACTTAAGGTGCACAAGGGGCAATGAAGTTTCAGGATTCTCCAGCCGCTCACGAAAGGATTCATAGATGGATTCGCAAAACAAGCTTCTCAAAGAGTCTAAGCTGTTTTGGTACCGTGGCTGCTCCTCAAAAAACCAAATGGAAAAATCCTGAGGTCCATCCATCAATAACTGCAAAACGGAATGCTGATCCTGCGGCCCCTGCAGAACAATAGGAAAAACTCCAATCCTCTCTCCGACAGAATTCTTCTTACCAAGGCTCTCCGCCACAGCTTGTTGGAGCCAGTCAGCGAAGCCACGAAATCTCTCTCCATAACTCCAAAGGATCATCTTCGTTTTTTGCGGACTAACCATGGCCTGAAACATCTGCTGCAAAATGGCTGAGTCAGCCTTCAACCGATCTCGCTCCATCCTTGCTGCCTGCAAAATCTGATCAAACGCAATTCCAAAGCGCTCAAGCAAAGCTCGGTGAAAAATCGTGAAGTGGGTGAATCGTCCACCTATGCCTGAAGGAATCGGCAAGCTAGGAAGAGCAAGTTCAAAAGCCAACTTGCGAAGTGATCCAAGCTGGGGATCTGTCACGACCAAAAGATCCTGCTGTCGATCAGCTTGCAGCAACTCCTCCAGCAAAGCCTGAATCTCAAACGTCTCCCCCGACTTGCTCACAACGCAAAACAAGG
>JBEIHI010000172.1:0-4245 GCA_040381435.1 Bacteriovoracaceae bacterium | reverse complement strand
CTTTTCAATCGCCTTCATGATTCCGGCCCGAATCTTTTCAGGATCAAAGGGCTCACGACGGCCGTCTTTTTTGACGATGAACAAGGAGATCGCGTCAGGCCTCTCGTAGGTCGTAAAACGCTTTTTGCAGTTTAAGCACTCACGTCGCCGACGAATCTCTCCCCCCTCTTTGACTTCTCTTGAGTCAACAACCGAGGTTCCGTCATGTCGGCAAAACGGGCACTTCATGCTGCTTTAATCTTTCCACTGAAACAACGGGAACGCCTTACAAAACTCGCGAATCTCTCCACGAGTCTTTTGAATGACAGCTTCATCCTTGGAATGCTTGAGAATCTTCAAAATCCAAGCAGAGACCTTCTTCATGTCATCTTTTCCAAATCCTCGAGTTGTCAGAGCGGCTGTCCCCAAGCGAATGCCCGAGGTCACACGCGGAGGCTGCGGATCTCGAGGAATCATATTTTTGTTCACGGTCACGCCCGCATGATCAAGAGCAAGCTCCGCCTCAGAACCATTGATTCCAAAAGGCCGCAAGTCCACCAGCACCAGGTGGTTGTCCGAGCCTCCACTGACGAGCTCAAGACCTCCAGCCTTCAGCTCCTCAGCAAGCACGTGGCAGTTTTCAATCACACGCTGGGAGTATTTTTTGAACCGAGGATCGAGCGCCTCACCAAAGGCAACCGCTTTGGCGGCAATGATATGCATCAAAGGCCCACCCTGAATCCCAGGAAAAATCCGCGAGTTCACATCCTTGGCCACATCAGGATTCATCATAATCACTCCTGATCGAGGACCACGCAAAGTCTTGTGAGTCGTCGATGTCACGTAATCACAAATGCCTACAGGACTTGGATGATGTCCTGATGCCACAAGTCCCGACGGATGAGCGATGTCTGCCAAAACTCTCGCGCCCACTTCATCGGCAATCTCTTTGAACTTTTTAAAATCAATCAGACGTGGATAAGCAGAAGCTCCGCAAACAATCAGCTTTGGACGACACTCTCTTGCACGCTCGCGCACCTGATTGAAATCAATAAAACCTTTCTCATCGAGACCATAGTGAACGACTTTGTAGAGTCGGCCCGAGAAATTAACCGACGCGCCGTGGGTCAAATGTCCACCTTGCGCTAAATCCATACTGAGAATCGTGTCTCCCGGCTGAAGCAATGAAAAATACACAGCCATATTGGCTTGAGAACCTGAGTGAGGCTGTACGTTCACCGACTGAGCTCCAAACAATTTTTTTAATCGCTCGATCGCCAAATTCTCAACTTCGTCCACGACCTCACAGCCGCCATAATATCGCTTGCCCGGATACCCCTCGGCATATTTGTTGGTCAAAACAGACCCAGCCGCTTCGCGAACAGCATCAGAAACAAAATTTTCCGATGCGATCATCTCAAGCTGTGATAACTGCCGCTCATGCTCGCGTGCAATCAGACCAAAAACTTCGTCCTTCATGACTTACCTTCCATTTCCGTCATTTGATCAATTCTTCGTTGATGCCGAGGATGGCTCGATTCAAATTGAGCACTCAAAAACGCATTCACACATTCCATCGCTGTTTCGAACGAAACAATTCGAGCGCCCAGACATAAAACATGCGCATTGTTATGTTGTCGACAAAGCGCCGCGGATCGAGGTTCGGAAACGCAAGCCGCTCGAATCCCCTTCACTTTATTGGCTGCAATCGACATTCCAACCCCTGATCCGCAAATCAAAATGCCAAGAGCTCCTGAATTTTTTAGAATCTTGTCTGTGAGTTTTTTGGCAATCACAGGATAGTCGCAGGATTGATCAGAGTCGGCTCCACAATCTTCAATCGTCTTTTTTTGAGCACGAAGCGCCCCAAGAATCTGAGACTTCAGCTCAAATCCCGCATGGTCAGAACCAATGAACAACATATCAAACCCTCTTGAATACTAGACTTGCATTTGTGCCGCCGAATCCAAAACTATTGGAAACGATGACATCGCACTTATGGTCCTGTGCGTGATGAGGAACATAATCGAGATCACACTGAGGATCAGGCTGATCCAGATTCAGTGTGGGGGGAACTTTCTGATTCACCAGCGAGAGAACAGAATACACTGCCTCAATCCCGCCAGCAGCTCCCAAACAGTGCCCAGTCATAGACTTCGTCGCTGAAACTTTGATTTTCTTGGCGTGTTCACCAAAGACTCGTTTGATGGCCATCGTCTCGGCAATATCGCCCAGCTGGGTCGAGGTTCCATGGGCGTTAATGGCACCGACGGCATCTCGAGAAATACGAGCATCCTCAAGAGCAAGTTCCATCGCCCGTCCAGCTCCCTGACCACCTTCGGACGGGGCTGTCACATGGTAGGCATCGCAGTTCGCTCCATAGCCGACTAACTCTGCAAGAATATTAGCACCACGTTTTTTCGCGGACTCCCATTCCTCAAGAATGATAACGCCAGCGCCCTCGCCCACGACGAATCCATCTCGACCTGAATCAAACGGACGCGACGCCTTTTGAGGAGAATCATTTCGAGTCGAAAGAGCTCTCATGGCATCAAAACCCCCAACACAGAGGGGTGAAACTGTGGCTTCGGTGCCACCACACAACATGATGTCAGCATAGCCATGTCGAATATGTCTAAACGCTTCCCCAATAGCATGAGCCCCAGAGGAACAGGCCGAGGTCGTGCAAAAGTTAGCGGCCCTTAAACCAAAATAAATTCCACCATGACCGGGAGCAAGATTCGCGATGATCTTGGGAATAAAAAAGGGCGAAATCCTGCTCGGACCTCGTGAGTAAACAACCTTTTGAGTCACTTCAATATCGGGCAAACCGCCCAAGCCGCATCCAATCAAACATCCCGCGCGCTCTTGCAAAGCCTCGGGAATCGGAGAAAGGCCCGACGTAAGACCGGACTGTCGAAAGGCTTCCTCGGAGGCCACCACCGAGTACTGAATGAACAGATCCATCATTCGCACGTCTTTTGCGGGAATGACGGACTCCGGCTTGAAATCTTTGACCTGACCAGCGATCTGGCTTCGAAAGGGAGCGGGATCGAAAGCAGAAATACGATCAATGCCCGAGCGGGATTCCATGAGTGCCGCCCAATTACGATCACGCCCTACTCCTAGGGCGGATATGGCGGATACTCCTGTAACTGCCACTCGGCGCAAAGTCATACCTCTTACTTGTGAGATTTGATGTAGTTGACCGCGTCAGTCACGGTCTTGATTTGCTCAGCATCTTTGTCTGGAATTTCAATTTGGAACTCATCTTCCATCGCCATCACAAGTTCAACGATATCCAAAGAATCAGCACCCAAATCTTCGATGAAGGCGCTTTCCAACTTCACATTCTCCTCGGGAATCTTGAGGCTTTTTGAGATTAATGATTTTACTTGTGATTCCAATTCCATACTTGCTCCTTAAAACTAAAATAAAAACGTTTTAAAACTCCCTTAAAACGCCGTCAACAAAGTCTAGGCAAAAGCCTAGCGCATGAACATTCCGCCGTTAACATCTAATGTAGCCCCTGTGATGTAGCCAGCCTCTTTGGAGACCAGGAAATGCACAGCCTCAGCCACTTCATCGGGGGAGGCAAAGCGACCCAAGGGAATCTTGTCCATATAGGCCTTTTGAACCTCAGGAGGCAGGCTTCGAGTCATTTCAGTCTCAATAAAGCCCGGACAAAGGACATTACAGGTAACACCTCTTGAACCTAGCTCCTGAGCTACCGACTTTGCCAAACCAAAAAGCGCCGACTTGGACGATGAGTAGGCAGCCTGGCCCTTGTTGCCAGACTCACCAACCACAGAACCAATGCAAACAATCCGACCGTAGCGATTCTTCATCATGGATCGAGAGACCGATCGAATAGGATTCACAGTCCCCATCAAATTCGTATGAAGGACCTCCAGAAAATGCTCCTCAGAAGCTCGAGGGACCAAGGCCTCTCTCGAAATTCCCGCATTGCAAACAAGGATATCGATCTTTCCAAAATCTTTTTGAATCTGCTCAAGAGCTTGATCCACTTGATCAGCCTTCGAAACATCGAACTGAATCGCTCGAGAATTCTGGGAAAAAACGGCACACTCCTCGGCTACTGACTGAGCTTCCGCAGGCTGATAGCGATAATTCACAATCACCGTTGCACCCGCCTGAGCTAGCCTACGACTGATCGAGGCTCCGATTCCGCGACCTCCACCGGTGACGACAGCGACCTGTCCTTGAAGTGAGAAAAATGAATTCATAAACCAGCTCCTTCCTTTG
>JBEIHI010000171.1:0-4295 GCA_040381435.1 Bacteriovoracaceae bacterium | reverse complement strand
TGCTCGAGCTGAGCAAGTACGAAAAGATTTGGAAAAAGGAGCTTCACAGGGATTTGAATTGCTCTTGGCCAAGTTGAATGTGCCCACTCGCGGAGAAGTGGACCGTCTCAACAAGAGAATTACAGCGCTTCAAAAAAAGATTGATGAATTCGAGACTTCCTCGAAGTCTTAAATTGTTATGGTTCATTGGCTGCAGGAAATCTTGCGGCCAGTGAAATTTTCCTTGATCGTCTTTCGATGCCGGGAGATCTTCATGAAGCTCCATGAAGCCGGCACAATCAACTTCTGATTCAACCCATCAATTGCAAAACGCCCTGTTCTTGATCGATGCGAGCGCATTTGTCTTTCGAGCGTATTATGCATTGCAGCCGCTTTCCTCTAAGGGTCGGCCTTCGCATGCCGTTTCGGGTTTTGCCTCGATGCTTCTCAAGCTCATTAAGGATAAAAAGCCTGAGGGCTGCATTGTTGTTTTTGACTCGAAGAAGCCGTCCTTTCGAAAAGAGATTTACCCTGACTATAAGGCCAATCGTGCGGTTCCTCCGCCCGATCTTTCTGATCAAATCGTCGCCATTCGTGAAATGGTGAGGGTTTCAGGGCTTGAGCAGCTTCAAGAAGAGGGCGTCGAAGCGGACGATTTGATCGCGAGTGCTGTTAAAAAGTTTAAGGGGCAGCACAAGATCGTGATTGTTTCCTCTGACAAGGATTTGACCCAGCTCATCGGCGATAATGTGGTTTTGTATGACAGTTTTCGCGACAAAATCATCGACGCCGCAGCCGTAGAAGAAAAGTGGGGAGTTGGCCCCGATCAAATGCGAGATCTTCTGTCTTTGATGGGCGATAGCTCAGACAACATTCCAGGGCTTGATGGAGTGGGTCCTAAGACGGCATCCCAACTTCTTAAGGATTACGGATCTATTGATGGCTTGATGCAAAACCAAGCCAAGCTCTCCCCGAAACTTCGTGAGAAGGTTGCAAATGGTAAGGAAACTTTGGATCTCAGCCGTCGCCTTGTCTCTCTCAAAGAAGATCTCGCAATTTCTGACAAGCTCTTGCACCAAGTGAAGCTGCCGCTATCAGAAGCCTTGTCGGAGTTTCTCTTCAGTTGGGATTGCCAGAAAATCTTGATTCAGTACGGGGATCTTCTCCACGGGCGGCCTGAGGCTTCGCAAGTTGTGCAGGTTGTTTCAGATGTCTCCAAGGCGAGCCTCAAGCTCGCCGAATCGGGAGAGGATTTAGCGCATATTGAGAAGTCCATTCAGAAAGCGGGCCGGTTTGTACTCGACTTTGAGACCAATTCATTCAATCGGCAGGAGTCAAAAGCGGTGGGATATTCCGTGGCCTGGTCGTCTGGGGAGGCTTGGTATGTGCCTTGGCGACATCCTGGAGCAAAGCTTCCTGAGGCGGAATGCCGAGGACTCTTGGCTCGTCTTCTGCAGTTGAACGATGTCTCTCTCATCGCCCACAATTTGAAGTTTGATCTCGAGGTTCTTAAGCGAGAGGGGTTTGGGTGGGCTGGGGCCATCGAGGATACGATGCTGGAGGGGTATCTGCTCCACTCGGATCGTCGAAGTTTTTCTTTAGACAATCTGTCTCAAGAGTTTTTGGGCGAGCGAAAGGGTGATCTGGATTCTCTTTTGAAGGACTCGGAGGATTTTTCTACGGTATCGATCGAGGAGGCCAAAGACTATGCCGCTCGAGATGCTCATTTGACCTATCTCCTGCACGAAAAGTTTCTCCCTGAGATCGAAAAAAACGAGAAGCTTTCGTGGTTGTACCATAAGGTAGAAGCCCCACTGGCAGAGGTTCTGGGCTCGATGGAGTCGTTGGGGATCAAAGTCTCTAGAGAGCAACTTTCAGCTCTATCTCAGGAGCTTCACAAAAAACTCAGTGCGGTTGAGGAAGAAGTTTACGCTCTGGCAGGAGAGAAGTTTAACATCAACTCTCCGAAGCAGTTACAGACCATTCTCTTTGATAAGCTCAAGCTTCCTGCGACCAAGAAAACCAAAACGGGCTTTTCGACTGATGAGTCAGTTCTTCAGGATCTTGCGGCCGATCATCCTCTTCCCGACAAGCTGTTGCAGTTTCGTTCTTTGAACAAACTTCTTTCGACCTATGTGGATGTCCTCCCGGATTTGGTGGGGTCAGATGGTCGAATTCATACTCAGTATCATCAAACGGGAACAGCGACCGGACGGCTAAGCAGTAGCGAACCCAACCTACAGAACATCCCTGCACGAACAGAAGAGGGAATGCGCATTCGAGAGGCTTTTATCCCTGAAAAGGGCTATTTACTCATGAGCGCGGATTACTCGCAGGTAGAGCTGCGGTTGTTTGCGCATTGTTCGGGTGATGAGGCGATGATTGAGGCGTTTTGCCGAGGTCGAGATATTCATGCTGAGACAGCGAAGATTATTTTTGGCTCAGATGAAAAAGAGTTTCGATCTCGCGCAAAGGCAATCAACTTTGGAATCATCTATGGTATTTCTGCTTTTGGACTTTCTCAGCAGCTGAAGATTTCCCGCTCTGAGGCCGCTTCATTTATCGAGTCCTATTTCACGCAGTTTCCTCGTTTGAAGGCTTATATGGACGACTCTGTCAAACGCGCTCGGGATCTGGGTTATACAGAGACCTTGTTTGGTCGAAAGCGTCCGCTGCCTGACATCCATTCCAAAAATCCGAGTCTTCGACAGTTTGCAGAGAGGATTGCTGTGAATGCGCCCGTTCAAGGAACAGCCGCAGACATCATGAAGGCTGCGATGGTTCGCATCTTCCAGCGGCTTCGAAATGAGGGATTGAAGAGCCGAATGTTGCTTCAGGTTCATGACGAACTGGTTGTTGAGGTTTTGGAATCTGAACGCGATCAGGTCCAAAAGATGATCGTTTCTGAAATGGAAGATCTGTCTAAAACGCCTCTAGACCGCCTCTCCGTGCCCTTGGTTGTGGATTCTGGTTTCGGCCAGAACTGGGCCAAGATCTAGTTTTCTGAGCTTCATTTCGTTTCAAAAAAAACTCTAAAAAAAATCACAAAAAATTTCGTTGCCAATGTTCCGGATTTTGACGATTACTTGTGAACGTTGAACGTCGCAGGAAGTCGCGAAATTCACTTGATTTTCGAATTACTCCCAGAGATGGTCTCAATGCTTCCAGAAATTGGGAGAGATGTTCTTTGAAAGTTAAATAGCAACTTGTCCACGTTCATTTTTTATGAAGCGGATATTCAGATCGTTTTGATTTGATGACCAAACCGGGTGGTTTCGATTGATTCATCAAAAGAAACTGCCTTCGGCCGAGTCATCTCCGGTCTCGCTAACGCGAGATCTTGTTTAACATTACGTTTAAACTTGGAGAGTTTGATTCTGGCTCAGAACGAACGCTGGCGGCGTGCCTAACACATGCAAGTCGAGCGAGAAAGTACTTCGGTATGAGTAAAGCGGCGCACGGGTGAGTAACACGTGGGTAACCTGCCTAACGGCTCGGGATAACCTTTCGAAAGAAGGGCTAATACCGGAGAGACCACAGAATCTTGAAGATTCAGGGGTTAAAGATGGGGATCGTAAGACCTATCACCGATAGAGGGGCCCGCGCACTATCAGCTAGTTGGTGAGGTAATGGCTCACCAAGGCTATGACGGTTAGCTGGTCTGAGAGGATGATCAGCCACACTGGAACTGAGACACGGTCCAGACTCCTACGGGAGGCAGCAGTGGGGAATTTTTCACAATGGGCGCAAGCCTGATGAAGCAACGCCGCGTGAGTGATGAAGGCTTTCGGGTTGTAAAGCTCTGTCGGTTGGGAAAAACGGCATCTTGTCTAATAAACAAGGTGAGTGATGGTACCAGCAAAGGAAGAGGCGGCTAACTCTGTGCCAGCAGCCGCGGTAATACAGAGGCCTCAAGCGTTGTTCGGAATTACTGGGCGTAAAGGGAATGTAGGTGGCGGTGTAAGTCAGATGTGAAAGCCCTGGGCTCAACCCGGGAAATGCATTTGATACTGCATCGCTCGAGTGTGGAAGAGGAGAGTGGAATTCCCGGTGTAGGAGTGAAATCCGTAGATATCGGGAGGAATTCCGATGGCGAAGGCAACTCTCTGGTCCATAACTGACACTGAGATTCGAAAGCATGGGTAGCAAACAGGATTAGATACCCTGGTAGTCCATGCCGTAAACGATGGGTGCTTGTCGTTGTGAGTGTAAACCCTCGCAGTGACGTAGCTAACGCGTTAAGCACCCCGCCTGGGGAGTACGGTCGCAAGATTAAAACTCAAAGAAATTGACGGGGACCCGCACAAGCGGTGGAG
>JBEIHI010000170.1:0-4382 GCA_040381435.1 Bacteriovoracaceae bacterium | reverse complement strand
GGTCGAAGCTTGATTCATCAGTTGATTGTTAAAAGGCCAGTAGCGATATACGGAGCAAAGAAGTATCGCGGGTTGAGAGAGGACTTTCCGAAATCTCTCATTGGGCAGCCGATTATATTTCCTACTTTTGACAGTAAGCTGCGCTATGATCTTGAGCATTGGTGCCAAACACGGAAGATCGTTTTTGATGTCATCGGTGAATCGCAGGATATTGGTTTGAAGAAGCTTATGGCTGTCGATGGAATGGCTCTTATTCCAGCAGCGGCTCATACGGTAAATCGGCAGGTACTTTCGGGTGACCTCGTGGAGATTGGGAAAATCGAGGGTGTTTCGGAAGAATTGTTTTTAGTGGCTGCTTCTCGCAAGATGCCGAATTCGTTGGCCTCAAAGCTTATGCAAACGTTTCGAGTTTGATTCGCTTAAAGCAATGCAAGATATAAGTTTTATCTATTTTTTCAATTGATCGTTTTCGCTTACAGTAGCTTCAAGAGAGGAGATGTATGCAAAAGCTTATTCAAGATTCAACAAAGAGGCTCCTTAAGCATAGATCCAAGCTCTGTTTGAGTTTCTTTGTGCCGGCGACGAGCAAAGAGATCTTTCGTCATAGCTTTATCCGCCTTTGGAATGAAGCGTGGACAGTAGCTGAGGGTCGATACTCCATCCAAGAAATGGAAGAGGTGTTCGCCAAAATCTCTCTGAGTCGCATTCACGACAACATCGAAACAGGTTTTGATACTCTTTGCATCTTTGCATCGAAGACCTCTGTCTACTTTATGTACTTTGATATGAAGATCGAGCCTCGAGCCGTTGTTGATGGAAGTTTTTTTGTAAAGCCGATTGTTCAATCCATTTCGGGAGACGACCAGTACTGGTTGCTCGAGATAGCGGACACTGAGTATAGGCTCAGCGTAGCAAGCTTGTCTGGAAATATTGAGTATGCGACGGCGCCGAGGCTCGGACAGGGCAAAAATGTTGTTAGTCCGGAGCTGAAATCCATGGTGAAGGTGCTTAATTCAGACCGCCGAGCTTGGTTCATTGCGGGACCGGTTGAGCTTGTGAACGAGGCTCGATGGGAGCTGAGTCAGGCCAAAATCAAGCGACCTCCCCTAGCTCATCTCTTGCACTCAGATCCAGCTAAGGTTCATGAGGCTGCTAGAGAAGTGATTCGAATTCAGCAACGATGTGAAATTGAAAGGCTGGGGTCAGAGATCAGTTCAGCCAAGGTGAGGCCTCTGCAAACAGATCGTCTTGATACCGAAGACTTAAAGCGAAAAGGATTTTCCACTTTGTTGATCGATGATTGGGGGACGATTCAGTATCGCGGTGGTGCCTTGCGCAATCTCGAGCCTCGTCAAGACTTCGAAGAGCTGCAAGTCGATGATCTTGTCGAGGAGGCGTTGGAGAACCATTTCAAGGTGGTTCCCATTTCGAGTTTACAAGAACGTGTGGGCGCAAGAATTGCCGTTTTGAAAAGTGCAAGGAGATAAGAAGTGAATCATGTCGTGTTGAGTTTTGTGAAATCTAAGTTTGGAGGTCTTAGCAAGCGCACCAAGACATTGGTCTTGTGGGGCATTCTCGCTTTTGCGACGGTGGCCCTCGGTCTGATCGCAGCCACGGGCTATGCTGTTTGGAGCGTTGGTAGTTATGTCGTTGCCCAAGCTCAAAAAGTAAATACTCAGTCCACAGTCGATGGCGTTATCGGGTCGATTGAAAAGATCCAGAAGTCGATCCCCTGGCAGGCTTGTGGAGCTGCGATTTCCAAAGTGCTCTCAGTGGAGTTTCTTTTGAGCAGCCCCGTTTCTGACTGGTGGCAAACGATGAGTGGAGCCTGTTGGAACTTTGAAACGAGTAAGCAAAAAAATTGTGTTGGCGCCGATTGCGTCGAGCCAAATGATTTAGCTCCTGGAGTGACTAAGTTATGATCCAAATCTACTTCAAAGGACTTGAACCATCTGAACTGGCCAGGGAAGTGATCCTGGAAAGAATTGCCGAGTCTCAAGAACGTTTCCCACAGCTTCTCCATCATCGGCTTAGCGTGACTTTATCGATGGAGAACTCCCCCGACCAAAAGGGCCCCGATTTGTTTGGCGTTAGGCTGAACATATCGGGCCCCAGGTTTCAGAGGCTTATGATCGAGAAGCGGGCATCTAGTCTCTACTTGGCAGCTGCCCAGCTTCAAGAGTCTCTGCTTGAATTTCTCAATCGTGCTTCGGATCGGCCTCGGGTGAAGGCACGACGTCAAATGAGAGAGTTTCACTCTAGGAGAGTTCTTTAATAAAGCGGGCTTCATCCCAGATCTCAATTCCGAGGTCCTGCGCCTTTTTGAGTTTGCTTCCTGCTTCAGCTCCCGCGATCACAACAGTCGTGGTCTTGGTGACCGATGACTGGGAGCTGCCTCCGCGCTCCTCAATGAGTCTTTGAGCTTCCGAGCGAGTGAAGCCACTCAAACTTCCCGTGAGAACAAAGTTTTTTCCGAGCCATGGGCCTGACTTGGTTTTGACGGCCTGAATCTGCAGAATCTCAGAAAGCTTTTTGATCTCGGAATCAAAATCATTTCGAAACTGAATGATCGAATCGGCAACAATCTCTCCTACATCCTCAATCTGCAAAAGCTTATCTTGAGATACCCTCAAGAGGCCTTCGAGATTTAGAACTTGTTTGGCAATTTTTTGGGCGAGGGTCTCACCCACGTTCGGAATGCCTAAACCATAGATCAATCGAGCAAGAGTGGTTTGCCTGCGAGCCTGAATGGACTGAATCATTTTCTTGGCGAGAACTTCGCCCATTCGTTCGAACTTCAAAATCTTTTCAGGAGTTAGCGCAAAAAAATCTGACGGTAGTTTCAATAAGCCATCATCATAAAATCGAGAAATCCACTGAGGGCCGACACCCTCCATATTCAGAGCATCTTTCGAGGCAAAGTGAATCAGTCGGCCTTCGATTTGGGCGGGGCACTTGGTCGACTTCGGGCACCATCGTCCGACGAGTCCCTGCTCCAGAACCACTTTAGCTCCGCAGCTGGGGCAGTGGCTTGGCATTTCAAAGGTCTTAAGTTGTTTGTTTTTCCGAGCTTCTTTGCGAACCGAGAGAACTTTTGGAATGACGTCACCTGAGCGAATAATCTCAACCTCATCGCCAATCTTCAAATCAAGTCGCGCAATCTCTTCTTCATTGTGAAGAGTTGCAGAAGACACTGTGACTCCCCCGCAGAACACGGGCTCAAGAACGGCAACGGGAGTGAGAATTCCGGTTCGCCCGACCTGAACTTCAATATCCTTCAGAGTGGTGGTTGCCCGAGGGGCATCGAATTTATACGCTACGGCCCATCGCGGATGATTCGAAGTTGTGCCGAGAAGATCCTGAAATGTAAACTCGTTGACTTTGATGACGACGCCATCGATCTCGTAGGGGAGCTTCTCTCGGCGCGCCTTGGTTTCAGCGTAGAACTTCAAAACCTCTTCGGTGGAGGAGCAAAGGCGAGTGTCTGGATTCGTAGGTATTCCAAGAGACTGAAACTTTCTCAAAAGATCGGCCTGAGATTTGACGTTGATATCGAGAGGCAATCCGGTTCCGTATGCAAAGAAGCTCAGTGGACGTTGAGCCGTGATCTCTGGATCGAGTTGTCGCAGCGAGCCAGCAGCAGCATTTCGCGGATTGACAAAAAGGGTGTCGCCCTCTTTTTCGCGACTCCGGTTGAGAGCTTGGAAATCTGAAATCTTCATAAAGACTTCGCCCCGAACCTCAGCGCTGAGTGGCGATTGCAAAGTCTGCGGAATACAAGCGATTCTTCTTACGTTCTCAGTGATATCTTCCCCGACGGTCCCATCGCCGCGGGTCGATGCCTTAGTAAGCTGGCCCTTATGGTAAACCAACTCAATTGCCAGCCCGTCCATTTTGAACTCGCAGAAGTAGGACCACGGCGCCTGGGTCTTCTCGATCACTCGGAGTGCTCGAGTTTCAAAGGAAAGCACGTCTTCTTTTTCAAAAGCGTTGTCCAGACTGAGCATCGGGACGCTGTGGGTGATCTTGTCAAAGTCCGCTCGGGCTTTGCCCCCCACCTTTTTCGTGGGACTGGTCGAGGAGGCTAGTTCCGGGTACTCGGCCTCCCATTTCTTAAGTTCGAGAACCAGATTGTCATACTCCGAGTCAGAAATCTTGGGAGCATCTTTCTCATGATAGAGCCGATTATGCCGCTCAATCTGGCTTTTAAGCTCTTTAATCCTTTTTTCGATTGATCTTTTCAAGCGTTTATCTATATCCCTGTATCTGTCTTATTTGTTCTCTCTGATCTTTATAGAGAATTTCGAGCGGATATTTAACCGAAAAGGCGGGAAATCCGGGACTCTTATTGAGGTTATTGAGGGCGTAAGGGCTTGAAAACT
>JBEIHI010000169.1:0-4450 GCA_040381435.1 Bacteriovoracaceae bacterium | reverse complement strand
GGCAAGGCTAAAGCTGGTGGTCAATCCATGCTTTTTGCGGCGAAGCCTAAGATTAAGACGGTTGAAGAGTGGGCGGATCGAATCCGATTGAATGATGAGAAGCATCTTTTGGGTGCTTACATGAGTGGCCACCCTCTGAGATCTTATGCCGCTCTTCTTCAGAGTTTCAAAACTCAGGCGATTTCAAAGATCAAAGAGAATCCACCGCGATCACGAGATACCGAGATCTCCGTGGCAGGGCTGATATCTTCTGTGAAAGAGATCTTCACAAAAAAGGGCACCAAAATGGCCTTCGCAACCATTGAGGATTACGAAGATCAGATTGAGATCGTTGTTTTCTCTGATTTGTATGAGGACAAGGGGTCCTTGTTGGTCAATGACCGACTCTTGTTGGTGAAAGCTCAAGTCAGTACAGAAGGTGAGATGGTGAAACTCATCGCTCGGGATGTCTCAGATCTCGCGCAGGTTTCTTTTAAAGAGTTGCATATTCAGCTTCAGCAAAAGTCTCACATTGATCGGCTTCAAGCATTTCCGGAAAAGCTCAAGGCCTATCCAGGCCCCATCAAAGTGAAGGTTCATATTCCCTCAGATGGCCAGGTCGAAGGCGTGGCGCTGAGGCAGTCTTTTGTCACCCTCAATACGGCCTTTGCCGTTCAAACTCATCCTGAGCTGATGGCGTGGCTGGCAAGTCAGTTTGGTGATGGCGCTCTTCGTTTGGAATAGCTTTGTTCATGATTTGATTGCCTAGCGTGAGAAGTCCGGGTTCACTCGGAGTCACATGGAAAACGTTCGAGAAAGAGCTCTTCTCATCGGGACCTTCAATCCAAAGCTCAAAACGCGTCGAGAGTTTGAGCAGCCAGATATTGAAGACACTCTCGAGGAGCTTCGACAGTTATCAACCACTGCGGGAGCGGAAGTTGTTGAGGCTTGGGCGTGTCGATTGGATCGTGTGAATCCCGGAACTTTCATTAATCGTGGCAAGGTGAATGAGATTGCGGAAGCCTGTCAGCGCTTTGATATTGATTTGGTTATTTTCGACGACGAGCTTTCGCCTCGGCAATCCAGAAATCTGGAGGAAATTTTTAAGGTTCGAACGATTGATCGACGAGCACTGATTTTAGATATCTTTGCGAAGCGAGCTCAAAGTCGAGAGGGAAAGTTGCAAGTTGAGCTAGCTCAGCTGATTTACTTGATGCCTCGATTGACCGGATTGTGGAGTCACTTGGAAAGACAGAAGGGTGGCGGAATCGGGATGAGTGGTCCGGGGGAGACCCAGCTCGAACTCGATAAGCGGATGATCCGTGATAAGATCGGTCGGCTCAAGAAGGAGCTCGCGAGAGTTGAGAATACTCGGCATCTGCAGAGAGAAAAGCGCAAGCGCACTCCCGTGGCTCAGATTGTCCTCGTGGGTTACACAAACTCAGGCAAATCAACCTTGTTTAATCGGTTGACTCATTCAGACGTTCTTGCGGCAAACAAGTTGTTTGCAACCTTGGATCCCACCACGCGCAAACTGATGTTGCCAAATCATAGAGAAGTTTTGTTAACGGATTCCGTCGGCTTTATTCGCAAACTACCGCATGAACTGGTTGAGGCCTTTAAGTCTACGTTGGAAGAGGTGCAAAATGCTGACCTTTTGATCCATGTCATCGACGCCTCGGCACCTCTGTGGGAGTCTTACAAGCGGGCCACAGAGCAGGTTTTGATGGATTTAGATTGTCTTCATAAGCCAATGATTGAAGTCTTCAATAAAATCGATCTGGTGGCCGGCGGATTCAATCTGGCCTCCAGTCCAAGACGGGCTTTTGTGTCGGCTCTTACGGGAGATAACTGTGAGAATCTGATTGAGCAGATTTCTCAGGCCCTAGATGGAGGGCATTTGCGAGTACGACTCTTGTTACCTCAGGGGCGAGGTGATCTATTGGCCCTCGTGCATCGTGAAGGTAGGATTATTCAGCAGGATTATAAGGCCGACTTCGTTGAGATGACGGTGGATTTACCAGTGAAGAGGGTTGAACAGTGGAAAAAAAATGGATTCGTCGTTTCGGATTATTCGGCACCGGTTTACTGATTTCGTCAGTCTTGGTCGTGGGCGCACAGGAGTCAGCTGCTCCCACTGCCACAATCCAGGGTATCGAAGTCTCTTTTGATGTTGCGATTGAGTCAGGAAATCTGAACGTTGCTCGAGACAAATCAAAGTCTGTAGCTTTTGAGAAAGCTATGGACGTTTCTTTGCCACAGGAGTTGCCACCCTCAGTTCGTGAGCAGCGAATCAAATCTGCATCTCGTTTTGTGAAGAGCTTTCAAATGATTGAGGAGAAGAATGCCGGCGATTTTTTGAGCTTTCGTTATCAAGTTGAGTTCTATCCTGCGGCCTTTGAGGGGCTCAAAGTTGAGGTCGGCCCCACGTTGGAGTCAAAAGACTGGAATGTGGAGATCGTCACCGATAAGGCTCTTAATGCAGGGCAATTGATTGATCAGCTTGAGAAGGCGGCGGGCCTTAAGGTCACTTCGTTTAAGCTGACTCGATCCGCTTTGATTTTGGAGTTGAGGTCCCACAAAACCAAAGACTCTTTGAAAGAGGATGTTCAGTCCGTGGTGGGCGCCATGGGTTCGGTGGCTGTTTTTGAAAAGCTCCCGCTAACCAGTCCGCAGGAGACTTTACAGCAAGAGGGAAGTGGCCCAAACTCTAGTCAAGGGCCTGCCGAGCCACCGAAGGATGAACTCAAAAAAGATTAAGCTTGTTGTTTCGGACTTTCATTTGGGCGCGGGCCACCGCAATCCTGATGGCTCGTTGAATATTCTAGAGGATTTTTTCCACGATCGGGAGTTCATTGAATTTCTCGAGTTCTATTCCTCAGGTTTCTATGAGGATGCTGAAGTCGAACTCATCATCAACGGGGACTTCTTTAATTTGCTCCAGATTGATTTCGATGAAATCGATGCGGATGTTGTGACGGAGCTTACCGCGCTGCGTCGGATGCGGCGCATCATGAATGGTCATAGAGCAGTGATTAATGCGATGCGTCACTTTATCAGTCTTCCCGGTAAGTCGATTGTCATGGTGATGGGAAATCATGATCCGGGAATTCTGTTTTCCTCTGTCCAGGGACTTATTCGAGAGGCGATTGGGGAGTCGATTCGCTTTTATCTCGAGTCCTATGAGTTTGATGGAGTCTACGTGGAGCATGGCAATCAGTATGATTCGGCAAACTCCTTTGATCGTTCCCAATACTTTATTCGCGATGGTCTACCAGAGCCTATTTTAAACAATCCTTGGGGGACCCTCTTTTTGGTTCATGTGGTGAATCCCATCAAGAGAGTGAAGCCTCATTTTGATAAGGTATTGCCATTTACTTTGTATCTTAGATGGTTGGTTTTGTTCTCACCTCGATTTGGATTTTGGACGCTTGGAAAAATTTTCAAGTTTCTGGTGAGCTCTCGATTTCGAGGTGATCCGAGGCGCAAGAATATGGCCCGTCAGACTTTCAAGATGATTGTGGAAACCCCCTTGTTTCCTGATCTAGACGACGCCGCCGAAAAAATTCTTCTGACTCGCGATGATCTTCATCTCGTCATCTTTGGTCATAATCATCGCCCCGTTTTTCGGCAAATGGGAGTGGGTAAAGAGTACATCAATACCGGAACTTGGAATTCGATGACTCACTTGGAAGTCGATCGAATGGGGTCTCATCTCATATGCACATTTGCCCTCATCGAATACGTGGGATTGAAGCCCCAAGCTTCATTGAAAGTCTGGAAGGGACGTCAGCGTCCTACCGTTGAAGTCGATGTTGCATAGTTCTATTCTGCTGCCGCGCAGCATGACGATCTGTTGACGAGCGACGATCAAGTCTTTGACGCTTTGATGCGGTGAATTTTATTTGACGCAAAAAAATCCTCAATCATACGAGGGGTTTACTCGAAGACCTTCTTGGTACAGCGCTTGCTTCTTTCACATCGCGGAAACTTGCGGGGGGAGGAGTCTATGGCAGAGGAAGCAGCGCAGAAACAGGCAACAGAAGAAGAGAGCGGTGGGAAAAAGAAGATTCCACTTTGGCTCATCATCTTGATCGCATCTCAAGTGGTCTTGATTGCCGTTGCTGTTGTGGTTTTGAAAATGATGTCTGGGGCCAAAGAGGCCGAAGAGGCTGCGTTGAAGGAGCCATCGGTTGCTGAGCAGAGAGTGAGTCCCGAAAAAGTGAAGGATCCTAAAACTCTCGCAGGTCCTAGTTACAAACTTGATCCCTTCATTGTGAATTTGATTGATGACGGTCGAGGTCCTCGCTTCCTTAAGATTGAGATCCAGTTGGAACTTGAAACTCCTCCTGATCTTAAAGCCGGTACAGAGCCTCCTGTCAAAGCTGAGCTCGACAGTCGAAAGACTCAGATTCGAGATATTCTTCTCATGCTTCTGACCTCTAAGCGCCAATCGGACATTGAGTCTCCG
>JBEIHI010000168.1:0-4478 GCA_040381435.1 Bacteriovoracaceae bacterium | reverse complement strand
TTGATGACGTTAAAGCTCGTTTTGATGACAAGGTTGAAAAACTTCAACGTGGTGATGAATTGTCACCTGGTGTCATGAAAATGGTTAAAGTTTTCGTGGCCATCAAACGCAAAATCCAGCCAGGTGATAAAATGGCCGGACGTCACGGAAACAAAGGGGTTATCTCCAGAGTTCTGCCGGAAGAGGATTTGCCATATCTTGCGGATGGTACACCTGTGGATATCATTTTGAATCCTTTGGGGGTTCCTTCCCGGATGAACGTCGGTCAGTTGCTTGAAACGCATCTTGGTGGAGCTGCGTCCGGAATTGGACGGGTGATCAATCAGATGCTTGAGAAAAATGCTGAAGTCGAATTGCTGCGAAGCTATTTGATGAAAATTTATACAGCGGACAGCGTTCAGAAGTTCTTGAAAGACGCTAAGCGTGAAGAGCTTGTCGATTTTGCGAAGAAGCTTCGTGAAGGCGTGACTCTTGCGATTCCAGTGTTTGATGGAACAGATGAGAGTGAGATTTCTCGACTTCTTGATTTGGCCGGACTTCCAACGGATGGCCAAGTCTATCTGTTTGATGGTCGAACCGGAGAGACGTTTGAGCGGCGAGTGACGGTGGGAACAATTTATATGTTGAAGCTCCATCACATTGCCGAAGACAAGATCCATGCTCGAAGTATTGGTCCTTACTCGATCGTTACGCAGCAGCCACTGGGCGGTAAGGCTCAGTTCGGAGGCCAGCGTCTCGGAGAGATGGAAGTTTGGGCAATGGAAGCTTACGGTGCGGCTTACGCTCTGCAAGAATTCCTCACAGTTAAATCCGATGACATCATTGGCCGTACACGAATGTACGAGTCGATCGTCAAAGGTGAATACAACCTGGAGCCTGGTTTGCCAGAGTCGTTTAACGTTTTGACCAAAGAGCTTAGAGCTCTCGGTCTCAATGTTGAGCTGGTTCAGGATCAAAACAACGAAGGTCAATCAGCTTAAGGTGTAGTGGAGGTCGAACGTGGAAAACTTTTTTAACTTATTTCAAAAGCCAAAGAATCCCAGCTTCATCAAAGCATTTAAGCTGAGTATTGCCTCTCCGGAACAGATTCTGGAGTGGTCGTATGGTGAAGTCAAAAAGCCAGAAACGATTAACTATCGAACATTCAAGCCAGAGAGAGGCGGATTGTTTTGTGGAGCCATCTTCGGGCCTGTCAAAGATTACGAATGTATCTGTGGCAAGTACAAGCGGATGAAGCACCGCGGTGTTGTTTGTGAAAAATGCGGCACCGAGGTTATCGAAAGCAAGGTTCGTCGGGAGAGAATGGGGCACGTTAAGCTTGCGACTCCCGTGGCTCATATCTGGTTTTTAAGAAGCTTGCCCTCTCGTATTGGAGCGATGATCGATCTGACTCTGAGAGAGTTAGAGCGAGTTCTCTATTATGAGTCTTACATTGTCGTTGAGCCGGGTGAAACGCCTTTCCGGGTCGGTCAAGTGTTGAGCGAAGCCGAGTTTCGGCGAGCTCAAGACCAGTTCGGTGCTGAGTTTACTGCCGGTATGGGCGCTGAAGTTGTTAAGGAGCTTTTGTCCAAGCTCGATTTGAGTACCTTAAGAAAAGAGCTCCGAGATGAGCTCCGAGATGTGACATCTGAGGCGAAAAAGAAGAAGCTCGTGAAGCGATTGCGAGTTATCGAGGCTTTCTTGCAGTCGGATAACAAGCCTGACTGGATGATCATGGATGTGGTCCCTGTGCTTCCTCCAGATTTGCGACCTCTAGTGCCTTTGGATGGCGGACGGTTTGCAACCTCTGATTTGAATGATCTCTACCGTCGAGTGATCAACCGTAACAATCGTCTCAAGAGATTGATTGAGTTGGATGCTCCAGAGATCATTTTGCGTAACGAGAAGCGAATGCTTCAAGAGGCTGTTGACTCATTGTTCGATAATGGTCGACGAGGAAAGGTTGTTACCGGAACGAATAAGCGTCCTTTGAAGTCCCTTTCTGACATGATCAAAGGAAAGCAAGGTCGATTCCGACAAAACCTTCTCGGTAAACGGGTTGATTACTCGGGTCGTTCTGTCATCGTCGTCGGGCCAAACCTTCGTCTGCATCAGTGCGGCTTGCCCAAAAAGATGGCTCTCGAGTTGTTTAAGCCTTTCATTTTTAACAAGTTGGAAGAGCGAGGATTTGTTAGCACGATCAAGGCTGCTAAGAGAATGGTCGAGCTTGAGGCTCCCGAAGTCTACGATGTCTTGGAAGAAGTGATTAAAGAGCATCCAGTTCTTTTGAACCGTGCCCCCACTTTGCACCGTTTGGGTATTCAGGCATTTGAGCCCGTTTTGATCGAAGGAAAGGCGATTCAACTGCATCCTTTGGTGTGTACTGCGTTTAACGCGGACTTTGACGGCGACCAGATGGCTGTTCACGTTCCTCTGTCTCTCGAAGCCCAACTTGAAGCGCGAGTGCTGATGATGTCGACCAACAACTTGTTGTCGCCAGCATCTGGTAAGCCGATCATTTCGCCGACCCAAGATATTGTCTTGGGATTGTATTCCATGACGCGGGAAGAGCCATATGGTTTGGGTGAGGGTAAAACTTTCTTGAACGCAGATGAAGTTCGAGCTGCTTATGAGGCTGAAGAAGTTGGTCTCAATTCTCGAATTTTCTGCCGAATCGAAGGCAAGAAAGAGGCGACGACCTGTGGTCGAGTTCTTGTTCGATCGGTTGTTCCGGAAGAAGTTCCTTTCGCCTTGGTTAACAAGGAAATGGACAAAAAGACTTTGGCGAAACTCGTCGAGGTTTCCTTCAAGAAAGCTGGCCAGAAGAAAACTGTTTTGATGGCCGATCGATTGAAAAATCTGGGCTTTGAATTTGCAACCCGGTTTGGAATTTCAATCGCCATGAAGGATATGACAATTCCGGCGACCAAACAAAATTTGTTGGATTCTGCTAAGAAAGAAGTCAAAGAGATCGAGTCGCAATACGCGGAAGGTATTATCACTGACGGTGAGCGCTCAAACAAGGTAATCGATATTTGGACCAATTTGGCGGATCGTATTGCCAAAGATATGATGGGTGGTTTGGGCCAGCAGGAATTCTTGGCTAAACCTGAGTCTAAGAAGAAAGCGTTTGCTGATCGAACGGGCGAGTCCGTGAAGTCGAAATCTTTCAATACGATCTTTATGATGGCTGACTCCGGAGCGCGGGGTTCAAACGCTCAGATTCGACAGTTGGCTGGTATGCGGGGCTTGATGGCCAAACCATCAGGCGAGATTATCGAAACACCTATTTTGTCGAACTTCCGAGAGGGTTTGACGGTGTTGGAATACTTCATTTCAACTCACGGTGCTCGTAAGGGTCTCGCGGATACCGCTTTGAAAACTGCGAACGCTGGTTATTTGACTCGACGTCTTGTGGACGTTGCTCAGGACCTTGTTGTTTCCGAATTGGATTGCGGCACTCTTGAAGGAGTCGACACTGAAGCTCTCGTTGAGGGCGGAGAGGTGATTGAGCCTTTGAGCGAGCGAGTTTTGGGACGGGTTGCTCTTTTTGATATTAAAGATCCTGTTACTAAGAAGCCAATTGTGAAGGCCAATGAGGAGATCGATGAAGAAGTCATTGAGAAGTTCGAGAAGTATCAAATCTCTAAGATAACCCTTCGAAGCCCTCTTACCTGTAAGAGCCGTCGAGGCATTTGTATTCTTTGCTACGGCCGAGATCTGGCTCGGGGTCATATGGTGAACGTTGGTGAGGCTGTGGGTATCATTGCTGCGCAGTCAATCGGTGAGCCTGGAACACAGTTGACCATGCGTACGTTCCACATCGGGGGAACAGCTTCTGCGATGGCAGAGCAAAGTACGATTGAGTCTCGTAACGAAGGTAAAATC
This sequence comes from Bacteriovoracaceae bacterium, assembly GCA_040381435.1. GTDB lineage: Bacteria > Bdellovibrionota > UBA2394 > UBA2394 > UBA2394 > JBEIHI01. The sequence continues at coordinate 611 of JBEIHI010000168.1, read as the reverse complement.
TCATTTGCGACGCTTGAATCAATCAAAAACAAAGCTGGTGATGTGATTGTTCTCAACCGAAGTGCTGAAGTGATTATTTCAGATGCCGAAGGTCGTGAGCTTGAGCGACATCGCTTGACCTCAGGCTGTCGATTGAAAGTCACGGAAGGCTCTAAAGTTAAGCCGGGCCAGGTTCTTGCTGATTGGGATCCGTATACGACCCCAATTTTGACCGAGTTCAAGGGCCGAGCGAAGTTTGAGGATTTGGTGGAAGGTGCGACTTATAAAGAGCAGCGAGATGCCGCCACCGGTCTTTCCCGTAAGATTGTGTTCGAGAACAAGGGCTCTGGAGACATGCGTCCTCGTATCTTGATCGTGGATCCTGCGACGGGCGCGACCTTGATCAACCCCAAAACCAATACTGAGGTTCGATATTGGTTGCCGCTCAATTCGACAATCGGAGTCGCTGACGGTCAAGAGGTTGCGGCTGGAGATATTTTGGCCAAGATCGCCAAAGAGACAGCTAAGTCGAAGGACATTACCGGAGGTCTTCCTCGAGTGGCGGAACTGTTCGAAGCGCGAGCTCCGAAAGAGCAGACGGCCATCATTGCTGACGTCGACGGATATGTCAC
>JBEIHI010000167.1:0-4491 GCA_040381435.1 Bacteriovoracaceae bacterium | reverse complement strand
TCACCCTCGGCTCACTCAGCAACTCAACCACCTGTAACGGCACCAATTACTCAACGACCCTCTCAGGACTCTCCGCTCTTACTGAGGGCAATCTGACTCTGACGGCTTCCATGAACTCGGCCTCAGCCTCAATCTCACTTATTAAAGATACTGTTGCGCCAACACTTGCGATCAGCTCCCCCTCCTCTACTTCCGTTAACTCTGGCGGCAGTGTGAGCTACACCGTCAACTACTCAGGCGCTTCAAACGTTTCACTCTCAAATGCGCAAATCACGGTGAACGCTCCTGCAGGAATGACCGGATGCGCAGCTTCTGTTTCAGGATCGGGAACTTCAACTCGAACAGTGACTCTCACAGGCTGCTCGGTCAGCTCAACAGCTTCTGTAAACTTCTCCATCGCTTCAAACTCAGCTCAGGATGCTGCTGGAAACCAAGCTGCTTCAGCTGGCCCAAGCAATAACGTCGATGTGAACCCCACTGCCAACATCACCATTACCTCTCCCCTCACTGGCTCATTTATCAATATCGCCAATGTCGGCAATGTTCTGACTGTGACAGGGACTTGTAACCTGAGTGGCGCTGCTGTCTCCGTCACCCTCGGCTCACTCAGCAACTCAACCACCTGTAACGGCACCAATTACTCAACGACCCTCTCAGGACTCTCCGCTCTTACTGAGGGCAATCTGGCTCTGACGGCTTCCATGAACTCGGCCTCAGCCTCAATCTCACTTATTAAAGATACTGTTGCGCCGACACTTGCGATCAGCTCCCCCTCCTCTACTTCCGTTAACTCTGGCGGCAGTGTGAGCTACACCGTCAACTACTCAGGCGCTGACACCATTTCACTCAATTCCAGTTACGTGAACATTCAAAGCATGCCAGCCTTAAGCTCTTGTGCCATTTCTGTATCGCCCTCGGGAAACCCCCGAACCATAACGCTTTCAGGATGTACTGCGCCTGCTGGAGCAGCCGTCTCAGCGATCATTTCAATTGCGGCCGGCACTGCCACGGACAGTGCGGGCAACTCTGCCGACGCCTCTCAACCCAGCTTAGCATTTAGCGTTCAGGGATCTGGCTGCCCTCTGCCTGGTGCACCCACTCTCAGTACTCCCTCAAACTCGGCGACCAGCGTGGAACTCGTCCCCAATCTTTCATGGTCGGGAGTATCCCTCGGCATCACAGGCTGCGAAGTTCGATACAATGTTCGCGTTGTTCCCTCGTCTCAAACATGCGTCGACAACGAAGCGAATGCTGTGACGACCTCCAACACGTCCTTGGCCTGGAGCACACTGGACCCCGCCACAAGTTATCGCTGGTGTGTTCGATCAGATGTTGTACAGCAAGGCGCTGGAGTCTTGTGGGGAAGCTGGTCCCAGGTCTTTCAATTCTCAACGACATCAGCAACTCCAGGGGTTGCGACGGGACTTTATACCATTCCCGCTTCAAGCCCCTCAAATCCTCGAGGAAATCGCTATATCATTGTTGGGGCGTCCATTTCGGGAGAGGCGGGATCAACAGCTATCTTCAAAGAGATCACCACTACTGGAGCTCAGATCGTTGGCTCTCCTCTAATCCCCAGTGGAAACAACGGGCAGATTGAAATCGCCGTCGATGTGGAGATGCACTCCCCCGGTGCCGGTGAAAGAAAATATTTTGTTCAGATTCAAAGACCCAATAACGGCGCCACCGGATCACCCTCAAGCAGCGTCAGCTACTTCTATGATCCAGCGCTTTCTCCAGGTCTTGACTCACCAGCTCTTGAGAAAAACGGCTCTAGTGTGGGATCACTGATTTGGACTCATGTCGTTGGAGCTACAGGCTACAAAATCTGGCGAAGAGTTGGACTTGAAGACGCGTTCAGCTCGGGTGAATGGTATCAAAACATAAAGCCCTTCAAACTTGTCGCGAGTTTGACCAATCCAATGATTCAAAATGGACAGGTTACCTGGATGGATCCAGCAGCTCCAGCTCCGGATGCTGATGGCATCTCCTACTTTGTCACGGCTCTCAATGCGACTGAACAGTCGGATCGATCAAATGCACAAAGCTTCGGCGATCAGACAGGACCCACACGCCGGGATACTGTAGATGCTTCGGGTCTGTTGCTCCAGCAGGTTCGCTTTATCTCCCAGCCCTCGGGCCGAGACGCTGTGGGCTTCCTGTGCAATATTCACCAAGATGGATATCTGGGTGGTGTCGATCATGGTGAGAACTCACCGGATCTCTTCTCTCAAACTCAAGTCAAACTCAAATCGGCTGATACCGCATGTGAAAATGAAGACTATGAACAAAACTCAATTGCGACGATTTTGCCATTTGATGCGATCAAGTCCTATACGGACAACACACTCGGCATTCAAAATTGTCTCAAGGTCGGCACCATAAGCAATCTCGAACCCAACACAACCTATTGCATCAAGAGCTGCTTACTCGATTCGAGCAACAATCGCGAGGTGAATTGTCTTGAGGGTAAAGCGTTCGACCAAGGAGATGATATTGTCTCTCCTACATTTGCTGGCATCAAATCGGCAGAACCCATGGAAGACGGCCTCTCAATCAAAGTGAAGTGGGATACTCCGATCACTCAGGATAGCCAGGAGCCTATCAACTACAAGATTTCCTATACCCAGACATACAATGAAAATGGTGTCCCCGTGTTTCCTAATGATGGAACATCGCGCGTGACGGACGATGAAAATGCGACAGAGCTGACCGTGGATCAGCTCGATACGGGCGAGCCGTACTGTTTCAAAGTCACCGTCTACGATAACTATCAAAACTCATCGGACGGAAATGGAAAGTATCTGTGCACTCAGACACTCAACAACGCGCCCATCCTTGATGCCCTGACCATCACACGCGATTCTAACGATGCTTACAAATTCCTGGTGAACTTCCGCGTTCTCGACAGAGAGACCAATGATGGTATCGTCATCAAATCGCTTTCCTTCAAAACAGCTGAGGGCTCTCAATGGATTGAAATGAGCTCAAGGCATTTCAGCGGCGATTCATTTTTAGCGTCTGGCGATTCTGTAGCCACTGCTCCCATGCATACGATTGTCACAGACACTCTCGCCTACTTCTCGGGTGAGAAGCAGGGCTTCCAGTTGAAATTCGAAATCGAAGACAGCTCTGGCAACCGAGCAACAGTGACAAGCCGAGCCGTCACCATCCTGCGAACGATGTCAGCCAATTCGAGCTTTGCAAAGTCAGTTGCCTGCGGTCAAATCGGGGCGCATCGTGAGCAGAATCAAGATCAGCTTCCCTTTGTTATCTTGCTTGCGGCTTTACTGAGTGCCGCACTCCTCATGCGCAGGGGCCTTACGGCATGACCAGGAATGATTCCGCTCCATTGTCTCGATAAGAGCAAATCAAGGATGCTGGGCTGGATTTAACACCAAGACTCGCCCCAAATGATGAAGTTGATTTTTTCAAAGGGGTCCAATCCGAGGTGAGCGCTCCGCCACTCGAAACGATCTGACATTGAATCGAAGCCGTCGCAGGAGCACCAATGTCCACACTCCAAAACTTGGATCCAGACTTCAAGGCGCCCGCCATTCGGCTCAAATCTAGTCGCGGGGCAAAGCCAGCAACCTTAAGTTGAATGGATCGAACGGGCTCAACAAAAAAGACATTCCTACTCTCATCTTCATAGGAAACGCGCCAAAATATTTTCTGAGTCTCCGAAAACACACGGTCCAAGACATACGACGTCTGCACAAGAGCTCCGCGAAACAAGAGGTTCTTGAAGTCAGCGTCCGTTGAGACTTCCAAAACATAAGCACTCGCACGCGGCCCACCCGACCAGTCTAACTTAAGATTCTGAGTCCACGGATTCAAGTCGAGCTCCACAGCTTCTCCAAAACTGGATCTTACGCTCACGGGAATTCGCCTATCCTTGGCAGGCTGATAGACTTTGACCGCCAAAGAACCTGATTCTCTTCCGGCTCGCCAAAAATAGGTCCCAGAGTTCAAGCGCCCCATATCGAATGACTTTCGGAGCTCGGTTTCTTTGACAACGAGATTAGAAAACTTAGCATCACGAGCTAACAAAAACGAGGAGGGCTCACCCCAGGTCCACCGATAGCCAGGCTGATTGTTTTGAGAAAACAAAATCACAGATGAATTAGCTTTCAAGGGAAGCGCGGAAGAGACAATCACGGCGGAAGATTTTTTGACAGCGCGACTTTCCGGCTTCACGGGCTTGGGCGCCTCTTCCGCAAGATTTTGAGAATCAACCGGAGGAATAGCTTCGGCGGGAGCCTCAGGTTTGACGTCGGAGACCTCCCCTGGGGACTCTGCAGCCGGTTTTTCAACAGCTATCGGAGGCTGAGATTCGGACTCAACGACCGCGGGGGCCTTGGGTGCCATCAACTTCCAACTCAAAAACCCCAAGCCCAGCACAAAAACTCCCGCGACACCTAGCAAAAGAGGCTTGGATCTGAGAGCGGTCCAGCGCGACTGGGACGACGATTGAGACAAAAACGACTG
>JBEIHI010000166.1:0-4545 GCA_040381435.1 Bacteriovoracaceae bacterium | reverse complement strand
GCAGCCAGTGCCTTGGCCATCGATGAGAACGTCAGCTGATATTCATTCTGAGTTTCTCGACCAAAAACAGAGACATCCTGAAGCTCCACCAAACCAAAGCTCACCTTTTTCAAGGAGGTCTTAAGCGCCTCAAGTGGCATCGATTGATCTAAGGTTAAATAAGCTTTTTCCATTCCCACAAAGCGAAAGGCTTTGACGGAAGGACCGACAGCTTCACGCACACTCGCTGTGACTGTGGTCTCATTCAGAAGATTCGTCGGGAAGTGCATCATGTACTCTCGCGCGCCATCCGCCTCTCTCCCAAACGATTGCACAAACACTGATTCAAACTTCAACGCTTCGCTGGCTTTCCGAAGCTGCTCAGCATCGATGGTTGAATCCTTGGGCATCTCCAAAACAAGCTGAACACCGCCGGCAAAATCGACGCCATAGCGAAAGCCCTTTGTTGCAATAAAATAAATCGCCATGCCGGTAAGTGCCACTGATATGATCGTCATTGGCCACTTAAACTTCATGAACGGAATTCTGAGGGTCGTAGGTAAAATCTCAAACACGTTTCATACTCCCTTAAATTGAAAGCGACTTCACTTCTCGTCGATCAAAATACCAATCGAAAATCCACTTCGAGAAAACAACGGCACAAAGATAGTTGATCAAGAGACCCACCATCAATGTCACAGCAAATCCTCGAATGGGACCGGTTCCCAAATTGTAGAGAACAATACCTGCGAGAACCGTTGTGAGGTTGGAATCGAAAATAGCTGTGTGAGCACCTGAGAATCCAGCATCCAGTGCTGCCCGCACCTTCTTCCCGCTTCTCAACTCTTCTCGAATCCTCTCAAAGATAATGACGTTGGCATCCACAGCCATACCGATGGTCAAAACAATTCCTGCAATACCCGGCAAGGTAAGCGTGGCTTGGAACAAAGCCATGAAAGCCATCAGCATTAGAATGTTAACGCCCAACGTGACAACCGCAAGCATGCCGCTCAAGCGATAGTAAAGAATGGTGAACAAAATGATCAGCAAGCTCCCCCAAAGCGCCGCTTCTTTTCCGGCAGCGATTGAGTCTTCACCGAGGCTCGCTCCAACGCTTCTGTTCTCCAAAACTTCAACGGGGGCCGGCAAAGCACCCGATCTCAAAACCAAAGCCAAATCTCGAGCTTCTTTGATAACCTGGTCACGATTTCCCGTTCCCATCTCGATCACTGCACCCGCTGATGCCGCTTCAATCTTAGTCTTAATATAAGGAGCGGACTCAACCACCCCATCCAGCAAAATCGCCAGGCTCTTGCCTACATTTTCGCCCGTGATCTTTTCAAAAGCTTGGGCACCAGGGCGACTAAATCGAAGAGCAACTTGTGGCCTCTGGGTCTGTGGATCCTGGGAAACGAACGCGTCTTCCAAAGCTTGACCCGTCAACAGCGTTGTGGATTTCAGCAAATACGGGCGCAGAGTCACCTCGCGGCTTTTGCGATCCAATTCCCGCTCGAACGAAACTTGAGTTCCCGGCGGAATGCTCTTAGCCATCGCCTTATTCAGACGCTCAAGATCCGCACGATTGAAATTGTTTTTGAATCCCGCTTCAGCTCGAAACTTTTCGACCAAAGCCTCCACTTGTGCAGGACTCATCGAGTCATCCACCATCTTGAATTCAAGAAGCGCGGTCTTTCCGATCAACTCAACAGCTCGAGCAGGATCCTGAACACCAGGAAGCTGAACAACAATTCGGTCCTCACCTTGCAATTGGATCGAGGGTTCAGCCACTCCAAACTCATCGACTCGATTTCGAATGATTTCTTTCGCCTGCTCCAGCGAGTCACGAATCAACTGCTGAGCATGTCGTTCATCCAAAATCAGGCGCTGCGATCCCCCCTCAAACCCGTCGGGAGCCAGCAGACCAAAAAAGTCATCGCGAAGCAGAGCATCCAGAGCTGGCTGCTCCTTTCGGTCTCTCAACTGAACCAAAATCGCACGCTCATTGGACGCGCGAGTGACAGACTGAAACGGGATCTTCTTCTCATCCATTCGCTCGCGAAGAGAATTAAGATACTTATCCAAATCAACATCAAGTGCCCTCTGAACATCGACACCCAAAACAACGTGGATCCCACCTTTCAGATCCAATCCGAGATTGAGTTCTTTTCCAGGAAAAAATCGTTTAAGCGGAGAATCCGGAGGAAGCACGCTCGGCATAAAGAAAAACACCGAGAGAGCTAGCACTCCCAAAAAAACGCCCATCTTGAAATTCATACGTTAAACCCCCTCTGTCAAACTGCCGTTGTAAGGATCCTTTCCTGCAACAGACTGTCGATCAATTCGAACATAAACTTTGGGTGCGATTTCCAAGGTGATCACCTTTTCAGCGATTCCATGGATGCGGCCAAAAAGTCCGCCTTGGGTATAAACAGAGTCACCCTTTTGCAAAGAAGTCAGAAACTGAGCATGCTTCTTGGCCTTTCGAGCTTGGGGCCAAACGACCAGCAAAAAGAATACACCGAGCATTAAGACAATGCCGATGAGCTGGGCGCCACCACCCCCTGTTGGAGTAGCGGGAGCCGGGGCCTCTTGAGCCAGGAGATTCGACGAAAATCCAATGAAAATAAGGGGTAATGAGAATACAAAAGCTTTCATAAGCCCCAAAACTAAGAAGAAGGATCTTTGAAGTAAAGATCTAATTGAACCTTACTGGATACAGACGCATTGAATTTGGTCACCGATGGGCATCATCTTACAGTCCGACCGGTTTTGGCAGGTACAAAAGTCCTTGGGTACGGCATCCGCATGCAAGCACTCACGCGCGGATGGGCAGTCAAAATCACTTCCACTAATGCCGCTCGGACAGCACTCAATACTAAAGAGTGCAGCCTGGCGGCCATTATCACAAAACGGAACCGCTGCCTCCACTTCGGGCGGAATCACATGGGAGTTTTCACAACCAAAACATGAAGACGGATAAAGACATTTTACCGGGCTACGGAGCTTTTGAACCGGAGCTTCTCGACACCAGTACTCAATGCCATCAATCTTCTCAACGATGAGTCCCTGAGGCTCATCCGCCGCACTCAATCGACTGACGACCTGAGCGGAGGCTTTGCCTTGGCGATCATTGAAAACCTTAGCGGGCTCTTCTTTTTGCTCATAGACCGTCTCCACAACGGTTGATCGCTTGTTGTCTCGGTGAGCCTTGAAGCTCTCGAAGGTTTCCTTTTTGATCTGAGAAGACGCCTGCTCAAAATCCGACTGCACACCCGCCAAGATCAAATAGATCATGACAACCGATGCAATCAACAGGGAGCCAGCAATCACATGAAACTTCAAAGAATTTCCCCCTCAGCTATCCTAACGTCGATCGGACAAAACCTGCTCAGTCAGCCGATTGAATCGATCGGCGATATCCTTAAACAAATCGCCCTCTCGCAAAGTGAGAGGCTCCAATTTTTTGTTCTCGATACATCGATCCAAATGTCTTGAGAGCGCAAAGATGGGACCTGCAATTCGTCGACTGAAAATCAAAGCATAAAAACCAGCAATCACCGCCGTCATAACCACAAGAGCAATGAGCGCATAGAGCCCTTGCTGCAGATGCCTCTCGATCAGATCCATCTGCGTCTGGCTGAGAAGACCCGCGACGTCTCGAATATTTTTAGCCACGATCTGAAAGTAAGCGTAGATACCGACGGCAAACACACTGACGAATGCCATCACATACAAAACAAAACTAATCAAAAACCAGCGTTGAAAATCCGCAAGAACGATCAGCGTTTTTCTTGTTTTCATATCCTTCTATTGCAACTCAAAGCGGCTTCCAAAACAAGAAATCAGGCGCATGACGCTACGCTCTCTCGCAGAGGCGGTGCATCAAAAAGATTGAGGGTAGCTATTGAAGCCCTTTTCAGAGCCCAAAAAGATATTGCGAGGGTCGTTGAGAAACTCTGTCGCAAAATCCAAAAACGTTCCGTTTTGAATATGAGCTCTAACTTCGGACATCAGATTCAAGAAGTAATAAATGTTATGCAGCGTCAGCAACATCCCACCGAGCCCATCTTCGATATAGAGCAAGTGACGAATAAACGATCGCGAATACTTAGAACACGTTGGACAAGCACACGTTGGATCTGGAGGGAGTGGATCATCGTGAAACTGATTGTTCATGATGTTCAAACGACCATGACGAGTCATGACGATTCCGTGTCGACCATTTCTTGAAGGCAAAACACAATCAAACATATCGACACCGCAGGCCACCGCAAAAACCAAATCTCGAGGCGTTCCTACACCCATCAGATAAACAGGGCGATCCGTCGGAAGACTTGAGCGCAAATCGTAGAGAGTCTTAACGAACTTTTGCTTCTCTTCGCCCACACTCATGCCCCCAATCGCAAGACCCTCCCAAGGATTAGATCCCTTCTCCAAATCCATCAGGGCCTTTAGACTTTTCTGCCGCAATTCGGGAAACGATCCCCCTTGAACGATGGGAAACATCGCCAAATCAAATCGCGATCGACTCTCACGAGATCGTCGAGCCCACTGAGTCGTACGATC
>JBEIHI010000165.1:0-4556 GCA_040381435.1 Bacteriovoracaceae bacterium | reverse complement strand
GTGCGTATGGGACGAGCGGAGTCATTTGTAGGATCAGGAGATACCCTGTTCAAGCATTTGCGAATCGCTCTGCAATCACCCACTTTCACGTGGACATCAGTACGAGAGCCAAAAAATGACCCCTTTGGTCCTATTCCATCTTTTTACAAATTGGTGTATATGACGTTCATTCCGTGGCTGAGGCCAAAGCGAAACTGATAACACAGAAAAGGAATCTATCCATGAATATACCTCTGATGACTCTCGCACTCTCTCTCACTACAACTGCGCTGTTTGCGGACTCACCAATTCCGGCCTGTTCGGGAACAGTCATTCCAAAAGGTCTCCAAGGCCGCTGGGTCAGCAGCACTGCTGAAGGTCCAGAAGAAGCTCTTAAAATAGGGCAGGACTCAATTACAACTTTCGACGAGGACGAAAACAAAGAAGTGACTCACAAAGCCTGGTACTGCGTGAAGGATAAGATGGAATTCGTCGTCATCGACTTCGGCGAAGATTCACAGGATGGACGATACGAGTCGAGAGCCATCGCTGGATCCTTTCTTGAAAGCTACGATGGAAGAAATCTCTATGATCTGGGCGAAGCATTCCCGCAACAGAAAGAAGGAGAGGTCAAAGTCTCTTTATCACCGGAGCTTAGAGTCTATACGAAATCGAGCGATTGACGCCTATTGAGGCGCCGCAGCTTCTTCCATTTGTTGCGATCTTTTTGTTTTTGTTTTTCGATGGCTGTCGTGAATGCAATGGCTGACCAATTGAGTAAATTGTTTTCAAACAACGTCAGCGTTTGCTCAGGATAAACAGAAAACGATTCTCTCAAACACCAACCGACCGCGCGCTGAACGTAGAACTCGGAATCATTGCACAATTGAGAAAGAGTCGACCGCACCCAACGAAAGGCAGGATATTGCTTTCGCGTGGAAGCAAAGTAAAAGAGAGCAATGAGAGCTTGGCGTCTTTTCCAAGGGTTCGAATGTCGAGCCCACGACTGAAGCCCTTTATAAAGCTTTTCAGTTTTGGAATGATTGTCCAAAACACGGGACAGTAAAGAGGAGAAGCAATCGCTATGGGCCCAGTTCTCGACACCCTCCACCCAAACTCCAGTCCAAAGCTCCTCTGCAGCTTCTTGAGCAGAAACTGACTCGGCCCAACGCCCCAGTTGAAACAACGCGATGTATCTTTCTTCAAACGAACGGGTCCTCAGGTAGGCCTTGGCTTTCGAGCTAAGCTCGTGGCTCAACCAAAGGGGAAGCGATCTCGCCCTTTTGCGCAGCTCAGGAATCTTGGTGCCCTGAACTTTAAGTTCAGTGCGATAGTAACTCTGAAGATTCATCGCAAATGAAGTGGGCGCCGAAGCGCCCACCTATCGATCTCAGATCAATAATTTATTTAAGTCCCTTTTTGATATCTCGCACCGCGATTTCGGCCGAGGAACGTGTCGCCTCGCCAAACAATCGCTGCAGCTTTTCAGGAGTAACAAACTGACCAACACTCTGGTCCGAACCGGGAGTTCCTACTCCAAGTCCGAACACAATATCGCCCCCATTCATAAAGACTGAACCCTTTGAGGCAGCCCGAGTATCCACATCAGCGCAGGTGGCGAGATCCTCCATATTGATAATCATTTGTCCTTTTTGGTTTACAGCTTTCAAGGAAGTTGCTGCCGTCATAAAGGCTTCGCCGAGCCCCCCAAAGGAAGTGAAAGTGCCGCCTTCGTAGCAATAATCCAGCTGAACCAACAATACAGCGTCCACATTCAGCTCCTTGGCAAACTTTGCCAAAAGATTCTTCGGAGTTTGATCTGCACCAGTACCCCATGTGTAGGTATTAGCTTCCTGGTCTTTCAGTTCAATGGGATGCATTCCAGCGGGAGTAAAGTAATTCCTTCGCCGCTGTTCCATCAGAAAACTTCCAATCTTATTACCAAGAGCTTCGAGCTTACTTTGAGGTTCTGATTGATTTTTACCAAAGGCTTTTTGATAAGCGTCAGAGCGCACTACCTGATCAGGAGAAACCACCGTCCATCCGATTTGAGCAAGCGACGCTGAGAAGATATCTGCAGAATCCTGTGCGACTCGCATCTTAAAGGTTTCATCCCATCCCTTGACCAAACCGCGTCCGCGTTTCTCTGGAACTTTTTCGTTGGCATAGAGACTAACGATAGCAACACGCTTCGTCGACCGAAGGGCGTCCTTATTGTATTTGCTGGAGCACCCCGAAAGCGCGCCGACCATAATAACGACAGATAGAATTGATAAAAACTTCATGAATTTCATCCGTTCATATTTTGTGGTCGATGGAGAAGACGCGCAATAGCTTTTAATTTTTTGGCTCTGAGCAAAGGCTCTGTTCACGATCAAATGAACGCCGTCAAGTTTATGCTGCGCTTAAATGGATTCGTCATCGCCGGAATCGAGAGCGACTCATGCAGCACAGAGCTGCACGTTATTCCGTTTTTTCGCAGGGCAGTAGGAAAGAGTAGCGCCGGAAAGTAGGGTTGATCTGTGATTAGAGACCCTGCTTACTGTCCAACCAGTAAGTGGGCGAGGGCGTCTTGAGCTCGAAACAAATTCACACTGAGTTGAATGTCTTGAGCTTCCTGCTGATGTCAACGATACTCGCTGGTCGTATGTGAATGTTGAGCTTTTCGCACAGTGGGCCTCTGCCTACTCAGAGGATAGAGGATTTGGATACGCAACTCAGCTTGTTGCCCGATCTAGCTGGGTCTTCTCGGCACTCGACGTCTATTTCCAGCTGGGCTCTCACCAGCAGACTCATCACTATGGTTTGGGAGTGGAGCTCGGGTTAGCGCCAGCGTTGTATGGAGTTTATTCGTATTATCCTCAGGAGAAGATGTATGTTTCTTTCACGCCTCGAGTGCAGTTCCTAAGCCTTGAGAATGACAACGAAGTGGCCTCTCGCTTTACCCTGTTCCAGCAAGTGTCCGTGGGATGGATTTTTGATAGCGGAATTGATGTGGCAGCCTTTGTCGCGTACGCCCATATCCCCGGCGGAGGCTATAGCCTGCGGGAGTTGGAAGATTACCAAAGAAGATCCGACTTCATCTTGTCTGGAGTTTCCGCCAGATTCTGATGTCATCTTGAACTGGCAACATCAGCAAACAACTCTAGTTTACATAGACCACACAATGAGTCGGAAGCGAGCTTAGGCCGGGTCTAATGTTCCCGATTTTTCAAACGAAGCCTGAATATCTCTTTGAATTTGCTGGATTCTTCGACTGAGGAGCTTTAACTCCCGATCTGAGAGCTTGTGAGAGTCTGGTGAGACTTGAAGCCATTTGACCAAATCTGGCAAGGTTTCAAGGGGGTTGGCGTTCGGAGTAATAGGCCTTACCGACTCCGGCATATCTATATTGTCCGAGATTTTATCGAGGGCTGTGAAATACTCTTTTCGAACCGTCTCTTGAGTAACGGCCGCATAACGCATGGTCATTTTGAAATGCCGATGTCCGAGTAACTTCATCAAAGTGAAAAAACTTACGCCAGCATTCAAAAGTTCAGTCGCGTAAGTATGTCTGAGCCGATGCGAAGTAATTTTCTCACGATCTTCTAATCCTTCAGCTGCAACGGCCAAAGCTTTTCTCAAGGTTTCCGAGATAACGATCCGACCATGTGGATCATTGAGAAGTTTCAGAGGCACCCCTTTGCCTCCGTAATTTGCAAAGTGGTTACAAGTATCCCATTGAATCGCTTCAATCAGATCAACTGCCTGATGATGTAGTGGAACGAGACGTTCGTTTTTCATCTTGCCCAATTCAACCTTCAAAAATTTATTTCCAGTCGAATCTATCTTGATACAGTCGTATGAAAGATCGATCAATTCTCCGACACGAATTCCAGTCCAACGCATAAGAAGTAAACATTGTTGATAAAAATTTGGAGACGCTGCGAATCGTCGCTGCAGTTCTTGATCAGTTGTGACTGGTAGCGGTCGAGGCAAATAGTCTGGAACTTTTGGAAAATCAGTAATGTGAATAAATTCATCTGGATCTCTTTCAATTAATCCGTGCTCAAAAAGCCACCGCAGATAGACTCGAATTGAAATAATCCACTGCACTCGAGAACTTGCGGATAAACCGCGATGATAGATCGATTCAAGAAATCCTTCAAAATCTCGACGATCCATTCCGCCAACAGTTTTATTTCTTCGCCTTAAAAACTTATGCAAATCGAGGGAACAATTCTGATAATAATTTATTGTATTCGGTCGTAGATTCACGCTCATAAAAGAAATGAATTGTTGAAGAGATTCCGGAAGCGGCTTCGCGCAAAGGCTCGAACTCGGAAATACATTATCAATGTTAATACGAATTATTTTTTTGGTTTTAAGCCATTTTAAATAATGACATAGGCAACTGAAAAGTACGCGCAAAGATTCGCGACCCAGCTGCCGACTTTTGCAATATTCAATATATTTCTTAAGATCGGCTTCATTCAAAAATTCCAAAGAAAGGCCGTTTTTATCGAGCCAAACATGAAATTGATTGATGGGGGAGTGAACCCGATCCATTGTGCTCGCCGTCCAAGTACGTTTCTTTG
>JBEIHI010000164.1:0-4604 GCA_040381435.1 Bacteriovoracaceae bacterium | reverse complement strand
ACTGAATTCACTGCCAGCAATACAGGTGAAGCCCGCGGACTACGCGCTGCCATTTACCCCGGTGATGTTTCGAGATTTTTATTGCTTTGAGGAGCATGTCAAAAATGCTCGAAAGGGCCGAGGGGCTGACATGCTTCCCGAGTGGTATGAGGCGCCGATTTTTTATTATTCCAACCACTTGAGTTTTCGCGGTCCGTTTGAAGAGATTCCCTTTCCGCAAGGATCTGAGGAAATGGATCTGGAGCTTGAGATTGCCGCAGTTGTGGGACGAGAACTTCGAAACGCCAGTCTCGAGGAAGCTCGCGAAGCCATCTTCGGATACACGCTCGTTAATGATTGGACAGCCCGCGATTTTCAGCGCTTTGAAATGAAAATCAATATGGGTCCGACAAAGGGCAAAGATTTCGCGACAAGTTTTGGTTCCTTCATTATTACTCCCGATGAGCTTGAATCAAAGCGCTCTGCAAAAGGTTATGATCTTGAGTTCTCCGCTGAGATTGGTGGCGAGCTCTTGACTAAAAAGAATTGGAAGGGGATTCAGTTTTCTTTTGAAGAGATGCTGGTTCGTGCTTCCAAAAATTGCACGGTGTATCCAGGAGAAGTCATTGCTTCCGGAACGATGGGTCTTGGCTGTTTGATGGAGCATAATATCGGTAAGGACCAAAAGCGATGGCTCAACAAAGGCGAGACGGTCACCCTTCGCTGGTTGCCCGATGGTCCAATGATTTCCAATCGTATTGGGGAGCCCAAATGAAACTCTACCGCAAAGAAGGAACGGTGGCAGAGCGGCCGCATTTGAATTTGCCGAAGGGCACCTTTGAAGAAGAGATTGGACTCGAGGGTTTCTTTGGACCTGTTTCTCATTTGTATGCGAAGCAGCCCCCGACCTCATGGTCGTCTATCAAGCGTTCTGGATTTCAGTGGCCTGTTAAAGATGAGACCAAGGAAGATTTTCTTAAGCCCCAGTGCTATCGCAAAGCCGAAGGGAAAGTCTCAGGAGATTTTTTTGAGTCGTGTCGTACGTTGTTTTGGAATGCCGACATTGCGGTTCACTTGCATTTGGTGACGCAATCGAATTCGGTTTATTTTCGCAATGCCGATGCATCGGATTTGCTGTTTTGTCATGACGGCAGCTTTGAGCTCGAATCTCCTTTTGGAGTTTTGAAAGCCAAGAAGGGTGACTATGTGATGGTTCCTAAAGGTGTGACATGGAGACTTCACACCAAGGCAGCGTACCTTCTTCGCCTTGAGAACTTTGCAAGCACTTACAAAAAGCCAGAGACGGGCATTTTGGGACAGCAAGCTTTGTTTCATGAAGAGGGGCTTCAGACTCCAGCCTTCAGTGCCAATCGCCAGTCGTCTTCTTCATCAACCGTCCGAGTTCAAAAAGACGGCGTGCTGACTGAGATTGAGTATCCTCACGATATCTGTGATTTGGCGGGATGGTGCGGCACTTTGTATCCTTTTGTTTTGCCAATATCGCAAATTGCTCCGGTTTTGAGCTCGATTGCTCATTTGCCCCCAAGCATTAACGCCACATTTGTGACGAATCAGTTCATTGTGTGTACGTTTTTGCCCCGGCCTCTGGAGGAACCAGAAGGCGCTCTTAAAGTTCCGTTTTATCATTCCAACATCGATTACGATGAAGTGATTTTCTACCATGAGGGGGATTTCTTTAGCCGCGACAATATGGGCGCAGGTTTCATGACCCTTCATCCGCGAGGAATCAATCACGGCCCGCATCCCAAGGCTCTTGCGAATCAAGGGTCCAAGAAGCGAACCGATGAAGTCGCGGTGATGGTGGACACGGTGAAGCCTCTCAAAGTGACCTCGTTTGCAAGAGGTCTTGAGTTGGGCGATTATTGGAAATCGTGGATCACGGCAGGGAAGTAATGGGAAGTCGTCTTCTTAAAATTTCCGAAATGAGTCCTGCGGATACGTTCAAGTTGATGCTGGGGTTTATTGGTCCGAGACCGATTGGTTGGATCTCAACGATTTCAGCGTCGGGAGTTCCGAACCTTGCGCCTTATTCTTTCTTCAATATGCTGGGCAATAATCCGCCGGTGCTCGGATTTTCTCCAGCACTTGGACGAGATGGCCGAAAAAAGGATTCGCTACTCAATGCTCAGGAAACAAAATGCTTTGTTCACAATGTTGTAACTCGTCCTTTGGCTGATGTGATGAATCGAAGCAGTGAAGAGTTTCCTCACGGAGTTTCAGAGTTTGAGAAGGTAGGGCTCACAGCGATTCCCTCGAGCTTTGTGAAAGCTCCCCGACTCAAAGAGGCAGTCATCAGTGTGGAGTGTGAACTTCGTCAGGTAATCAGCTTTGGAGATAAGCCGGGAAATGGTCAGTTGGTTCTTGGAAACGCCGTTGCGATTCAAATCAATGATGATTCCATTCTTGATGATAAGGGGCTCATTGATTCAACAAAACTCCCGCTTGTTTCTCGACTCGGTAAAAACGAGTATTTGGAATTCGTTCGTACCTTCGAACTGCCGCATATTCGGTAGCTTGATTTAGGCGTTTTTCTGTGAGAGCTTCGAGGCATGATGATAGTGCTTGCAGTTGATCCCTTCCGTACAACCGTTGCCGAACTTAAAGGGGCCGTTAAGTCCCTTGGCCAGTTGAAGCTTGCATCGTCCTCTGGAGTGAGACTTCTTTATGTTTCAAATCGGAACGAATCTGAGGTGAATCTTTTATTCGACCGACCCGCGGGGAAAGCTCGAGCTATTGATTATCCTCGGGAGAGGATTTTGGAGCTCGCACGCAAGGCCGGACTGAAAATCAGTCCCAAGCAGGTTGTTGTGGCATTTGAAGACAGTATTTCTTTGGGCGCGATCTCTCGGAGATTTGTGAAAGAGGCTCGTAAGTTGAAGGCTTCCGCTGCGGCGGTTCACTTTCATAAGACCGGCGCTGTTAAGAGGCTGGTACTTGGGAGCTTTAGCTCATCTCTGATTGCAGAGGCAGCGACACCCGTGATTGTTTTAAAATGACGTTGTTTTAGGCCTTCACAAGATCTTCGGTGACGGTCTCTAGGTATTCTTTGACCTTTACGAGGAATCCGACAGAAGTGGCGCCATCGATGAGTCTGTGGTCGTAGGACAGAGCGATGTACATCATCGGTCGAACTTCCACCTCATACTTGCCATTCTTCTCGATCGCCATAGGACGATTTTCAATCTTATGCATTCCCAAAATTCCACTCTGAGGTGGATTGATGATCGGCGTTGAAAGCAAGGATCCAAAGACACCACCGTTGGTCACGGTAAAAGTTCCGCCCTGCATTTCAGGAATCTGAAGTTTTCCGGCTCGAGCCTTCTCGGCAAGCTCAGCAATCTTTTGCTCAATCTGAACATACGAAAGATTTTGAGCATCACGAATCACTGGGACTACAAGACCGCGCTCAGTGCTGACAGCAATTCCCAGGTTAATGAACTGAGGATAAACGAGCTCATCACCCTCAATGCGCGCATTCACATCGGGATAAGCGTTGAGTGCATGCATCACGGCCTTTGAGAAGAAGGACATAAAGCCGAGCTTAACTCCATACTGCTTTTCAAAACTGTCTTTGAGTTTCTTTCGAATCTCCATGGAGCGGCTCATATCAACTTCGTTGAATGTCGTGAGCGTCGCCGTTGTTTGCTGAGACTCCAAAAGTCTCTCAGCAATGCGCTTTCTAAGCGTGCTCATGGGCTTTCGAATCTCACGAGCGGAGTCATCTCCAAAGAGTCCGGCGCTTGCGGGCGCTGAGGGTGCCAAAGTCCCTTCTCGAATGGCTTTGCGCTTGCTGGGGCTATAACCTTTGAGATCAACCACAGGGGCTGGTGTCGCAGCGGCAACAGGAGCTTCCTTGGTGGCTCCCACAGGCGCAGAAGCGGCAGCTGCCGCGTCGGTTTTGGGAGCCGCCTCAGCTTTGGCAGATGCTGCGCTGGCTCTGACGGAAGCGCCATTTCCAAGCTCAATCACGGCTACTTTGGCGCCTACAGATGCGGTCTTGCCGGCAGGGACGAGAATCTTTGAGAGCTTGCCTGAGGCAGAAGCGGGAACTTCAAGAGTTGCTTTATCACTATCGAGTTCAAACAAGGGTTGGTCCTTTTGAACCGAATCACCTTCTTTAAAAAACCATTTTCCGATGGTGCCCTCAGAGACGGACTCTCCAATTGTGGGAACGACAACATCAATGGACTCTGACATAACAAAACTCCTGCAACACTCAATTCTCAGCCTATAGCTTTAACGCTGCAGCTAAGAACTCCTCAAGCTCTCGTTGGTGCTGGATCGACGATCCTGTTGCAGGACTTGCGGATTCTGGACGACCCGCATACGTCAGAGACCAGCCCTCATCGAGGAAGCTCATTTTCATATGAGTCCAAGCTCCCATATTCCTCGGTTCTTCCTGACACCAAACCCAGGGAAGCTTCTCATATGTTCTATAAAGAGAGGATAGCCGACTTTTATCGAGTGGATAAAGCTGTTCTATTCGAATCAGTACGATCTTATCGCTGATTTTGAGGTCCTCAGCCCGCTTCTTCAGGTCATAGTAGACCTTTCCGGAGCAGAGGATGACTTTCTGGGGATTTTTGACCTCATTCACAATGGTT
>JBEIHI010000163.1:0-4620 GCA_040381435.1 Bacteriovoracaceae bacterium | reverse complement strand
GGTAGGTAAATTCATTCCAGAAGGACTATATCCAGTATTATATAAGAAATATCCTGAATTTTTTGAAGTAGAAACTAAAAATAAAAACAAAAAACAAGTGAAGAGGGGTAGAGAGTTTTTGAGATTGGCGAGTTTGGTTTGGGTTTCTCCTGGATAGTTCTTAAGAGCCTCATCAATCAGCGGTTGATCGGCGGGATCGAGAGGGGAGCCCGCAATGATTTCGATGACCTCATAACCTTGATTAAGGGCCTGTTTGATGAGTGGGTATCCAATTAGCGCGCCTAATATATAGAGGCCCTGCACATTGGACTCATAGAATTGATTAACGCGCGGAACAGCAAAGGGATCGGCGCTTGGGAACTGAACGCCGGCGGATTCCAAAAACTTTCGAGGCAGGCTTCCGCCAATTCGGATGATCATGTGATCGCAGGGGACCTTGATGTCGCCTTCCGGCGTATGAAGAATGAGGGCATTGGGCTCGATCTTCAGGCAGCTTGAGTGAGCATACATTTTAATCTGCCCGCTTTTGATCGCTTGTTGAATCTTGGCGGCGTTGGTCTCTTTGGCTCGAGGAAAGTCATCAGACAAATTGAGGAGAGAAACTTTGTTTTGATCACAAAGAGCAAGCGCATTTTCAATGGCTGCGTCTCCTGCGCCGACCACCATGATGTGTTTGCCTTCAAATGCATCCGGATCCGAGAGGGTGTAGCTGACGTGAGGAAGATCCTCTCCAGGAACCTTGAGTCTATTGGGAGTTCCCTGAACGCCAATGCAAAGAACGACCTTTTTTGCTCGAATCTCTTGGCCAGATGCTATGAGCGTAAAGACGTCGCCGTCCTTTTGGATTTGGGTGACGTCGGCTTTTGCGACGTTGACCTTGTGTTCTTGAACGGCCTTGTTCCACTGCTCAAGTACGCGCTCTCGAGTTGTGGCTTCGAATGCCACGTGACTTCGAAGAGGGAGTTTTTGAGGCTCAGCCATCACATGCTTACGTGCCTGGTAGTTGAAGATGGTGTTTCCAATCTCTTGGCGCTCAAGAAGGATATGATTCATCCCGCGGTGAGCTGCTCGAGTGGCCGCACCTAAGCCTGCTGGGCCCGCTCCCACAATCGCCACGTCATAGACTTCACAACTTGATAACTCTCGGCTCCCCACTCAGCAAGAGTATAAGTTTTACGCGATGATTTTGCGAATGTTTGTTTTGGAGGTGCGCTGAGCCTCTCAAAATCGAAATGATTTGCATGAGCCTCGAATCATTTATGTCACTTTTGTTAACCCAGCTACGATGGACACCCTAGAATCATTGGTGTCTTGAGGTGGCCCTTCATTTGCAGTGCTGTGGATCAGGAGGTTGAAATGGTTGGTATGTTTAGAATTCATATTTTTTTCGTGGTTTCATTGGTAGTTGGGTTGGTCTCAGTTTGTGATGAAAGCAATGTACAGGCGGCTCCGCATATTGCCGAAGAGCACGACACTTACCCCCAAGTTCCTAGAGTGTATCCGGTGTGTAGAATCCGCCTACCGCCAATGCAGAGACCCCTTTGGTTTCCAAGATCCTCGCAATATTCCGTGCACTTCCGGATTTGATTGATCGTCGCTATCGGTATTAGTTCAAAGCAAACAAGCTCTCGAAGCTCTTAAGGTCTCGCTTCAGAGACAGGGAGAGTAGTTTGGCAAATGAATCCAAGATGGTGATGGAGTTAGCATTCGCATCGCCTGCGCGAGGAATGGTGTTTAAGCGCTGAATAATCCCCTGATTCACCTTTTGAACTTCCGTGTAGTAGTCATCGAGTTTAGAGAGTTCCCAATCGGGCTGCTCGCCTCGCTTGTTTTTGAAGTATTGACTCATCAGATACATCGAAACTACGCGTACGGCCGTCTCCTCAAACGAAGCAAACGGAAGATGGTGTCGCGCCATCGGCCGCAAGAAACTCATCACCGGACATCCACTGGTGGCCATCAAGACTCCAAGAATTCCAAACAATCCTTGTTGAAGAGGAATCTCGTTCACATAGGTTCTCTCAGCAGTCTTCACGGTGACTCGAGCCATGGAGTGACTGATGTCATCTTTAAACGTATCAAAGAGTTTCTCAATATTGAGAGCAATCGGGCAGTGCGGGGATGTCTCTTGCTTGAGAGGACAATTTGAACATTTACCGGCCTCAAGTCTTGTCCACGGCGCTCCATCTTTCCTCGGATTCACTTGCAGCAAAGTCTCCGGATCGAGGTTGATCTCAAAATCTTTCATGCGGCCATCGGAGAGAATAAAAGAGTAGTGAATGGAAAGAGGCCTCAGTGACATCTTCATATTTTAGCGCGTCTGGCCGAGGGGGTCATCACGGTGATTTCTCAATTCCCTGGCGCTCTGCGCCAAGATCTGGCTCAAAGTGGGAAAAGAATGCGGAATCTTATTTGAATCCCAGTGATTTCAATACCTTGTAAAGGAATTGAAAGGCATGCGATTTGCACTTTCAAGGGGGTTGATGTTGGGCGCTTTGATCGTATGGGTTGTTCTGGGTTTTGACGCTGATTGTGCAAAAACAATCGCGAGTATCTCCGCGCGTGATCTGAAAAAACAAGTCGAAGAAATGAAAGCTGTTTCTGACCTCGAGCTCTTTGGTCTCAAAGAAAATTTTAGCGCTGAGGAGCTGCGCGAGTCCTACAAGCGCCTGGCCCTTAAGTATCATCCTGATCGTCGAGCTGATTTGACTGCTGCTCATCAAGACCTCTTTCATCAAGCGATTGTTCTGATCAACAATGCCCATGATCGTCTTCAAGAGGGTAGGCCCCAACCTGCTCAACGAGTTCGACCGGCTGCAGAGACTTTGAGTCGTGAAGAAAAGCTCGCACTTCAGCAAACCTATCGAGATTTCTTTGCTCGACTGGACTTGAGTAAGTCTGTTTCTGGGACATTAAGGTCGATTGATGACTTTGGAATTCAGCAACGAGGACATGCCTACGATTTGTTTCGGGCCGTTCGATCCGATTTTGTCCTCAAAAGTTGGGGCGATCTTATGCTTGGAGTCAAAACCTATGATGAGGCTGAAAGCCTCTATCTCATGAGGCTTCGGGTGGAGGCGCAGAGATCTCAGGTAAGCGAACTAGATCTTGTCATCGGCTCAGATGAGATGAAGCCTGCACGCGGCCTGATTGCCATGAGATACAAGCTGGCAGAACGAGCTCAACAGCTCAACCAGACCTTCTGGCTTGAGAGAATGGCGGAGATCCCCGATGAACACCAGTTTGATACTTGGATGGAGACAACAGAGTTTCACCGGTGGATTAAGAATCATCCTGATCGAGCGAGGATCAAACGAGAGATGTTTGAAGACTTCATCATAGCAAGGTCGGACGCTGGATTTCTTTCTCGCATCGATAAAAAAGTTTTAGATTATCTCTTGGATGGGGCTCAGGAGATCCCCTTTGAGAGATCGCTGGATCTCATCTATCAGCACGCCTTAGTTCATCCAAGTAGCGATAAGACCGAGTACTTGATGGCTCGTGTTTTGCGAGACCGCATTCTCACGGATTCTCGCTCGAGAAATCAGGCCATCGAAGTGTTGGGGATAGGATTTGTCGAGCGGGGTGTTCCCGATTGGAAGCCTTCGAATCTTGATCGTTTGAGAGCGGTGTTTGTCAATTCAAAGCTCTCGAAGCAAAGGGCGGTGATTCGAACACGAGAGGAAGCAATCAGACATTTTGAAAAAGATTTTGGAATGGACGAATCTGATTATTTTCGAGTAATCACGTCCGCTGATAAGAACTTCAAGGAAATGACCGATGAAGAGTTTCGCGCTCACAAACAAGAAGTCGGCACGCTTCTCCGGATCCATCGCGAGATCCCTCAGGATTTGTATGCGCGGGTGGGGCACTTTGGAACGCCGCTTCGCTATCCCACTGTTGAACTCAAGTATCGGGCTGTTATTGATCTCATGAGAACTACCGCTCTTTCTACCTCTGTGGCTCGAGAAAGACTTTCACAGGCGGGATGGAGTCTTGCGGAGATCAATACGATCGTCACCTTACTTCAGAAAAACGGGGTCACGATGAAAGTTGAGAGTCCCCTCAATCGACAGCTTACTGAAAGTCCAAACAATCCCTAGAGAGCCTGGAGTTTACTGAGCGATGCAGCGGCCACTTCGACAAACATGGTACGAAGGGCATTCCGCATCGGTCTGACAAAACTTTTGCAGCACCACGCCCATACATCGACCCTCCACGCATTGGTAGAGCTCATGAGGTTGAGGGCAATCGGTTTGAGTCGTGCATGACTTCATCAAGAAGAGCTCGCCATCAATCTCAATGCTTCCGCTTTGTTGATCCACGATTTCCGTTGCATTGGCTTCGAATCCCGCAACGCCCATCATGATGGTTATGACCGCAAATAAGACCCTTTTCATAGACACCCCTTTATCCATTGGGACTTAGCATGGTTTTAGGGGAATCTCCAGTTTTAGCGCGTGGACCAGGTGGCGCTAGGAGGCAAGACTTCGCATGGCCGTTATCGCGATGACGCTGGCAATAGCAAGTCAACGCCGTAGCGGCAGAGGGCGCCGATGGAAGCAAAGATGGCAATGCCCAGTGGAATCATCAGAATATTCTAAAAACAGAAGCGATTTC
>JBEIHI010000162.1:0-4784 GCA_040381435.1 Bacteriovoracaceae bacterium | reverse complement strand
TGCCATTGGAATCGCTTTGTCTCTCGGAATGAGCGCCAAGGAGATTTCTGAGGGGTTGCTGAACTTCATCCCCGCCGATCGTCGTCTTCAGATTCATCATGAGGACCGGGATCTAGCTCTTGTTGAAGATTATGGACATCATCCAACGGAGATCGAAGCGACTCTCGATGCGCTCCACCAGATGTTTCCTGATCGCGAGGTCATTGTTTTCTTCCAGCCGCATAGATTTACTCGAACTAAGGCTCTTTGGCGTGAGTTTCCCATGAGCTTTGAAGGGCGCTGCCAGAAGGTCTTCTTGTTTCCGATTTATAGTGCCCATGAAGACCCTATTCCTGGTGTGACCTCAGAAGCGATGGCGTCGGAGTTTAAGTCAACGGCGGTAGAGGCGTTACCTCGAGTTCTTTCGAGCAACGAGATTTGGAAGAAATTGGAGGCTCTGCCTAAGGCTCAGTCTGGGCGGGTTGTTCTGATTTTGGGAGCGGGTCCGCTCACGAGCTTGGCTCTAGAACTGAGGCAGATCATGTCTCAGAATCCCAGTGGATCCTATTCTGTCAGCACTGCATTTCATTGACGGCACTTTTAAATGCCAGTCACAATCAAAAGGTGAGGGGACAAGACCGCGAGTGGCGAGGTAAACGATTTATCTTTGTATCGCTCACCGTGACGACAGTCAGCATCATCTTTTTCTTTGCTTTAAAAACGATTTTCCCTACCATTAAAGCAGGGGGTGCGGAGCTCCGCGATTTTGCGCGGCGCGCAATGATTCAAGGAGGGGGTCAAGTCGAGCAGATTGAGGTTGAAATTTCTTCGAGTTCCGATGCTCACAGCCGCTTTTTTGAGACATTAAAATCCGAGATTCAGATGAAGATGGAGTCTTACAAGGGTCAGCCATTTTGGACTGTCGGCCTGAAGGGTATTCAGGCTGAGCTCGTGGAGAAGGGCTGGGTGCATTCTGCTCGAGTTCGTCGCTCATTTCCCCAGACCTTGGCGATCCAAGTGACGCCGCGAAAGCCGCTCTTCTGGGTGAAGATGCAGAAGGGTTGGGCGCTCGTCGATGAGACCGGTTATGTGATGAGTCTTCAGCCTTCGGTTGAGGGCTGGCTGGCGGATTTACCTGTTGTTGTGGGGATGCGCGGAGTTTATCGCGGAGTTGCTCATCTTGACGACATCAACCGCAAGAGTTCCGTGGAGCGTGAGGCTCTTTTGGACTTGGCGGCTTTGATTCGTGAGGTGGAGTCCCGCTTGATGGTGAAAGTTGATTCAGTTCGAGTCGAGAGCGATCCGTGGTTTGAAGGAAATATGTTTACTCTCCACTGGGTTGAAGCTCGCTCAGAGAAGTCTAATCGAGCGGAGCGCGATATTGCCGCGACCTTTCTTGAAAGGCAGTGGTCTGAGCGAATGGACTCCTTACAATATGTTTTAAGTGATTTGAAGAAACAGGAATTTGAAAAGGTTAGAATTTTTGGGGCCTATGGTGATCGATGGATTGTTGAGCCTCAAAAGGAGAAGTGAAAATGGCCAAGCAGTTTCCTACATTGGCAGCGATTGATATTGGGAGCAGCAAAGTCGGAGTTCTCATGTGTGAGATGACTCCACAAGGGCTCGAGGTGATTGGATTTGGGCAGTCAGAATCACACGGCGTTCGAAAGGGCGTTGTTGTGAATATTGACTCAACCGTGATGGCGCTGACCGAGGCGCTGCGAGAGGTCCGAGACTTAGCCTCCCGAGAGATTGACTATCTCATCGTGGGAATCGCGGGCTCACATATTCAGACTCTGTCGAGTCAGGGCATGGTCGCGCTGCGGGACCAAGAGGTTCGCCGTATCGATGTCGATAAGGTGATTGAAGCGGCATCGGCGGTCAGCTTGCCACTTGATCGAGAAGTGATTCAGATTGTTCCCCAAGAGTTCATCATCGATGGTCAGGATGGAATTCAGGAGCCTCTGGGGATGTATGGAAAGCGTTTAGAGGTTCACGTCAAGGTGATCACGGGATCGATTACAGCGCTTGAAAATATTCGGCGTTGTTTGAATAAGCTCGATTTGAAACCTCATCGATTTATCGCGAGCTCCTTAGCAAGTGCTCGAGCTGTTGCCACGGCAGATGAAAAAGAGGCTGGCGTTTGCATTGTGGATATTGGAGCTGCCTCAACGGATTTAGCTGTTTATCAGACAGGCGCTTTGAAGTGGATTCGGTCTTTACCGATTGGCGG
The DNA here is from genome assembly GCA_040381435.1 of Bacteriovoracaceae bacterium. Classification (GTDB taxonomy): domain Bacteria; phylum Bdellovibrionota; class UBA2394; order UBA2394; family UBA2394; genus JBEIHI01. Next base: position 2,572 of record JBEIHI010000162.1, on the reverse strand, counting down.
TATTCACCTTACCAACGATTTAGCCGTGGGGCTCAAAACAAGCTTGGTGGATGCTGAAAAGCTCAAGTCTGAGTATGGCTGCACCACAAAGGAAGATCTCGAAACTGAGATTGAGATTCCCGGATTGGCTGGAAATGACACTCGAATGATTCGTCGACGGATGCTGACGACGATTCTTCAGCCGAGAATCGACGAGATTCTGTCCTTAGTGCGTGGTGAGTTGGCCAAAGAAGGAATCGACGAAGCTCTTCCCTCGGGAATTATTTTGACCGGAGGGGTTTCTCATCTTCGAGGAATTATGGAGTCGGCTGAGCGAGTGTTCCGCCTGCCGGTTCGAATCGGTAAGCCCACAGGTTTGGGCGGGCTCAGCGACATGGTTTCATCGCCGGCGCATTCGTCTCTCGTGGGATTGATGCAGCTTGGTTATGAGGGCAGTGAGGAGTTGCAGTACTATGCCTCATTGTATGAGAAGAGGGGTTTTCGAAAGCTGCAGGCGCAGTTCTCGAAGTTTGTGAAGGATTTCTTTTAACGAAAAGGGGGAATTGAGATGTCAAAGAGACAAGAGATTGATTTGGATTCACTAGGAGCCAAAATCAAAGTTGTTGGAGTCGGTGGAGGCGGAGGTAACGCCGTCAATACAATGATCGCTGAGGGACTTAACGGAGTTCAGTTCATTTGCGCAAATACAGATGCCCAAGCCTTGAGAGCCACTCTCGCCCCCACGAAGATTCAGCTGGGCGGTAGTTTGACGAAGGGCCTTGGTGCCGGAGCAAACCCCGCAGTGGCTCGAGAAGCTGCGCTGCAAGATTCTCAGATTATTTCTGAGGCCATTGATGGAGCCGATATGGTTTTCGTGACCTGCGGATTAGGTGGGGGAACGGGAACCGGCGCTGCTCCGATTGTTGCTCAAATTGCCAAGTCGATGGGCATTCTCACCGTTGGCGTTGTCACGAAGCCTTTTACCTTTGAAGGCAAGAGGCGTCGCCGACAAGCTGAGGAAGGTCTTCAGGAAATGAAGGCCAATGTGGATACGTTGATCACGATCCCCAATCAGCGACTGCTGACTTTGGCAACAGACCAGCTGACTCTGATCGATGCCTTTAGAAAGGTAGATCACGTTTTGCTTTCCGCCGTGAAGGGTATCTCCGATTTGATCAACGTTCACGGGATGGTCAACGTTGACTTTGCGGATGTGCGAACCGTGATGAGTGAAATGGGAATGGCGCTAATGGGAACGGGTGAATCCAGAGGTGACAACCGAGCGATCATCGCAGCTCAAAATGCTATCTCATCTCCTCTTCTTGAGGATGTTTCGATTGATGGTGCGACCGGTATTTTGATCAATATTTGTGGAACGTCTTCAATGACCTTGTATGAGGTCAATGCTGCTGCCACGTTGATTCAAGAAGCCGCGCATGAAGATGCGAACATCATCTTTGGCTCGGTGATTGATGATACCTTGGGTGATAAGATTCGAGTGACGGTCATCGCCACTGGATTTAATCGTGCCACTGAAGAGAAGATCGAAACCTTGAAAGAGATTCCGATTGTAAAACCTGAGTCTCGAGCTGAAACCGCTCAGGCCGTTAACTTGACGGTGGCGGAGGCTCCCCAAGCCCTTGGGCAAAGCCCTCGGGCTCGTCGGGGCATGCCCTTGTTTGAGGACGAGAGTTTTGACGTTCCGGCCTTCTTACGTAAGCAGGCTGATACCTAATCTATTGAAAAGACTGCCCTATCAAGGCCCTTCTCGCCGAGCAGGGACCCTGGTAGGGTAGGGCCGCTTGCGGGCCAATCGTAAATCGACAGCACAAACCCTTCGCCACTTGAAGATGCCTCACCTTGAGGAGGATGGCGTTCGTAAAAAGGCTTGGAAGGGTCGTCTTAAAATCTGTCTTGTTTATCCGCACACCTATTATGTCGGGATGAGTAATCTCGGTCTTCATCAGATCTATGGGCTTTGGAATGATCTTGATGAGGTTGTTTGTGAGCGAGCCTTTTTGCCCGAGTCCGGTGGAGAGGTTCTCAGTCTCGAAAGTGGTCGTCCCCTCAAAGATTTTGATGTGATTGCATTCACTTTGAGTTTTGAAAATGATGCCATCCACGTCTTGCGAATTCTTTCTCATGCCGGTTTGGCATTGAAGTCTGAGGATCGATCCCAATCTGATCCCTTGGTGATTATGGGTGGAGCTGCGGTCTCCATGAATCCGAATCCGCTCATCCCGTTCATCGATGCGTTTGCTTTTGGCGATGGAGAGGATCTGGTTTTCGATATTGCTCGATCGCTTCGATCCACTCCTTATCTCAAGAGCGATCGAACACGTGTGCTCGACTGTCTTTCAGATATTGGTGGTATCTACATTCCTTCTATTCATGGTGTTTCTCCACTTGTTCCCATTAAGCGGAGATCCGTGAAGTTCATCAATTCGTTTCTCACCAAGACAGAGATTGTCACTAATTTTACAGAATTCACGAATTCATTCATGGTTGAGGTTTCTCGCGGTTGCCCCCAAAGATGTCGGTTTTGTTCTGTATCCTATACCGAAGCGAGTACGCGCTTCCGGCGACTGAGTTT
>JBEIHI010000161.1:0-5005 GCA_040381435.1 Bacteriovoracaceae bacterium | reverse complement strand
GGCTCTCTGCCCGCTCTGAATCCTGGCGATCGCGAATCACCATCTCATCCTGCACCTCTTGAAGTGGAGGGGCAGAATCACCCAATTTCTCCTTCAATTCAAGATATCGCCGACGAGCTCGCTCAGCCGTAGAAGCCGTTAAAAAGAACTTATAAGGCGCCTTAGAGAAAATAACAGTCCCAGCGTCTCGACCCTCGACAACGGCCCCCTTTCGAAGCCCGATCTCGCGCTGCTGAGCCACTAAGACCTCTCGAACCCCCTTCAGTTTCGCAACTTTGGACGCCGCCAGAGACACCTCGGGAGTGCGAATCTCCTTACCCACCTCAATCTCGGAATGCCCCGTCTCCTTGACCCGAACCCAGGGCCGATCACCCTCGTATCCGAAGTCGAAACTCAATCCCTGAGCCAAAGCCACGAGACGCGGCTCATCTTCCAGGGAAACCCCTTGGCGAAGCGCGCGAAAGGCTAAGGAGCGATACATGGCTCCCGTATCCAAACAAGGCACTCGAAAATGCCGGGCGAGCTTGTGAGACACTGTCGACTTCCCACTTCCCGAAGGGCCATCCAGCGTAATGATAAGAGCGCTGTCCTGAGGGCTGAGCTGATTCAATGTCACTTGGAGTACGCTCCAATTTTTCGATAGCGATCGTAGCGCTGCTTAATCAGCTCCTCGATAGGGATCTGAGATAACTCACTCAGGCGCTTATCCAGCGCAACGGCCAAAGCTCCGCCTGCCGAGAGAGGATCGCGATGAGCCCCACCTAAAGGCTCAGGAACGATCTCATCGGCAATACCGATTCGCTGAATCTCTTGAGCCGTAATCTTGAGAGCTTCGGCAGCTTTTGAGGCAAAGGCCGCATCCTTCCAGATAATGGAGGCACAGCCCTCGGGCGAAATCACTGAGTAGGTTGTATATTGAAACATCAAAAGTCGATCGCAAACGGCTACCGCGAGCGCTCCTCCGCTGCCACCCTCACCCAAAATCACGGACAAAATGGGAACTCGCAACGAAGTCATGAGCATGATGTTTTCTGCGATGGCAACGGCCTGTCCTCGCTCCTCAGCTTCAATGCCTGGATAGGCGCCGGGAGTATCCACAAGAGTAATCAGGGGCAGGTTAAACCTCTCAGCCAGCTTCATGATTCGAAATGCTTTTCGATAACCTTCAGGCTTCGGCATCCCGAAGTTACGCTGCATGTTTTCCTGGGTGCTGCGGCCCTTTTGATGGCCAATCACGGCCACAGCTCTTCCCTTCAACGAAGCTAGTCCACAGACTAAAGCGCGATCATCCATAAAGGCTCGATCGCCCTGCAACGGAATAAACTCATCGAACATCATCTCAATATAATCGAGCGCCGTCGGACGATCCGGATGTCGAGAAAGCTGAACGACCTGATAGGGCTTTAGAGATTCGTAAGTCGACTTCAAAAAATCTGAGGCTTTGGCCTCAAGCGCAAGAATCTCTCGAGAAACATCAACCTGACCCTGAAGCTTTAAACCTTTTAGCTGACTAATCTGATTGTCGAGCTCCTGAAGAGGGCTTTCAAAATCCAAATAGCGCTTCTTCTTGGCCGGTGAAAGATCGGTTGTCATTACTTGGGGTTATAGACGATTTGCTGAAAAAAGAGCAACCAAACTTCCGCGGGCTACTCACCCATCAAAAACTGCTCTGCCTCAGCAAGATTTCCCGCGGGATCAAGCCACAAACACGAATCACTCGCTGGCATGAACTTTCGAAGCCACGTCCACTGGCGCTTGGCAAGACGACGCGTATCTCGCTTCCACTCGCGAATCGCAATTTCCAAAGAAAGATCATCAAGAAAATGGGACAACAAATGTTTGAGTCCAATGGCCTTCAAAATGGGATTGGCTTGCGCAACTTCCCCGCGACGAATGAGCTCTGAGATTCTTCGGCCCTCTTCGATTGCTCCACCCTGAATCATTTCATCCACTCGCTGATCGAGCGCCTGATAAAGACGCGCACGGTCCGGATCAAAAACAACGGATCGATACTCGCGCTTCGGTGCACCCTGAAAGGGAACGCCCTTCTTTCGATCCTCATCCAGACCATAAAGAGCCGCCCCCAAATAGAGACCCGTTCCTACCCAAATTCCCTCGTGCTCAAGTGCGGATTCAGACAGCCGCCCAAACTCTCCCGAATTCAATGGCTCATTCAACGAACGAAATGCCATAAACTGCCATCGGTCACGATCCGCGGGCTGGTTACTCAAAATGGGTATTTCACGATAGAACTGAAACGCATCCGTATTAAACAGAGCACAGCCATGCCCCTCGGCAAGACGGCTCGCCCAACTCGTTTTCCCGCTCCCCGTAGGTCCAGACACAACGCGCAAGATTCTCTTCATCACAAAATCCGATGAAAGAGCTTTTCCAAATCTCTTCCAGTCCATCTCACAAAGGTTGGCCGTCCATGTGGACAGTGGCCGAGCGCATCCTGACTGTCGAATTGACGAAAGAGTTCCTCGACTTCAGCCGAGGCCAGCACATCGTGCGCTCGCACAGCGGAGTGGCAGGCCATCGTCGCAAGCACATCCCGAGCCATTGTCTCGACTGGTAGCTCAACGCATTCGATAAATTTCTTGAGGATCTTCTCGGGCTCACGTCGCAGCAATGCAGGCGTTGCTAAAATGGAAATAGAAAACTCCTTCCACTGCCGAACCTCAAAGCCTAAACGCTGCAGAAGCTCTTCATGTTCCAAAAGTTTCTCCGCCTGCTCAAAGCGAAGCGTTTGAGGAAAAAGTAAGCGCTGAGACTTCACTCGGCTCTCAACCTGAAACTCGCGCAGCAATCTCTCATAAAGAATTCTTTCATGCAGAGCATGCTGATCAAACAAATAGAGATCCTCGTCTCGCCGGGCCACCAAGTAGGTCCGATCGATCACTCCAAGATATGAATAAGGGCTAAGCGCTTGAACCGGGAGGGAAAGACCTAACTGTCGAGTATTCACCTCAAGAGGACGAATGGAAAATTCGGGGGTAGCGACCAACCGCTCAGGGAGAGGGGCGCAGGGGTCGGCGGGGGCGGAGAGCGCTGGCGCCGGCTCCAAAGCTCGATGAGAAACTTCAAGCGATCTTCGAATCGCAGAGACGATGAGGCTAAAGAGTCCCTCTGCGTTTCTGAATCGAACCTCTGCTTTTGTGGGATGCACATTCACATCAAAGTCTTTGGGATCACCCTCAAGATCTAAAGACACGGCAATCTCACGAGTATTCTCCGTGTAGCCATCGAAAGCTCGCCGTACAGCGAATTCAAGCTGCGAGTCGCGAATCGGACGCCGATTCAACCTCAAAACAATTTGCGACTTCACGGATCCAAGGCGAGCTGGCAACAATCCTACACCAGAAACCTTCCAATGAGACTCAGCTCCCCCAAATGAGAACCACGAACCCTCTTCGTCGGAGTCGAAGTACCAAAGGCTTCGCTCGAGTCTTGATTGTGAATTCAGCTTGAGTTTCGGCTTACCCGCCTCACCAAACTCAAAAGCGATCTCTGGATAAGCGAGCGCATACTTGCGAAAAAGCTGATTCAAGGCCATGGCCTCGGAGCGAGGAGACTTTAAAAACTTAAGACGCACCGGATGCTGAGCAAACAAGCGTCTCAAACTCACGCGGGTACCCACTCGTTTATCCACTGGATGCAGTGGCTGATGAGCACCAAATCGCACAACCAACCGATGTCCAATCAATGACGCAAAAGTTGACGACTCCAGTTCGACCTCAGCAATTTGACCCATCGCAGCGAGAGCCTCGCCCCGGAAGCCTAACGATCGAAGGCAATCAAAGTCCTCGAGACTTTGAAGTTTGGAGGTTGCATGGGCTTCAAAAACTAAAGGGAAATCACCCTCTAAAATCCCCGTCCCATTGTCTTCAACTGTGAGTCGATCAAGGCCTCCCCCTTCGTACTCAATCTGGATCTTTGTCGCGCCCGCATCAATGCTGTTCTCGAGGAGTTCCTTTAACGCAGAGCTCGGTCTTTCAATGACCTCTCCGGCTGCAATTTGATGAATCAAATGAGGTGGAAGTTTTTGAATCATGATAGTGTGATTTATCTAGCGAAACCCATCAGTCGGTCGCAAGATTTGTTAACAGAAAAGGTCAAAAAAATGGTTGAGGAATTGAAGACAGAGCGAGTGGCGATCATCGGCGGCAACACAGTTTGTGGCCGAATGCTTATTGATACACTTGAAGCTGACCCCAAGATCCAGGAGTACTGGGTCATCGATCTTCACAGCCCCAAAGGACGCAAGGCAAAGAAGCTTCGTTTTCTTCAAGTCGATTTGACCGAGCCCGGCGCTGATGCCTTGCTCGCGGAAAAACTGACCGAGCTCAAGATTCAGACCGTTGTTCATAGCGCTCTTAAGAACAATCCCTCTAGCAACGCTTCCGAATCTCACGAATTAGAAGTGATAGGCACAGTAAACATTGTAAGCGCGATCAAAGCCTCTCAGGTTCGAAAGCTCGTCGTTTGCTCCACCACCATGGTGTACGGAGCAAGCCCCAAAAATCCCAATTATATTTCCGAGAATAAACCTCTGGCCGAGCATGCCGAGTCGCGATTCGTGCGAGACAAGGTTGAAGCTGAAAGAGAATTGGCCCATCTTTTCGCTGATGCTCCTCATCTGGTCACAACGATTCTTCGATTTTGCTTAATCGTGGGACCGCGATCTAAAAATTACTTCACTGAACTCCTAAGAAGACCCGTGGTTCCCACTCTTTTGGGATTCGATCCTCTGATGCAATTCATTTCTGAGGAGGATGCGCTTGAGGCCCTTCGAAAGGCAATTGCCGAGGATTTTCCAGGCATCTTCAATATTGTCGGCAAAGGCGTGATTCCGCTGAGCTACGCTCTGCGAGAAGCAGGCAAGGTCAACCTGCCGGTGGCCCCCTTTCTTGCCTACCCCGCGATTCAGCTGCTCTGGAACCTTGATTTACTTCCCGTGCCCGGCCGACTTCTCGACTACTTTAAGTATCTCTGGGTTGCAGAT
>JBEIHI010000160.1:0-5020 GCA_040381435.1 Bacteriovoracaceae bacterium | reverse complement strand
CGCTGAAGCGCCTTGGATGTGCGCAGCATCTGCGTCTGAGTGCGAAGGGAAGCTATGTTCGTATTAATACGCAACACAACCTCCTTGACTCAAAGCGCAGCCTGCGGCGCATAAATCTTTAAACAAAAACCACATACTCACGCTAAGATCGAGTTTTTGTGTCCATGCCATCACGCTCATCCATTGGCATTGAGCCGTAAGATCACGAGAATAGTGGAATCTTCTGGAATCTTTGGATGTGCGTCTGCGCGGGGCAGCTGATCTAGCGTCGAGGAAGTCTCTCGAGGCAAGCTGTTGCCAGCGAGGTGTTTGTAGCCAGCTTCTCAACTGCAGAGCGTCATAAAATGTGCAAAAACGACACATTCTTAGAATGATCGAAATCTTCTCAGATTTTGCGGTGCAGCAATGCACTTTGCGGCGCATCAAAGCCTCCGATATCAATAGCTTGCGAGAAGAGCTCGCTTCGCGTCATCGCTAAGCTGAGCACGCTGCTCTCCAACACGCACACGCACGGACATCTTCCTCCGCCTTTGAAGAAGACCGGCTCGCTATGCTGTGAGTTCAATCCAAAAGTCCCGAAACGCCTCCAGCTCGCGACGAAGTTTTTCCGTTCTAGGAGCTCCTTGCCGCCGAGCTGAGCTTCTTCAAAGTCTCCTGAAGCCTGCCCTCCGGGGGTGCGAGTCTGCGAGCGGCACCGATGTGAGGAATTTGGGGTCAGGAAGTGCAGGAATGAGACGTGACCCCATATGTAAGGAGGAGTTTGCTCGTGGCCCGAATCCTGATGAGCGGTGAGCGAGCGAGGCGAGAGAGGGCGGGCCTCCAGAGGAGGGCCGCAAGCGAGTCAGTGCACCTGCAGTATTGCGTAACCGAAAGTCTATGAGGAGGAGTTTGCTCGTGGCCCGAATCGAACGGGCACGGACCTTGCGGCCCTCAGGATTTTAAGTCCTGTGCGTCTACCAGTTCCGCCACACGAGCTCGGATCTGTTTACGGCTAAGGAATTAGCAAACGCCTTCCTTGCCCACAACAAAAATGCTCAAAACTATCGTCTGTCCGAGTAGAGATGAACGATTTGACTAAAGCCGAGGTTTCTAAGCACAACCTCCCACTGGCGGGCTTTGCGCGGATTGCGCAGGACAAAAATAGCCCCCGGATTAACATGAGTTTTGTGACGATTCATGAGCTCCTTAAAGGCTTTTCGATGGTAGTGGGCTCCGTAGTTTTCAGTGCGGACCTCCTCATCCAGCGCTCGCATTTCGTCAATGGCATCGTGGAGGGGAATTCGATCCTCCAAAAATCTATCAAAGCTCATCACGCCCGGAATCTGAATCTCAACCGTAAATCCGAGTAAGCCTTTCCAGGGACGAAGCTCATCACTGGCGTCCACACTTTTTCTCAAGAGATCGTTGGGACTGTAGGTCTCAGAATTCCAGTGAACCAAGATGTCGAGATCTGAAATCGATAAAGGTTTGGGGCCCTCGGAGTGATTGGTTCGACTTCCGTAAAGCACAATGACCTCCGCGTCCGAAAATTCCAGATTATCCTGCATGAAGATCAGTAGTTCGGCTAAGTCTTTGCGATTCATTCCAATCGGGGGTCGAAGGTGAGGTGATTGCAATTCAAGGTCATGAATCAAAGAAAGAACGCGGAGTGTGTCACGACATCGTGCAAAGAGTGAATCTCCGAAATGAAGACTCGTCACTAAACCGAAAGCCAAAAGCAGAACCACCCAGAAACGCATCTCAACCTCTCTTGTCAAAAGCTTGCAAGATTCGGTTCAGGGGGCCAAGCATTTAAATCCCAGCGGGAGAGCTTAAAAAGCTGATGAGCTCAAAGGACCTAAGGACTAAAAGCCTCAGTAATCTCCCAAAGGCATTGGCTCAATCGAGCGGAAGGCGCGAGTTTTCTGAGTTTTCATCGCATCGGCGGCGGCAGGCAACCGTGGATTTTCTTTTGAAATGAGGCTGTTGAGTTCGTTTAACTCCTCTTTCTTTGAAGACAGTTCTTTGTGAGCCACTTCGAGGAAAGATTCATTGGTTGCTGGATCCACAATTTGTTCAAAGGAAGCGCAAATGTCGTTATCCGAAAGAAGCTCTTCCAGATGACGGATCTCTGATCGAAGGCTTTCGATTTTTCTGAGCTGCTTGATCTTACGAATGAGATCCTCAACCAAAACGTCTCGAACCATTCGATCAGACGTTGGATCCACAGCATTTTGAATGAAGTAGGAATTCTCGCTAAGGACTCGCTTGATGCGAGCAATGGATTCAATAAGACCCAAATCCGGCTGAGTCTTCTCTTGTGCATCGGCTTTAATCGAAGCGCTTCCGACTAAGCACAGAAATGAAAATACCACCAAAGTGAACAACGATTTCATGACGACCCCCAAAACTGATTAAAACTGGTTTACCCTTTGTGTGACGCTACTTGGATAGCGCTCACACCCACCTCTTGGTCTTAGCCAAGAAGACGATCTAAGGGCAAACAAATACCAAAGTCGTAAACCGTGTACAACCGACCCAGGTCTGGGCTTAGATTTTTCTATGAGTACATCGGACCCTTTAGTTCGGTTGGATGGGGGCGGCTTGGAGATCCTTTTAAAGGGCTCTCCAGGGCCCATACGGTGGTTGGACTGCCGCTTTGACCTCAAGGATGCGCAGGCTGGCGAGGGGCGATACCTTGAGGGGCATATTCCTGGAGCCGTTTATGCTCATCTCGATCAGCAGCTAAGCGGTCTTAAGGGCTCATCAACCGGAAGGCATCCTCTTCCCTCTGTTGATCAAATGAAAGAGCGGTTTGAGAGCTTGGGCGTCTCATCCGATGCCACTGTCATCGCGTACGACGATTCCGATATGGCTTTTGCTTCTCGAGCCTGGTGGATGCTCAAGTTTTTGGGACATGAAAAAGTAAGGGTTCTCGACGGAGGCTGGGCCAGTTATCTGAAGGCGGGTGGACCTGTTGAAAAAGGGCGAGTCCTGGCGGAGAGGGCGCACTTGAGTGTGAATCTTCAGAAGCATTTGCTTGTTGAGGTTTCAGAAGTGGCCTCTCTTCCGTGTCTCATCGATTCACGAGATCCCGCTCGATATCGAGGTGAGGTTGAGCCTATCGACTCTGTGGCTGGGCATATCCCTGGAGCTTTGAATTTCTTTTATCGTCAAAATCTGAGTGAAGATTTGAAGTTTAAGTCGCCGAATGTTTTGCGTCCGATGCTCGAGAATTTTTATTCATCCGGAAAGGCGCCTGTCTTTTATTGCGGATCCGGTGTGACAGCTTGCATGAATATTTTGGCGTGTGAAGTCGCTGGATTGCCTCTTCCCAGGCTCTACGCAGGCTCATGGAGTGAGTGGATTCGAGACTCTCAGCGACCAGTGGCCAAAGGGGCATGATCAATCATTTTTGTTTTCTGACCTTGCCGAACTCGATAGTGTTGGCCCGAAAGGGGTTCTCATGCGATTTGCTTTTTTCTGTCTGATTGTTGTTGCAGGTGCTCTTCCATCGCAACTCTCGGCTCAGGATCTCTGGGGTTTGGTCCAAGGGACACAGTTTTCTGTCCCTGTTCAGGCTCCCGTTTCGAAAGTCTTTACTCCAAAGGGTTTTGACGACAACGACACCCCACAGTTTGTGGTCGAAGGCGAGTTTGAAAATGCCTGCTACTCTCTGACGGGAGTTTTTTTGGCGCCCATGGATCGAGGTCGACAGCGATTCACATTCTTTGTCCAAGCAGATCGAATCGAAGACAGTTTTTGCCCTGAAGAAAAGAAAAAGATCGAAAAAGTTCCTTACTTTGAAGTCGTCAATTTGCCGAAGCTTAAAAAAGGTAGATACGAGTTGTGGCATACCCAGATGGTTGATCGGCCCGCGGCGATTCTAGAGATTGAAGAGGCTCAGAATAAAGACAGTCGAGATAATGTCGTTTATGCGCTAGTCGACTCAGCGGTCGTTGAGAAGGATGATGCTGCTGAGAACTCTTATAGCATAACGCTTTACGGTGAATTCATTGATAGCTGTCATGAGATTGATATTGAGAACTCCATGGCTCAGCCTGCGGGTGATCAGGTCGTTGTGATTTTGCCAAAGATCAAAACGCTCAAGCGAGATGATTGTCATCCTGAGAAGAGGCGCTTTTCAAGAACTCTTCCGATTAAGGACACCGCGAAGGCTTTGAAGGCCGGTGATCGAACCTTGTTTCACATTCGAACGATGAACGGAAAGTCTTTCAATATCGTTCAGACTTTGACACGCTAGTTTCGTGATGGATCTGATTCTTTGGGGCTGGGCGATTGCTGCCGCAGTCATGGTAGCGATGTGGTGGTATCAATGGAAGACCTCCAATGCCAGTCATGTCGATGTGGCGTGGGCCTATGGCATTGGTGTCTTAGGGCTCTTTTATACTTCACAGCTTCAGGGACTCACCTCTTCTCAGTGGGTGGTGCTAGCTTGCATTTTGATTTGGAGTCTCCGTCTTGGGACTTTTTTGTGGCGTAGAACTATGGGCAAAGCCGAGGACTCTCGCTACAGCGATCTCCGAAAGCGATGGAGTCAGGCTAAGTTTTTTCTCTTCTATCAGTTTCAGGCTTTAGCCATTGTACTGTTCTCAGTTCCCGTTTTGATTTCACTCCAGTCCATGGCTTCTCAGAGCGTGGGATCGATCCAGCAAATCATGGGTGTTGTCATTGCGGCGATCTCATTGCTTGGAGAGGGTCTGGCGGATCGCCAACTGACAAGCTTCAAAGAGAATCGAGCTCATCAGGGGCGAACCTGCCGGGAAGGATTGTGGAAGTACTCGCGTCATCCCAATTATTTTTTTGAGTGGGTGTTTTGGTTTTCCTTTGTAGCTTTTGCATGGGGCAGCTCGATTTGGTTGCTGACTTGGCTGGGCCCCGTGGTGATGTTGATTTTGCTCTTTGGGGTCACAGGTATCCCTCCCTCTGAGGCTCGAGCTCTTGAGAGTCGAGGAGATGACTACAAAGACTATCAATCAAAGACATCTGTTTTCATTCCCTGGTTTCCTAAGTCCTAGTT
>JBEIHI010000159.1:0-5043 GCA_040381435.1 Bacteriovoracaceae bacterium | reverse complement strand
CGAGCTTGGGCATAAATATTGGATGTTTAGATCCGTCAAACATTCCCGTGTCGATATAGTTTGGGCAAACAATACAAATGTGTGGCGAGGAAGCACTCGTCACCCTAAGCTCCTCTCGAAGAGCCTCGGAAAATCCGACAACACCCCACTTTGACGCCGAGTAAGTTGTTCCATAGGCCAAGCCCATCAGGCCCGTCACACTTGCCATTTGAATCAGGAGAGACTTTGGATCTCTTTGCAAGAGGGGAAGAAAGAGATGGGTGATGGTGATGAGAGATTTAAGATTGATATCGATGGTTTTCCAATGATTGGAAAGCTCGACGCGGGAAAACTCGCCCCCAAAAACGACACCCGCGTTGTTGATGAGAAGACTTAAGTGACCCCACTGAGATTCTAGCTCGTATTGAAATGCAGTCACTGCGGAAAAATCCAACAGATCCAACCCGGTGATGCGCAAATCACCCGCTTGGATTTCTGTTTGAAACTCTGTTTTGAATTGCGCCAAACTCGATTGATCGTTGTCCAAAATCCAGACTTGGTAATCTTGGTTCAGGAGAAGTTTTGTGAACTCTTTCCCCATTCCTTTGGCGCCACCCGTAATCAGCGCCCGCCTTCTGTCCACAAAAAACCCTCTCTGTCCATCTCCATGAAAATGGTGGGCGCACCAGGATTCGAACCTGGGACCTCATCCGTGTGAAGGATGCGCTCTAGCCAACTGAGCTATGCGCCCAAACGTCCCAAAAACACGCCCCTTGTACGTCAAATAAAGTGTCGGATCAACTGGATCCCGCGTTTCGTTAAGCCAGCATTAAAATTGCTGCTGGGCGTTAACTTGCCTTGACCCTCGTTGGCCTTATTGAAAAACTCAAAGCGGGGTTATTGGAGATCTAAAGGGGGCGTTTTTTGGAGGGGGAACGGTTTCACCGTCTTAAGCGGTTTGGTTGGGAGAAGTTTGGGGTGTTCGGAGGGGTTCTCATTTTCAGTATCTTGTTTCTCGAGAATCCTTCTGCTTCTGCTGAAACTCCGACTGAATGTTCCAAGCGAATCGAAGCCTTAGCCCAAACAACTCTCGTTCAAAAAAAGGGTGATCAGCTTTTTATTCCAAAGGAGCTTTTGAAGCAGCACCCTCTGTTTTTCAGAAATGTCTTAGTTCAGATCTACTCTCAGCCTTATCTGGCTCCTTTTTTCCGCGGCTTTGAAAAGTCACCTCGTTCGCTTCATCATGCGGAGCGTGGTCTAGAGTTCGGGCGTATCATGGCTGAGCTCGATCGACAGCAGACCTACAGCTTTGAGGATGTTTTGCAGGTTTTGAAGGATGTGATTGGCAGCCAGGATGATCCCTCGCAATTTGAACTCGACTTTTCGCGGATAGAAAAAGAAGGGCTGTATCTTAACTTCATTCAACCTCCCGAGGGGCAAAATGATCTTCGGCTTCGAATGAGCTTTGCCAAGGCTTGGGCCAAAAAAGTTTTGCTTCATCGGGGAAACATTCCCTTAAAGGCACTGGCCTACAAGGGAACTCATGGTTCATATCTTGTGGAGTCAGCATTCTTCATCTCCGAGATTCGTGAGAATGTTCGAAAGTTTGTGGTTGATGAGCTTTTGCTTCCGTGGGGACCCTTTGAAACCTTCCTCAAAGGTCGATATCACTCAAAAGTCATCAAGCTGATGCTGACCAATGAAACTGGCCAGGCGCAGCAAGTCTCACTGGCATTTTCCCGTAGACTCAAGGTGGATGAGCGATTCATTTACGAGGTTTCATCCGACAGTTCCATTGTCTTTGAGGGCGTCATGACACTGGGCGGTGGATCTATTTCCTGGGAGCAAACTTCATCCGGAAATTTCGTGGGTTTTGTTGCTGCTCCCAATCATGGCAGGTTGCAGCTTACTTGGGCGTCATTGATGGGCTCTGTCATTGAAGACGTCTCCTTTTGATAATGTGACCAGCTCCCGCGTTTGATAAGATAGAGGTGTGAAAGACGAGCCCCATAGACGCGCGCTTTGGAAGCGTCTGACTAAGATTTTTTCTATCATTACGGGCATTTCGCTGGGGTCTACCTTTTTAGTCGTGGTCGCTGCTTTGGTCGCCATCACCCTGTTCGTTCGGACGCAAACATTTCAATCGGCCCTGAAGAATCGGGTGGTTGAAATTGTTCGAAGCGAGCTTGAAGCTGAGATTTCCTATCAAGCAGCCAATCTTGATGTTTTCTCGCTGACTCCAAGCATTTCGTTCGAGCAGATCGTGTTTGAGCCCAAGAATCCTGAGTTGAAAACTGAGCTGAAGCGATTCGAGTTGGGCATCTCTGTGTTTTCTCTTCCCTTGCTTGCCCTGAATCAGTTGGTGATTGCCCGGGCTGTCATTGATGGCTTGACGTATCGGATCTCTGATTTGGAAGCTCTTGAGCGTTGGTTGGACTCCGTTCGACCTAAAAAAACCGTGGTTCCATTGAAGTTCCGGACGTCGGTCCAAAATATTTCACTGGTCGATGCGCGGCTCGACGTCAACTTGAGGTCGAGCAAGCTTTTTCCTGCTGACGTTGAAGGAAGTTTCTCAGTGGAGACATTCCAGGTGGGCTTGGATTCGGATGTTACCAATCTTTCGGGTTTGGTCACTTTTCGTTCGCTTAAGGCAGCGGGCTGGGGGCCGTTTGACGGACAGATCATGCTGGATCGAGCGGGTCTTGGAGATGAGGGGTTAGATTTCAGGAACTTCAAGATCGTATCGAACGAAGACTTCTTGGAGTTCAGCGGCAGGATCAGTGATCTCGTGAATCCTCGCTTGGATGTGAAGGGTGTGACTAGCTTCAGGCTTGAGAATTTCCTACGGGATCAGAACATCGAAGGGGGATTCAAGTCGAGCTTTCGACTCAAAGGTCCCTTGGCGCAGATTGACGGAGACGGTCGTCTGAGCGCCTCGGATCTCATGTGGAAGAAAAAGCGGTTTGAGCTGTTTGATAGCGAGTGGGTGCTCAAGAAGGATTTGCTCACTCTGAAGCAATTCACGGCAAACTCCGGTGGCGAGAGCATTGTTGGTCAGGGAAGTTTTCCGCTGACGAAGGGGCAGACTTACCAACTCAAATTTGATTTTAAAAATGCGAGCATTCGGGACTATGTGGCCTCTGCCGATGAGACGCTTCACAATTGGCGCGGATCGGCGTCGGGGTCCGCCGAGATCACAGGTGTGGTCTCTGATGTGCCTGCTGGATCCGTTGCGCTACAGCTTCAGCTAACGAATCTGGACATGCGAACGAAAACAAGCAATCGATCGATCTTCGCAACACCATCGGTATCTGCAAAAGTAACTGGTGAGTTCAATACGGCATCCGAATCTAATTTGCAGTTTCAACTCGATGTAGGTTCTGGGCCCTGGTCGGGGAGTGCTCGTCTTACTCAACAGCGAATGGATATGAGTTGGACGGCGAGGCTCGATGGGCGGAAGGCAGGAACCCTTTTTGATTACGCTCTTGCGGTCAAGGGAGATATGCCCGGATCGCTTTCAGGTGAATGGGATAAGCTTGAACTTCTCGTGAAGCCGAATATTGAGACGCTACAGCTCAACAAACAGGTTGCACGGAATCTAAAGGGCAATCTCCGCTATGTGAATCGGCGACTTCTCGCCGATCCCCTGGTTGCCGATGAAGTGAGTCTTTCCGGAGGGATTTATCTTCCTTCTGGAAATAAAGACTACTTTGAGAACTTTAAGTTTAAAGTAAACAAAATCGATTTGAGAGAGTTTTTTGGGTACTTGAATTTTACTCCGGAGGAAATTTGGCTGGCGACAGGCGTTCTGAGTGGAGATGGATTCTTCACTGGGGATGTTGATGAGCCTCGAGGGGCCGGAAATGTGATTGTTGAGAAATGGGGCTTTGGAGATCGACTATCCAGAGGGCACCGGGCATCAGCCCAGTGGGCTTGGTCAAAAAGCGTCTTCTACCTATCAGACTGTCTGTTTTTGCTCGGATCCAAAGACGAGGGGATTTCTGGAGAGTTCACGATTGATGCTCGCGGCTTCTCAAACGCGTCCTTTGTGGGCGATCGGTTGCGAATCAGCGATTGGTTCTATCTCGCAGGAATGAATCTGAACTTCCAGTCCCTGTCGAAGCTTAACTTCAGCTATCAGCGAGATCTGCCAAGTTTGCAGGCGAGCCTTGAGACGGCTGAGGCTAGTGTTGACGGAACGAGAGAGGGAGAGTCGAAGTTTTCTTTCGATTGGGTTGGAGATCGTTTGAAAGCGGACTTGAATCTGTTTGCGGGAGGTCTGTCGGCGAGCTTGAAATCGGGAGTGACTGGAGGGATCCAAAGGACTGAGCTCGGTTTGGATTTTGGAAGTTTGAATCTATCACCATGGGTTGGCTTTTTATCGGCCTCACGACTTTCAGCCGTTTTGCAGGGGTCAGGAAAGCTCACTGCTGAGTCAAAGTTCGATAAATCCGGAACTGTCTTGTCCGGAATGATCAACCACTGGAATCGACTCACTGGCGAGGTTGACATCAGAACCGCTGAGGTGAAGCGAACGTCTTTAGTTCTTCAGAAAGTTGAGCCTTTTCGACTCAAAGTCAGGCCTGGTCGGTCATCGTGGCTGCGCTTTGAGGCAGATGCTATCAACATCCTCTCGAGTGATGGCCTTAGGTTGCAGCTCAAAGGCTTCTATGAATCACCCGCTCAATTTGAATTGCGTGCCTCTGGGCGAACAGACCTGCGGGCAATCTCTGGTCTAAGCCCAACTCTCTCTCGGTCAGAGGGAGTTTTGGAAACGGAGGGTGTGCTGAATCCACAGGGCTTCTCTGGGCGCTTGGCGCTGAGTCGCGGCCTTGTGACTTTTCAGGATTCGCCTTTGGTGATTCGCAATGTGGAGGCGGACCTGCGAGCGAATCAATCCGACTTCGAAATTCAGCGACTGTCAGGCGCTTTGAGAGAGGGAACGATTCAAGCCAAAGGTCGAGTGAAATTAACTACACGCGGAGTGGAGTCAGCCAGAATCAGTATTGAGTTAGGAAACACGCTGTTTCAGCCA
This sequence comes from Bacteriovoracaceae bacterium, assembly GCA_040381435.1. GTDB lineage: Bacteria > Bdellovibrionota > UBA2394 > UBA2394 > UBA2394 > JBEIHI01. The sequence continues at coordinate 29 of JBEIHI010000159.1, read as the reverse complement.
CAGGATGGCATTAGTCTTCGAGCGTCGGG
>JBEIHI010000158.1:0-5135 GCA_040381435.1 Bacteriovoracaceae bacterium | reverse complement strand
TTGCGATTGCGCATAACCGATCATTGAATCTTAGCGGAAGCGGGTCTTCGCCTAGCCGATTTGATGACTCAACCGGTCTTTACTCCGGTAGCATGCACTTTAATCAATACTCGCAAGTAGCGGGCTTAGCTCGAAAAATGGGTTTTGGAATGGTCGACAATGTCGATCTGATCAAAGAGGTCCTCAAAGATCTGGTGAGAAACGATCCGAGCCTTTCGGAGGAAGCGGCGGATCTTGAGCGAAATCTGAATTTATCAGAAAGCATTACGGGGGGAGGCGTCTCCTCACTTGTTAGTCTTGCAATCTCAGCGGCTGCTTGGGGCTTGCAGTCGCTGGCTGCTTCAGCTTCAGCGGCGGGTTCTGGTGCGCAAGCAGCAGGCTCGGAAGGTATAGGAAAAGCGATTAGTACTGGAGCAAAGGTGGTTGATGGAACATTTGGAGAGGCGGTCATTAATACGGTGTCAGCTCCATTTCGTGCGGCCGGTGATGCCCTTGCTAATTTCTCCGTGGGATTTTCTGGAGCCTTAGGATCTTCTGGAACCTGGGCACATGCCTGGCAGGGAATGTATGGACTTTCTCAAATGGGTCAGCTGACTCAGATGGGGATGTCGGCGGCAGGCCAGAGCTCTCAAGGCCTCAGCATCGCCACGTCTGCGCTGGCTATGCCTTATGGAGTTAATCAAGGGCTTCAAAGTTTTGAAAGTGCGATGAACAACAAAAATCTTGCTGGAGTCATTCAGCCAGACTGGGCAGGCGCTATTCAATCGATTCCTCAGATTGTTTCACCTGTGACTAATTTTCTTGTGCAAGTTGCGCCCGACTCAGCTCTCCCGATTAGTTATCTGAACGCGGGTCTTGGCGCGGCCTCAGCTTTAGCAAGTTTGCCAGGCAATGTAGGAGTTTTAAGCTCTGGCAGCTTGGAGACGCTTGATACCATCATCAAAGTTGGCGAGATCACAGCTGGGGTGGGGACACTCGTGTCAAACGTCGCCTATCTTGCTGGAGAGGATCAAAAGCTGGGCGGATATTTGCAAATGGCCGGAGGGGGGCTGGCGGCGCTTGGTTTTGCAGGAAAGACCCTCGAAGAGCTTAAGCTTGAAGACTTTAGTCTTGAGAATCTCGTCTCTCTTCCGGGCGACATTGTGCAAAAGAATATAGACGGCGCTAAAAACGCCCTTGATCAATTTGGTAAGGATATGGCGAGAGCTGGCAATCAAATTGAAAATGCTTGGGCAGATCTTCTGGGGCCAAAGGCCGCTGTCGATTCTGCAGGGTTTCTGCCTGGCGCCAAAGATCTCATCGACAAATCCACAGGACTGTTCTCCGATGATCGGATCACTGAAGATGCAAGTCGCATTAATCTTCTGAAAACAGAAGCGGTTCTTAACAAGCTAGAAGACAATCTTCAGCTTCAAATGGCTGCTTACGGAAAGGCTGATGATGGCACCATGGCCGCTCAGTTCCAAGATGCTCGAGAAGCTGTGGGAGTGTTGAGACAGATGAGGGGTGGAGTTGAGCAGACTTCTGAAATGAAAGCCGTTCTCGACAAAGGGGCGGCCGCCATCGCTTCGCTGAATGCGAAAGTTGATCAGCATTTCAAAACCGAACTTGCCGGAAACTATCTAGCAAAGAGTCAGCTGATTGGATCCATGTATGGCAACAACCAGCGCGCTATTGCTGAGAATCTTGTTGGCTACGGCATGACCTTTAAGGAAGGGCATGCCATTGAAGCGGAATACAGAGATGGGAATCCATTTGCTCATTTTATGGAGTCCTTCAATGGGGGACGAATGACTGATCGGCTCATTCAACAACAAATCGATGCAGCGGAAGAGTTGGTGATTCAGGTCTCAAAATCCAAGGAAGAGATTCCTGAGGATTTCAAAGGCGATCGAAACAAGTTAGCTGTCGAGATCAGGAACCGGGCGGCTGTTGAAATTCTGAGTCGCGCGGAGGTTATTTCGCCAAGCGGCCCTATTTCCACAGACAATGTTGAACGGTTGAAACAGGGCGCGGGAGAGTCTGCACAGATCCTTCGAACCTATCGCGATGACCCTGCGCTGAAGCATAACGACAACATGAGAATTAGGCTGAATTCAGCAATCGATAAGCTCGAAGGGCTGTCGAATGGGCGCATCGCTGCTGATACAGGTCGGATGACGATTCAACACATTGCGCAGCAACTCGCCGAGCGAGAAGCAAGGTTCCAGCGCATTAAGTCATCGCTGCTCAAATGCAATGAGGGGCTTTGTTAATGAATTCTTGGGCATCGAATCAAAGCGCTTTTAGATTCTAAAATAAAGGCATGGAAAATCGCAGAGCACTCATGTGGGCCCTTGGTGGGGCTGCTGTTGCAATTATCGCATTCTTTCTTGCGTATCAAAAAGCGGTCGACAATGAGACCAGAGATTTTCGAGAAAAAATGGCGGTGGTTGTTGCACGTGTGGATATTCAACCCAATCAGCGAATTGACCGCGGTATGCTCTCGATCCGAGCCGACTGGCCCAAGTCCTTGATGAGCCCCGAGTGGCTGCCCGCCGAATCCTTTGACCAGGTGGAAAACCAAGTTTCGATTACAACTCTTAAAGCTGGAGAGCCCATTTTTTTGACTAAACTTATTCCGTTTGATGAAAGCGTGCTCGATCGAAGGGTCAAAGATGGCATGAGAGCTGTGACGATCGGAATTCGTGACGATCAAGATGTGATTGGCGTTGGGGGTCATATCCGACCCGGTATGAACGTTGACATCATGCTCACTCTATTTATTAGTACCAAGGAAATCGAAAAAGGTGGAATGGGAGCTGCCGCAGAGCTGCTTCGTGGCCAAGGAGCTCTCAAGGCTGAGACGCGGACCATTTTTCAAAACGTTCCAGTCCTTGCCGTGGGTCGAGATGCTCGACTTCGAACAGCATCTGTTGCTCGAGGCGGTGTGGGATCCGAAGTCCCCGAGGTCTCTGACAAGAACGTGACTGTGGCTCTTTCTCCCAAGGATGTTCAGTCACTTGTGCTGGCTCAAGCGATTGGTCGAATCACCTTGAGCTTGAGAAATTTCAACGACTCCGAAATTCAACCACTTGATTACCAGGATCCTTTCAAAGCGTTTGGCATCAAGCTTCCGATCGTAAGCGGGCCTCCGCCTGCGTATCGCGAAATTCGAGGAGGGCAGGTCCTTGCAGCACCTTTCTAAATACCTTTTGATCGTGATGGCGTTGGTTTCATTTTCGCTTTCTGCGCAGGATGAGCCGCTTCTTCCTGAGCGGAGTTTTGGCGGAACCTCCGCGGCAAAAACCAAAGAAATCTTTCTGGTGCGAGATATGCCTCAAACCGTGACCTTTGATTACGAGGTGGGGGAAATCGCTGTCGGAAATCCTGATGTCGTTGCTGTGGTGGCAGACCGGCCAAGAAGACGTGTGGTTCTTTCTCCTCTTCGCGAGGGTGAGACCGCGCTTTTGGTTTTTGATACCGGCGGAAAGCAGCGCGATAATATTCAAATCTTTGTGACCTCTACCGATCTCGATCAATTTGTGAAAGATCTGAGATTTTTGTTTCGAGACATTGAGGGGCTTTCTTACCGGCGAGTGGGTCGAAAGATCGTGGTCGAAGGAGAGGTCTATCTGAAGACTGACCTCGATCGAATCAAGGAAGTCGTTCAAGGAAACGAGTTTGTCGTTAACCTGGTGACGCTGTCTCAAGATACGCAGAGAATCCTGGCTCGTCGAATCAAAGACGAAATCGGTATTGCGGGCGTTGAAGTGGTGACCGTCAAGGATCGAATCGTTCTTAAGGGTGAAGTCGCCTCAGAAGATGAAGCTCAGCGAGCAGAGAAAATCGCAGGGATCTACACAGACAAGGGCTCCATTGTGAACGTGATTGCGGTGAATCCGAAGAAAGCTTCGGCTAAGGCCGCTCGACTCATTCAAGTGACAGCCTACTTTGTTGAGCTCAACAAGTCTTTCCTCAGACAATTTCAGTTTAAGTGGGCACCTCTGACAGACGTCTCAACCACCTTTGCGGCCTCAAACCGACAAAGAGCGCTCATTGATTTGCAGGCGATTGTGTCGGGTTTCTTGCCCTCACTCAATACGGCCAAGGCGCTCGGCCTTGCAAAGGTCTTTGAGAATCCAACGGTGACCGTGAAGTCAGGTGAATCTGCCACTGTGTCAACGGGAGGTTCGATCTTCGTTCCTGTTCAGTCGGTAACGGGAGGAAGTCAGAACGCTCCGATTGAGCTTAATACAACTCTGTCTGTCACGCCCGCTGCGGATGATCGAGACTTTATTGATCTTAAGGCCTCAGTCGATGTGACCAAGCTGGGAGCCTCGATTAGTTCTGGGGGAGCTGAGAGTCCTCCCACAATTCAGACCATCAACAGTAAGGTCGAGACATCTCAATATTTGCGTTCGGGTGAAACAGTGGCCCTCGGTGGAATCATGAGAACTTCTCACAGTGACTACCGAGATACTCCCCCGAGCTCACCTTTTGCTCTGCCAGGATCTGAGGGTGGAAACTCGTTCGGGAATCTATTCCAGATCTTTAAAGGTCGAGATATCTCTCAAATCGATCGATGATGATTGTATTTGTGACCCCAGAGATTCTGGTTTCGCCGCGCGATTCCAACAAGTTCCTAAGAGACCAAATGAATTTGCAGCAAGTTGACCCTCGAGCGACAGGCCAGTTGGCGGACTCACTCGAGTAGAAAAGGACGTATGGGCGTATTGGCAAGTATTTGCGGAGCTAAGGATGGCGTCGGAAAGACGACCTTTGCTTTGCATTTAGCGTTTGGGCTTTCCCGACTCCAGGGAAAGTCGGTTTGTCTGCTCGAAGCCGACATCGCCAATATGGGAGATCTCAAAACGATTCTCTCCGCAAAGAGCAAAAACTTTGTGGAGCTGACAAAGAGCGTCTCTCGTCTCGACCCTAAAATGCTTCTGACTTGGGTGGGTAAACACCCTTCGGGAATGTATTTGCTCGACGCAGGAGTTTTTCCTACGGATTTTCAAAATCTCGATGATGCGGCAGCAGATAAGACGCTCAAGCTTCTCGCTCGGTCTTTTGATTATGTGATTGTGGATGCGGGAAGGGATTTTAACCCCATGACCTTGAGAGTCTTTGAAAACTCTCAAATCATCTTTCTC
>JBEIHI010000157.1:0-5254 GCA_040381435.1 Bacteriovoracaceae bacterium | reverse complement strand
GCCACAATATATTTAAAATCCTGGATGACTTCAGAGGACTTAGCTTCGAAGTCGGCAACTGCGGCTGCTGATGTAATCCAGCAAGTGTAGATCTTGGACCAGTTCACGTTCTTTGCAAGGGTCTGACCGGCTGGCTCCATCACCACTGGATTGATACCTCGGGAGATGAAAAACTGCTCAGCGGCGATCTGGATTGCTTTTTCGGCCAGTCCCCTCGCAAGCGAGGTCTGAGGATGGTTTGTAAAAATAAAAATGGAGTTGGTGAGCTCAGATAGATTGAGTCCTGGCGACGAGCACTCGATGAGTGCAAAAACTGCAACTTCGTCTTTAGACGCTCGAATGAGATGGCGTTTTCGATAGAGATCAATTTGGGAGAAGTCTTTGGATACCTCGAGATCAAGGGGATTTGCTTTGTGCATTCCCAGTGCACGCAGAAGCATGTGATGTCCTTGATCAATCAATAGATTGGCAAGCTGCTCAGCATCTTGGTGCGAGTCAATACTGACTTCGGCATCCTGAGATTTTGTCACCTCAGCGGGTTCAGTGAAGATGCCAAAGGAGAAATCAAGAGTGATGCACTTTTGTTTGTCATTGATCCGACGAGCGGTCTCTCCAAAGAGGATTGATGGATAGAGATTGTCGGGGCGATAGAAGGACATCACAAAGTGGGTTGAAGCCTTGTAGTTGGAATCTCGATCGTAGAAAAAATCCACGATACCCTGTACGACGGAAAGTGCCGCTGATGTTCCTTCGGCCTTGAGTGCATTGAGATGTTGAATGATCCATGCGGAATCAAAGAAGCGGATCGCGGAAACATGCCCCTTGATCGCGCTTTCCTCTTTGAAGACGACTTTCTTTACGATGGAGTTATCGTGCGAAAGAAGTTTTCGATAGGTCTCGAGAATATCTCGAGAGTTGTTTTGAATTTGTCTCCGTTTGTTCTGGTAGATGAAGTTCGTTTCGAAAAGAAACTCCCACAAAAGATCGAGATCTTCTTCTTTGAGGTCGGAGACTTTCGAGTTGATCAACTCCTGAGTGAAGCTCGTCACATCCTTGAGAAGCTCGATGTTCGCGGTAACGAACTCTCCGCCCAGCTTGAATTGGTTGACTTCCCCATCCGATTTGAAGTTCACGTGAACTACTTCAAACTGCAGTTCCTTCTCGGACTTGTGCGGCAGCTGGAGTCTTGCTTTGGGAAAACGCATTCCTGGAATGATGGGAAATGGCGTTCGATCCATTAAGCAGGATAGTCCTGATGTGGAGATCTCAAAGATCTGACCTTCAATCGGTCTGCCTGGAAAAAACGGATGCTCCGCTGTAAAGAAGCAAGGCTTTGTGTCCAAGATCGGAGTGCGTTTGGCGGCTCGTTTGATGTCGCCATGAGTTGGGCGCTCTGATTTCTCATCTTGCTCAAACAGAAGAACGAGCTCGTAGGAGTTCGGCAAGGTGGAGCTGCGTCGATTCATGTCGACCCGGCTCACAATTCCAGAGGTCAAAAGTATTCTCTGGCCATCCAGAAGAACTTCAAGACTTTGAATGACATCACCAGGAAGAAGAAGCCCTTCCGCTCGGTCGACAAAAATGCTCATGCCCAGCTGTGAGAAATCGTGCAGTTCAAGTTTTCGAACAATAATGGGTCCGATGCTTGAGTGAGCCTTCATTTCGACCTGAAAATGCTTTTGATGCAGGGAGCGATCGATGCTCACACGAGGGTTGCGTCTAAGATTCGTTAGCTTGATCTCCTCAGGAATTTTAAGGGTGATTGTTTTCCCTTCAACCAGACCGATCGATGACCGAAAGACCCCTCGCTTTCTCTTATACCCAAAGCTCGCCTCGATGTTCATCCCTGCTGCTAAGCCACTTCTCGGTTCTGCGAGTTCAAGGATGCATTCATCTTTTTGGACGTCGATCATGATGCCGGACTGCGGAAGGCGGACTAACTCCTGAGCGTTTTTTTGAGTCGCCAAATAGATGGGCGCACCGGAGAACGAGAGATATTCCAAAACAGGCGCTACTTTTTGCGAGTTGATCATTTGCGGAGGCAATGTTTGGTAGTGAGGATCAAGAGAAAAACTAGTCTTGCTCATTGCTTAATTGTACTTGCTCTCATCCTATGGAGTGGCGCAGCAGAAGCCGGGCTTCATGTGTGTTGAATGGCTATCAAAGTGCTCGCTTGTTGCTGCTCTGCATCAGCAAACTGTCCACTTGAATGGGGACGCTTGAATGATGGCGAGGGCTTCTTATAGCCCGCTTTTCCATGGCACGGACTTTGAATTCTTCTCTGTCTGGAGGTCTGCGAGGAGATCCACTCTGCTTGTGGTGTCGTCTCGCGGAAGAATGCATGATGAAACAAAATCAATTTTTGAGTCTCTCGGTGGTCTGGTTATTAAGTTCCTGTGGTTCGGAGGAAGTCGTTCCTCCGGTTCCACCGCCTCCTCCACCCCCGAGGCCTTCGACGCCAACTGTGGACGCCAACTTCCATTATCAATCCCAACTGATGATTTCGGGGGCCAGTGGTGCAGCGGCCAAGTGTCTTCATGTGTTGGGTAATCAGCTCGTCTCATCGGATTGCTCAGCCGAAAATCGCTTCTTTGAGAAGCATCTTGATCAATCGATTCGAACGGCCGATGGATCGATGTGTCTCTCAGCCAATTCATTCCATCAAGTCCAAATGGATTCATGTCACACGGCGACTCCTCATAAATGGGATGTCTTGGGCGACGGTCGAGTGCAGTCCGTTCGGACTCGTGACCTTTGCTTGGCTCAAACCCAGACGGGAATCTCTTTGCTGCGCTCATGTGCTCACCCTGAGGTGATTAAACTGAGCGATCGCAATAAGGCATTTTATGAGTCCTATTTTTACAATCCAGGACCGAGGTTTCTGGCTGGTCAAACTAGGTTTACTGCCGTGAGCGGGACTGTTGAAGACTACAGAGGAGCTAAGATTTCGGGGACGAATCTTTCAGAAGCCCATCTCGTCGGAGCCCCCGCTGATGCGTGCAAGGATGTTGTGATCAATGATGGCACGGGGCCTGTTTCCTCAAATGACAAGTCTTGCCCCACCTATTTTCATGAGGCTCAAACGGGATGGAAGATTGATGCTCAAGATATCTATCCTGGGTTTGCGATCTGGACTCTTGCGGGTGGCGCAGGTCGCCCTCTCTTGTTTCAGTATCTGAACTACGCCCTTTCAGCTCCGCAGGCCTGTGAGCTGAGAGAAGTCGGACTCAGTTATCGGTCATCGAACAACGCCACTCTCAATCAGTTGCGCCCGAAAGCCGATGGATCCAAGCGAAAACTTGGCGACTTTGCCAACGTGATGGCAACCTTTACAGGACGGCTTCAGTATTCGAATGCCGGACCGTCCAGTGCTCCTGCATGTTCAAATGGGCTTGCCGCTTCGAACATCAGCGTGGATCTGTTCCTTTCGTTTTCAAGAAACGGGCAGATTGTTCGCTCCGATCTCATTAGCATCATTCCCTTCTATGAATTTGAGTGGAATAGCAACAGCCCCATTTTCTGGCAGAGTGGCTGCGGTAGCTCGGCGACTTGCGGCGTAGGGATCAAAGCAGATCGCCTGGGATTGCCTCTGCTCGGAACGGAAACACAGTCTTACATTATCAACTACTCAAGAATCATTCCTCGCCTCATTACGAGTGGTAACTATACTCTTCCTGAGGGATTTCGACTCGAAGATGCGGTCATCGAAGGATTAAAAGTAAATGTCTCAACTCGAGGCGCTGACTTGAGTTTCCTGGTTCAGGGTGTGGACTTGTACGGATTTAATTAACTGAATGTCCTTAGGGACTTCCTCGTTGCTTGGTTCTCTCCGAGAGCCAGACGAGAATGCTTGTGAGTAGAATGCTTTGGATCACAACGGCAAAGACAATGGGCTCGAGTGTTGTCCCAATACTCAATCCGAGTTGGCCGGGCATCGTAGCAAGGACCGCAGCGGCAAGACCCTTGGGTGCCATCAATGAAGCCAGCGAGATATCTCGTCGCGAGACGAGCTCTGTAGGTTTAAGGGCCCATCGACAAAGAAGGTGGCGCGCGAGGTATACGACAGTGACGACGGCTAGAGCGATCAAGTGAGGGTGCCAGGAGTCTAGAGGAATCTGCATTCCAAGGTAGATAAAGAAAAATGTTTTGAGGATGAAGACCAATTCGCGAAACAGAGCTCGTTCTGGCTCTGTCACCGAGGGAAGATCTGCGCCGATTCGAGAAATCCAGCGTTGAGGAAGCAAGTTGTAGTTGTTGAGAGTCAGTCCGAAGGCCAAAGCGGCGACTCCTCCGCTAAAGCCTAGAAACTCAGTGATTCCAAAAATAAACAGAGCAAATGCTACTGTTGTAAGAATCTCGTTTTTCATGTGAATCAATTTCTTCCAAACCCAAATCCAAAAGATTCCACCCGCAAATCCGATGACGGCAGCAAAGATGAGCGCTGATAGGGCTTGTCCCACGAGAGGGCCCACATGAAGCCCATCGCTTGAGGAAACAATTTGAAGCATGGCGACGGTAAAGATAATGCAGAGGACATCGGTGACTGCTGATTCAAGAGTCAGGGCTGAGTTCATCAGTCCACCGACCCTCAGGTAGCTTAAAAGCGGAATCACAACGGCTGATGATGTTCCTGCAACGATTGATCCAAACAAGAGAGCTTCGGTGACATTCCAGGGCTGTAAGCCAATGAACGTGGCTCGAGAAAGAAGAAACATAATCAATGCTGAGAGAACAAGAGTGGAGATGAATCCTCCCAAAGTTAACTTGGCAGAGGAGCCGAGAGATTCAATCAACTGCGGGATGCTTGTGCCGAGTCCACCCTCAAACAGAATGACCACGAGAGCGACTGTGGTAAGGACTTGCCCCACGGCACCCAGGTCTCCGGCTGAAACAAATCCACCAACGGGGCCTAGAATCATCCCGAGGCATGACAAGAGAAGGACGTCAGGAATTCGATAGCGGGCAAAGACAATCGAAAAGCCCCTGGAGAGAAAATAAAAAACACCTAGAAACAAAATCTGAACAGCCATCGAACCATTCTCTTACTTCAGCTTTAGTGCTAAAACCAATCGATATCATTGTTTGGTCACTGATGGCAGAAATCGAGAAGGCTGAGTTGTCAAAAGGATACAACCAGCGCCGAGTACGTGGTTTGAGATCCACTACGTTGGCGCCAGTGTAATCAAATAGACGCAGGGCTCAAGCTTTAACTTGTGATTACTTTTGTAGATCTTTTTCAATTGGCTTGGGGCGG
>JBEIHI010000156.1:0-5351 GCA_040381435.1 Bacteriovoracaceae bacterium | reverse complement strand
TGCATTGCCTGTGCTGCAGCAGTTGTTGGCGGTGCCTCGGCAGACCAACTTTCGTCGTCCGATTCGTCTGTTGGTGTTGGTGCCCACACGCGAGTTGGCGGTGCAGGTGGGAGAGGTGTTGGCCCAGTTGGCCTACAAATTGCCGCAGTCGCTCAAAGTGAACACGGTGTTCGGGGGCGTTTCGGTCAATCCCCAAATGATGGCATTGCGGGGTGGGGCCGACGTTGTGGTGGCCACGCCCGGACGCTTGCTCGACTTGGTGGACCAAAACGCTTTGCGTCTGAGCGATGTGCAGCACCTGGTGTTGGACGAAGCCGACCGCTTGCTCGACTTGGGTTTTGCCGATGAGTTGCACCGCGTGTTGGCCTTGTTGCCCGCCAAGCGTCAGACCTTGTTGTTTTCTGCCACTCTTCCTCCAGCTATTTTGAAGCTCACAAGCCGATTTTTGAAAAATCCCGAGCGCGTGACTGTGGGATCAACAGAGCCGAATACAGACAAGATTAAGATGAGTCATATTCAAGTCATTCAGACGGAGAAGAATGACCGGATTCTTGAAGAGATTAAAAAGCGATCAGGAACGGTTCTTGTGTTCGCTCGAACTCAGATTCGAACAGAGCGATTGGCGAACTTCCTTGCGAAGAGCGGTGTTCGTGCTGGTGCTATTCATGGTGGTCGGACACAGTCGCAGCGATTGTTTGCTCTGAATCAATTTCGAAATGGAGCCACTCCCGTTTTGGTTGCGACAGATGTCGCCTCACGAGGTCTAGACATTCCGCAGATTGAATTGGTTGTGAATTACGATCTTCCCCAATCGCGAGAGGATTTTGTTCACCGAGTGGGTCGAACAGCGCGAGCAGGTGCTGAGGGTGAAGCGATTAGCTTTGTGACTCCCGAAGAATCAAGACAGTGGAGAGATGTTTCGGGACAGGGCAAGGGCTCTTCTCATGACGGACAGCGAGGAGATTTCAGAAAGTCTCATGGTGGCAAGTCGTCGCGTGGTCGTCGATTTGGTGGCGGCCGAGGTCGAGGCTTTGGACGTGATCAAGGTCAAGGCCAAGGTCATTCTCAGGCTTCTGAAGCTGGTCATCAGTCGTTTCGGGGGCAGGGACGTGGGCGTGGTCCCTCTGAGAGACGAGGTCGTCCTGGTGGTGGTTTCCGAGGCTTTCGCCAAGGAGAACAACGTGAGCGTTCAGGTGAGCAGCGCGATCGTACGGGCGGCCAAGGTGAGCGCTCTGGCAACCAAGGTCCCAAGAAGTTCGTCAAAAAGTTTTTTAAGTTTGCGAGCTAAGCGTCTTTTGATTCAATAGAGGAATGTTCACAGAGAAGTTTCTCCGAGTCGTGATTTTGGGAGTGTCTTTGATGCTTTCGACATTCTTATCAGGTTGTTCGAGTAAGCAATTCACAGCAACTGTTCCTGCCGTGGATCTTCAGCGATTCATGGGGACTTGGTATGTGTGGACGGGTCGAACAACCTTTCTTGAGAAAGACGCGCATAATGCCGTTGAGATCTACACCTGGAATGCGGAGAAGCAGCGTATTGATATTGGGTTTACCTTTAACAAGGGAAGCCTCGATGGAGAGCTCAAAAGCATTCCGCAAAAGGCTTGGATTGAAAATCCGCAGACTAACGCTCATTGGAAAGTCTCTCCCTTTTGGCCACTTAAGTTTGACTATCTCGTGATTGGTCTCGATCCTGATTATCAATGGACCGCCATTGGCGTGCCCAGTGGCAAGTATCTCTGGATTATGGGTCGAAATCCCCAAGTGGCAGATTCAAAACTACAAGAGATCGTTCAGACTGTATCGAAAACAGGCTATCCCGTTGAAAATCTCACGGTCATTCCTCATCGTTAGCAGCGCGAGCAGAGACCAAAGAATTCCAGTGAGTGGGAGAGATCTCGAAACCCCTTTTTTCGCAGACGGGTTTCGATCTGATCCATTCCGCAGAGATGAATGTGTTCAATGCGACGGCATTTGCGACAAACAATGTGATGATGGTGATGATGCGGCTCAACGAGTTCAAACCGTGATGCGCCATCTCCAAACTGCATTCGGCGAAGCAGCCCCAGTTTTTCCCATTGAGACAGATTCCGGTACAGTGTTGCGAGATCGCAGGTCTTCGGGGGCAGGGCCTGAAAGACCTCCTCAGCAGCGGCTGGGCATGGGGTTTTCTTAATCGCCTGGAGAATCGCTAAGCGTTGTTTAGAAGCCCTCAGTTTAAAGAATCTTAAGACCTCAGCAAGATCGCGATCGGTCTTTGCGCTGGTAATGGTAGGGGAAGATTTCACAGGTTGCTTTCTTGACATAGAGCGATCCTTATTGCAAATGATTTGCATTTAGAAGAAGGAGCACCCGTTGTGAGTTTATTGCTTTTTTACGCGCTCTACGGAGCTATGGTTTCTGCAGAAGATCAGAGGTCGCCGAATAATCAGTTCAAAGACGTTCGGGCAAACCGATGGCTGAAATCGGCCGATCTGGTTTTAACCTCGTTTGAGAAGGTGACATCAACTCATCGCGATGCTGGGGCCAAAAATGACGCCAACGAAAAAGATCATTTCAGTGATTTTGAAGCCATTGTCGCTGATCGCCTCGAGCGATGGATTTTGAATGAGAGAGACGGATCGGGAAGTCAGCTGATAGCGGATCGCTGGAAGGGGCTCAAGGATTCGATCGTAGGCCTTGAACTTCAAAAGGTGAAGGATGGAATCGAGGGGCACATTTACTTTCGGACAGAGCCTTCATCGGATTCTGCAGTCGCTAGCATCCATTTCTTTTGTCACGATCATCAGCATGGCGATCATTCTCACTTTGACTGTCACTACAAAGAAATTCTGAAGGCGGAATTGCAAAGAGTGAAGAAAACGGAAGCTCAAGAATCTGATGGTCATGGCTCCTCGGATTTCAAAGTGACCGCGGAAACCTTTGTTCAATCCATTGATCGCAGCTTATTGGATCCAGATTTTCAGTCGTCAAAAGAGGTCCCCGAGATGGTGAAGATTTGGAAGGATCGAAATGATTTGCGAGTGGTGATTCATACGTCAAAGCCTGCTGACTGGTTTTCTTATTGTCACTTTCACAAAGATGGCCAAGCTTACTGTCATGCGTCCTCTCGGCGCGGAAGCAACGAGCCTTTCTTGGTTAAGGCCTCATCTGCCGAAGAAGGAAAGAAAAAATGAAATCCATTCAATTTTGTGCGTTGATCTTGCTCCTTTCGGCGTGTGGGTCCGACCTGTTGAAACCGCAGGGTGATATCTCTCGCAGTTTTAAAGCCTTGGATCAGGATTTGATTTTAGTGGATATTGGAAATCTGAATATCTCCTCCTCAGAAATCTCGGGATCAGGCGCATTTGTTGTGAACGATCCTTTGGCCGGAGTGGATTCCGAGGCTCACTTTAAGATCGATGCGGTTCTCAATGAGGGGGCTTTGGTTGAGTTCATTGTGTTTTCCTCGGCGGCTCTTGAGGACGGAATCTCGTTTGCGTTTCGACGAGCAGACAATCTTGTGAGCTTGAAAATTACGAATTCATTTCGACAAGCCTCATGGAGCGATACGATTCGTCTTCAGGACGAAAATCGAGTTTCGTTTTCTTTGGATGTGCATAATCAGGAACAGCCCGCTCACTTCATTCTATGGGATGGCCTTCTGGCCGGAAGACGGGTGCCTGATTTGATTGATTCGGCGGAAGATGATTTGAATTTGGGAAACGGCCGAGGAGCGTTCTGGGGAATGCGCTTAGAGAATGCGACTTTGCTTCAGATTTCTCGAGAACAGGCAGTGAAATCTCATGATTAAATGGATTGGTTTGGCCTCGCTGATTTCAGGCGCCTTCTTTTCATCAAGTGTGGGTGCATCAGACACGTCGGGACTGAAGATCTCCGCTGCTGCGGATCTTGTGGCAGACTTTGGATGGCAAGATGTGGCTGCATCCCAAAGACTTCAGGCACGAAGTGTCGAGTTGATGTTTTATGGTCCCACGGATCATCTTTTTCATGGAATGATCTCTGTTGCGGCTCATCCCTATGATGGAGCCATGGATGTGGGTGTGCACGAGGCCTTCATTGGCAGCTCGAAACTCCTTCCTCGTACTCGCTTTCGATTGGGTCAGTTTTTTTTGGGTCTTGGCCGTCTCAATCCCTTGCATCAACATGATTGGCCCTTCATTACAGCCCCCTTTGTTCAACGAGAGTTTTTTGATGGAGAAGGGATTATCGACTCTGGACTTGAGGTTTCCGTTTTGATGCCCTCATCATTTTACTGGGATGTCACAGCAGGCGTGACTTCAGGTTGGCGTATCACACATAGCCATGGCGATGAAGGAGAGGCTCCGTCGATTCCCACCCATTACCTTCGGTCGGAGTTTTTCCAGTCTTTTGAAAACGGTGGAATCAAGACTGGCCTCAATTATCTGGGGCGAAAAGATGCAGAAGAGAAGTGGCTTTGGATGCTGGGTGTGGATGCGACTGCCAAATGGCGAAGAGGGAAGGTTTTGAGTCTTCTTGTGCAGTCAGAGGCCTGGCTCAGAGCTCAGAAGCCAAGGAGCCTGGAAATATCGAAAGAGCTCGGAGCATTTGTGTTTGGGCAAACAGCTGTCCATGAATCTTTCTATGCTGGCCTTCGAGTGGATGCTCTCAGTCAGCTCGACCTCAAAGATGCTCAGGATGAGCGATTGACGAATTTAGAGTGGGGGCTTTCTCCGCAGCTAACCTTTGAGGCGAGTGAATTTGCCAAGTGGCGAGCAGCTTATGCCTTAGAATCACGATATCAAGAGGGCAGTAACACAAGCTGGGGGCATCGCCTTAGCTTGCAAGCTGTCTTTCTTTTGGGAGCGCATCCAGCACATGAATTCTAAGATCACATTTTTTGCAATTCTTGCATTGATTCTGAATTGTTCGGGCGAAGCCGTTGCGCGCCCCTTGAGAGTGGTCACCACTTTACCTCCCTTGGCTTGGGTGGTTGAGCGCGTGGGTGGAGATCAGGTTCATGTGGAGAGCCTTCTCCAAGGTCATGAGGATCCCCACTATGTTGATGCTATGCCCAGCTTTGTTTCTAAGTTGGCGAAAGCGGATGCTGTTTGTTTTGTCGGCATGGAACTTGAGGATGCCTGGCTGCCCAAAGTGATTGAGCGATCTGGTAACTTGAAGATTCAATCTGGCGCAGGTGGCTATTGCAATCTTGGGTTGGCTGTCACGGTCATGGATCGCCCCTCTTTGGGAGCGGATCGCTCGCAGGGCTGGTCTGTTACTGACCGGGTGGCTGGAGACCGCTAGATTGCGGCTAGTCCGCTCAGGGCCGGTTGGCAGACTAAAGGTGATTTGCCTTTAGTCTGCCGCGGGCCGGATGGCAGACTAAG
>JBEIHI010000155.1:0-5353 GCA_040381435.1 Bacteriovoracaceae bacterium | reverse complement strand
GAAAGACGAAGAAAAGAGACTTCCGGCTTTTGCAATACGGATCGGCGGCGGTCTCTCGTCGCATCCTCTTTTTGCGAAGCCTCTGCCCCTTGCCTTGAAGCGGGAGGATGTCCGACTGGTTGCCATTGGTCCCACCACACGAAGTTTTATTGTGAAGTACGGACTGCGATGCACAGAAGCTCTTAATCAGGATTTGAGGGCTTTGGTTCGTGCGGGAACCCGCTTGCGCTGAGGGCCATTTCTGGCTAAAGACCCTGCCATGAAAGCCAAAGCGACCGAAAAGAAAAAATATGGAGCTCTTGCGATTGAATCAAACCAGCTTGAGCCCATTCCGTTTACTTTCGAAGAGCCTAAGACATTGATTTATTTTACTTGTCCTGAGGGAACATCCATTTGCCCTCGCTCCGGCTTTCCTGATTTTTGGACTGCACACATTTGGTATGTCCCCGATCAGTTCATTGTTGAACTGAAGACCTTGAAGCTCTACATCAACTCGTTCCGAGACAAGGCTCACTATCATGAGGAGCTTCCTCATCTGATGTTGGCGGATTTGCGAAAGGCCTTGAAGCCTTCCTATGTTCGGATCGTGATGGATTATACTCGCCGAGGAAACGTCCAGACAGACGTCATTCTCGAATACGCCGCTAAAGGCTACAATGGGCCTCGTGCACCCGAGTGGAAGGTTCGCTACGATTTTCGATAGATCTGCTGAAGATTTCGTTTCCAGTTTTCCAAGGGCACGTAATTGAGAGCTTTGTCTTGAAGGAGGGACTTGAGGTCCTCTCCATTTTTAATCTGTTCAATATGATCAGTGTAGGGATTTTCAATCCTCAGCGGAATCAGCTTTGAGTTCCAAGGGCATACTTCCTGGCAGATGTCACAGCCCGCCACCCAGTTTTCCCAGGCCGGGGTTGTTTGGTCAAAATCACCGCGATGCTCGAGAGTCCAATACGATATGCATCGAGTGGCATTGAGCTCATAGGGAGTGAGGGCTTGGGTTGGACATGCGTCAATGCATCGAGAGCATGTTCCGCAGTGATCTTTCATGATGGTGGGAGCTTCAAAATGCGAAAGGGGAATTGAAGTATAAAGCTCGCCCAGAAATATCATGCTTCCGAGCTTGGGATGAATCAGGAGGGTGTTTTTACCTTGCCATCCGAGGCCAGCTTGAGTTGCTAAGACCTTTTCAAGTGCCGGCGCCGTATCGACGAGCGCCTTCATATCGCTTCCCGGAAATTTTGTTTGAAGTAGCGCGATGCTTTTCTCCAGCTTGTTCTTAAGGACCTGATGGTAGTCCGGTCCCCAGGAGTAGTTTGAGAGCTTGATGTCCCCTTGTGCCCAGCCGGGGAAATAATAGAGTCCAAAGCAGATGATAGATTGGACGTTTGGCAAATAGAGTTCGGGTGAGCATCGCTCTTCAGTACGACGAGAAAGGTACTCCATCTGAGGACCCTTTTTCTCTTTGAGCCATCGTCGAAAGTAAGCAGCCCGTTCCGAGGAAACCCTGGGAGGGGAGACGCCCACGAGGTCCCATCCGATTTGCTCTCTCAAGGTGCCAAGATCAAAATGCACGCTATTTCTTTAGAGACTTTAGATACTTTCTCAAGAAGTTTTGATCGTCCTCTGATACCTGAAAGAGTTTGCATCCCATCCCTCGCGGGGTGAGGGGAGTGGCTTTCCAATGCTGCCATTTAACTTCCGCTCTGCCTGAGATTGATCGTTCCGAAGTGACTTTGAGTATGAATTTGAAATGATCGCCAACAGACATTGGGGGGTCCATTCGCACAAACATTCCATGAGGACTGATGTTGAAAGTCTTGGTCCGAAACGGCAGAGGATCGGTAGGTAGAGACATCAAGACTTCAAGATTTCGCTCCACCCGATCGGTGGAAACGGGTTCACCTCGCCAAACTCGCCTCCAATACTTGAAACGGCCCGTAAAGAAATGTCTCAAATCATAGGCTCTGAAGAACCACAGAAATCCAATGAACAAGAGTATCGCGAGGCCTACGACTGTGAGCCCAAGAGGGTGAGGCCTTTCAAAACCTTCCCGAATTGAACGAAATGCTAAGTCGAATGAGTTCACATCCTTATTGTGGCACAAGAGTCACAATAGATTCAATGTGATGCGTCTGGGGAAACATGTCGGCCGTGGTCCAACGTGTAATCTTGTAAGATTGCTTTTTGCAAAGATGCGTTAAGTCAGTGATCAAACTCTCAAGGCTGCACGAAACATAGACAATCATAGGAGGTCTAAATCTGCCGATGATTCGACAAGCATCAAGTGCGCCAGCACGAGGGGGATCAAGCAGAACGAAATCAAAGACACGGCGTTCCTTTTCGAGATCGATCAGCGCCGCAGCCGTCTCACCCAATCGCCAGTCAATGGTTGATGAGTTTTTACGGGCCCAGGCTAGGGAAGGTTCATACGACTCAACTCCGATGACAGCTTCAAAATACTTCGACATGGGGACACTGAAGTTTCCGATTCCACAATAGAGGTCGAGCCCGAGTTTGTGAGATTCAAGGGTCTGAATATCCTCTTTGATGCGGTCCCAAATTCGCTCGTTAACGGAGGGATTGGCTTGAGTGAAGCAACTTGCGTCGAACTGAATGCGGTTGCCGTCGAGATCGTAGTGTGAATCAAGCTCAACGAGTTTCTCGTTTCGAAAGGACTGATTCCAATCCTTTTGATCAGGTTGCTGGGCAGCTTGTTGTTGAAGAGCCTCAAAGAATCCAGGAGCCAAAATGGGACATTGATTCAGCTTAAGCAGTTGATGGGAATGCGGTCTAAAAAAATGGAGTTGATGGTCTTTGACCTGGAGCCTGACTCTGTGCCGATACCCAAACTCAGACTTCGATTCGATTTCATCAAAACTGATTCGGCTTAAGAATGGCTCAAGCGGAGAGCGTCGAATCCAGTGTTTGGTTTGTCGTACCTTCCAAGCCATTTGCTCAGGATAGGGGATGTGCTGAAAGTCACAGCCCCCGCACTCGGAAAAATGTTCGCATCGAGAGGGGCGCCGAAGAGGTGAGGGTTCAACCACTTCCAGAAGCTCGCCGCGGAACCGACCCTTCTTTTCCTCAACAATTTTTGTTTTTACTCTATCTTTAATGGTCGTCTTCGGGATGAAGATATCCCAACCTTGATCTGATGCGATGCCCTCGCCGAAACTGCCCATTCCTTGCACTTCAACGATTCGCTCTTCGCCGACACTCGGCTTGACGCCTCGAGTTGTTTTGCTGTGCTGCTTCATCGATCGTGATGATGAATGAGCGAGTTAGGGCTCTGAGTCAACTCCTTTGTCGTAGGTTTGCGTGATACACTGTCTCTAGAGAAAGACCATGGAAGGGTTAGATAAAATAGCGTCACGGAAGGAAAATCTTGTTGTGGAACTCTTGCGAGTTTCTACTCTTCTGCGAAAAGCCATCGAGAACGACGATATGGAAATGGCTGATCGTTGTATGGATGATCGCTCTCGATTCTTTCAGGAAATCGAGGGACTCGATCGCTTGATAGGTAAAAATCCCACTTCCAGAGATGCTGAGATTTTGGCGATGCTTAAAAAGCTTCAGAAAATGGATGAGGAGCTTTTCTCTTTGGGAATGAAGGGAAGAGAGATGATCTTTAAAGAGGTTGCACATCTCTCTCAGATGCGAATCGATCTTTTGGAGCAAGAGTTGATCGAGCCTAAGGGGCAAAGTTTAAATGTCAGGGGTTGATTTTTTACGGAGGAAAAATGCAAACACCGCTTAAAAGTGTAATGGTCGATGGTCAGGAAGTGCAGTTTGAGGGCGCAATGACCTTTGGCTCTGTATCCGAATCATTACGAGTCAGGGTAGCTCCCAAAAGAGTGCTCACTGAGATTCTTGTCGACGGAAAGCATGTCGATCTTGCAGAGGAAGAAGTCCTTCGAGCGAAGAGTCTGGAGGAGATTGGATCTGTTGCGCTGAAGACGCGAGATGTTGTCGAGCTCTTTCAAGAGTCTCTTGAGTTGGCTCCAAAAATTTGTGATGCGCTCAGTATGGACTGTGCCGATATTGAGACCTTCTTTCAATCAGGAGACATGCGAGCCGCTCAGGAGCGAGTCAGTGAGATGACGGCCCTGCTCGAGTGGTTGCTCCAACTGGTCGCTGGCATGCAAAGCTTGGGTGGCCTGAAGCTCAGCGAAATGAAGTTCGGGGGAAGTCCGGTCTCTGAGTCCATGAATCATATGGAAGGTCTTCTGGCTAAGTTGCATGTGCAAATGACGGCTAAAGATTGGGTTTCGTTTCGAGCGACTCTTCAAGGGGACTTCGCTGCGGGCGTTTCTCAATGGAAAAGACTGTTTAGCGATGCGGCTACTCAGTGGAAGCCCAGAGACGTCTAACCTATTCACCACGTAGCTTGCGAGTCATCAGATGAGTGATGGCAGCCTCCGCGGATGTCTTCTTGTGAATCACCTTGTAAACCTGTTCACAGATCGGAAGGTCGACGCCTTTCTTCTGTGCGAGTCTATGAACCTGCTCGACCGTGTACAATCCTTCTGCCGGTCCCTGCAGGGACGGAAGGATTTCATCAGCGCTGAGTCCTTGAGCTAGTTTCAATCCAAACTGACGATTTCGACTAGAGTCTCCCGTTGCTGTTAAGACCAAGTCCCCAAGTCCCGCCAACCCGTACACCGTGTCCACTTTGCCACCGAGCATTTTGACAACAGCTCGCATCTCGGAAAGGCCGCGAGTTAACAGCGCTGCTCGAGAATTGGCTCCCAGCCCCAGCCCGTCGGAGACGCCAGCAGCAATGGCGAGCACATTTTTGAGAGCGCCGCAAACTTCAACGCCGATAGGATCTGAGCTTGTGTAACAGCGAATCCGCCCGCTCGAAAATGTTTCTGCGACGTAAGAAACAAAGCGCGTGTTCTTTCCAGCCACAACGCAGGCTGTAGGCTTATGAGCCACAACCTCATGGGCGAACGTCGGCCCTGAAAGCGTCGCCGAGGGATACTTCAAAATTTTCTTCGCAATGATTGAGAATGTTTTGAGGCTATCGCGATCGATTCCCTTCGAGGCATTCACGATTCCTGATATCTTGAAATTCTGAAGCCGGTACAAAATTCGAGAGATTTCTTTAAATGGTGTGGCAATCAGTACGTACGGCTCGGCCTCTAGGTATCGATCCCAGTCCGCTTCGCTGCTGTGCTCTCCCAATTGATCAACATGAATTCCCTTTTCCGTCAAAATTGACGCAAGGGCGGAGCCCCAATGACCCGGCCCAATGAGTACCCAATGACGCGCCTTTTTCATCATCTCTCCCTATCCTGTTTATTCATGACTGTCAGCGATTAGCTCAGAAGAAAGTCATGA
Organism: Bacteriovoracaceae bacterium; assembly: GCA_040381435.1. Lineage (GTDB taxonomy): Bacteria > Bdellovibrionota > UBA2394 > UBA2394 > UBA2394 > JBEIHI01. The sequence goes on along the minus strand of JBEIHI010000155.1, from coordinate 10 downwards.
CATAATGAAT
>JBEIHI010000154.1:0-5413 GCA_040381435.1 Bacteriovoracaceae bacterium | reverse complement strand
TTTTTCTTCTTCAGAAAAGCTTTCCCAAGCAGAAGCTTGGATTTCAAAAAGTAGGCATTGTCCGATTTGACTTGCTCGAGAAGCTCAACGGCCTGCAGGAGATTTCCCGATTTCAGGCATTCAATGGCGGCATGATAGTAGTCCTCATGTCGCAGGTGAAATTCGAAGTCTTCACCCGTTGAGCGGTTTGCGGCAAGTGAGCGTTCAAAGATCTGATGAAGCCAGCGATCCTCTAAGACTGTGATTCGCAAGTGGCTTGCGTGGGCCCACACAAAGTCACAAAAGGTTTGAGCGCCTTTGAGAGATTTCCGCCTTACGAGAACAGCTTGGTAAGGGAGAACTCGTGAGTTCTCCGCCATGTTCAGGAGCTCGTCGTCTTCCTCTTGCATTTTGGTTCCAATCGATTTGAGACGATCTCGAAAAATGGATTCGTGTTCAAATGAGACCACGGAGTAGCCTTGCGAAATCAAAATGTTCTTCATCGCTTGATGAAGTGCTGAGTCTGGCTCAATCAAGGCAATGGTCCATTGAGCGGTGGTACTGGTGGGAGGGGCGTCTTCTCCAAGAGATTTCAGGATGCTGCCAAATGTATGCTCAGAGACTCGAAACGCTGACAGGCTCATCCAGCCGTTCTTGAGGCGTAGTTCCTCGAGCTCGTTACCGACGTTTGCATCGACGAAAATGAAAGATAGAATTCCTGAGTCCCGATCTAGGCGAAGAGGCAATATTCGAAACCTCTTGCAGAAATCGAGGGGGATGAACTCGAGCAGATCCACCGGGATCTGAATATCCCGCAAATCTTCCAGAGTGAGCTCTGGTGCAAGCTCAAGTGATGTTAACAAAGCCTTCAAGGACTCCCCCAGCCCCTATTATAACGAATCTTGAGACTTATTGGTGCTGCGCTGCGTTAACAGGGGGGCTTGGCTAAAGCATTGAATTCTGACGATAATAGAGGGATGTCCGACTTGAAAACTATTTTGGGGGCGACGAGCCTCGATGAAAGTTGGGGCCCTGCTTTAAAAGAATCAGGGTTTCAGTACAAATCGTTTTCCACAATGCAGGAGGCTGTCAAGCAAGGCCAGGCTGTTGTCTTGCTTGATGCTCGGCAACCGCATTGGTCATCGGATGTAGCCTCGATCAAAAGTTGCAACTCTCCGATTCTCTCCGTGATCAAATCTGATTTGCGCTCGGATGAGCTTGCTCGAATGAGGGCATCAGGTCTGAAAGATTACATTCGTGAGGAGATCCCCGCGGAGGAGCTAGTGATTCGGCTCAAGGCTATGACGGCAGAGGTTCCTGAGAGAGCTTCCAAAGAGGCCCGGTCGGCTCAACGAACCTGGTTTCAGCAAATGGTAGAGTTCAAAGTTTTTGACAAACAGTACTCCGCATGGAGTACGACTCTGAGTGAGACGGGTATTTTTCTTCGAACTAATCTGAGTTTTCCCCTCTACTCAGTGATTCGACTGCGGTTTGATTTGCTAGGCGATTTGCGACCCGTTGAGTGCGACGGCGTGATTGTTCGGCAAGAAGTCGAAGGGCCTATCCGCGGCCTTGGTGTCATGTTTCAAAATCTCAATGGAGAGAATGTAAGAGCTCTCGAGTCTCTTCTTCAGCGTCTCAAATGAATCGATCTTTTTGGTTTGTTACTTGTTTGATTTGCTCAGCGATTGGATTTGCTGCGTCGATCTTTTCTCATCACGGCTTGATTGATCTAAGAGAGCTCTCAAAGCAAATTCGTGCTGCTGAGCACAGAGCCGAGGAAGTGGAAGAGATTAATCAAAAGCTTCGTCGGCAGGTTGATATTTTAAAACGTGAGGACCCTCGAACGGCGGAGCATTCGCTACGCACTCTGCATGGTTTCGTGAAGCAAAATGAGATTGTCTATCTCGAAAGCTCTCGACGTTAAGATCGACTTCGTTTGAGCATTTTGTCTAGCTTGGTGAGGATAAAATCACTCTGTTGGGACTTGGACAGAAAGTCATCCGCCCCAAGTTGAAGAGCTTTTGTCGAGTGCTCGGGAGCAGCGCTATCGGAGAGAAAAATGATTGGAATGGCCTTGAGACTGTCATCGCTTCTGAGACGTGCCACAAGTGAAAATCCATCGAGCTGAGACAGCATGACTTCGGAGATGATGAGGTCAGGCCGGTTCTTTTTTATTCCCGTCAATGCCGAAAGTCCGTCGGGATAGATCGTTGTTTCGTGGGCCAATTGTCGAAGTTTCGAGCTGAGCTCCTGGGCATAACCTGCATCGGAGTCGACGATGACAACTCGGCCGCCATGAGTGCTTTTCTCATTTGTTGATCGAAGGAAATCGCAAATGCTCGCAGTGATTCTAGGGTCGAGTTGCTTGCCGGCATACGAAATATACTTATTGGTGAGCTCGTTCGCATCGGATGCTGTGAGCTTCTTGTCAATAAAGGACTCCAAAGGTTGAAGAGCTGTGATCACGCGCGTTGCTAGAGGAATCTGATTCGCCTTCATGCCTCGAGAGCCTCGGCCATCGTAGCGCTCCTGCAAGGTTTCAGCAATGGATCGGAAATGATAGATTCCATCGAAAGTTTTTAGGCTCTCAAAGCCGGTTCCTTCTCGTAGGTCCAAGGCCCAAAGGAGTGTGGCATAGTAAACCTCATCTAGCTGCTTAAGGCTTTCTGTGAATTCCTTGGCGAGTTTTCGCCCCAGGAGGGAAAGTCTCGTAGCTGTCAGGCGAGACTTTTCTGAGCGCGAAGCGAGATGATTCTGGATGCTGCGGTCAAAGAACTCCTTAAACTTTCGATAACTAATGCTTTCTGCAAAGAGCTCTCGAGGCAGTTCATCGTAAAGCCGAATCTCCGTCTCGGGATTTTGCTTAAAGATGGTTTGTTCAAACTGCAGTTCATCGCCAACCAGCGAGCGCTGAGCCAGAATCAAATCAAATCGATCTCTCTGAATCTTGGAAAAGGCCTCATGAAATTGAGTGCAAATCGCAAGACTGTTGTCGACTCCTTTGAAAAGTCTAGTCATCGACTCTTGAAAGTGTGGACGAGAGTCCAAAATGAGAACGCGATGGCGATCAAGGCCTAGACCTTCCTTTGAGTCCCACGGTCCAAAATCTTCATCGTGGCGATGATTTCCTGCCTTTGCGGATGCCACCAATCGTTGAAGACTCAGCCGTCCACCTACATAAAGCTTCAGTTGGTAGTTTTCAAGAAGCTCAGCGATGGCAGATTCCTTTTGAAAGTCAGATGAGCCATCGATAATAACGCTCACAGTCTTCTGGGCCGAATCGACATAGAAGGGGAGCATATTGTGCTTTTCCAGGAGGTCGATCGGTAGCAGGTTAAAGGCGGAGTCTTGGAGGCGTAAGCTCTTGAGACGAGTTCGTGGTATCCAGGGAAGAGAAAGTGACTCTGAAACAATTTTTGATACCTCATCTTCCGAGACAGTGCCCTCATGAAGCAAGACATCCATAACGGCTGTGCCACGAAGTTGTAGTGCTTGGCTCTGAGTGATCTTCTTTTGAGACTGGAGAGCCGTGAGAAGCTGAGAGTCCCTCACAAAAAGTGACTTTGTCGCAACGACGGGAGCCTGAACGCTTCCAGAAACTCGACTCTCTCCTATGACGAGTCGATAAACCTCGTTGAGGTCTTTCTCAAGGTCTTCGCCCTTTTGATATCGCTCGGATTGATTCTTTTTCAGAGCCTTAAGAATGATGCGTGAGATTCCCGGGTGAAGATTCTTGCGTAACGTTGCTGGATCCTGGGGGTCCTGATGAACAATCTTGTAGAGAATGCTGGATGAGTTTTCACCTCGGAAGGGAATGATTCCTGTGGCCGCTTCATAGAGCAAGGTGCCCAAGCAAAAAAGATCCGATCGACCGTCGAGATTTTTGCCGGTGATGTGTTCGGGAGAAAGGTAGTGTGTACTTCCCAAAACCATACCCGTTGAGGTCAGCTTCATTTCCTCTTCGTTGACAAACTTTGCGATTCCGAAGTCGAGAACCTTAGAAATGCCCGAGGCCGCTTCAATCATGATATTCGACGGCTTGATATCCCTATGAACAATTCCCCTCTTATGAGCAAAGGCGAGGGCTGAGGCGACTTCTCGACCAATTCGAAGCAGTTCTTCGCTGTTCAGTGGACCCTTGGATTTGATGAGCTCCTCGAGAGTTTCGCCCTCAATGAACTCCATCACGATGTACGCGAGTCCATTTTTCTCGTTGAAATCAAAAATCTGAACTAGATTGGGATGTGACAGTCCCCCGGCGGCTCGAGCTTCATTGAGAAATCGCTCTCGAATATTTTGCTTGATCGAAGGATCTTTGACGCGGTCTGAGATAACTTTGATAGCGACGGTTCTTTTGAGCCGCGTGTCGATTCCTTTGAAAATGGTTCCCATGCCTCCCGAGCCGATTCGCTCATGAAGCTCATAGCGATCGATCTGCTTAGGGATAGATTCTTCGTTTGGCTTGGGAGTTTCCATAGGATCAGTTATTCTCACTATTGTATCATGAAGTTGTCCAATCGAAGCGTTGCGGTCTTCCGTGACTTTGAAAAGATGTTCAAGCTTTCTGGGCTTTATCAAAGCCAGAAGGAGGCTTTGGGGCACCACGTCAATGTGATTGGTAAATCTCTTTCAAACACCCTGGATGATCCAGACTTTGGTGAGGGGGTGGTGCAGTTCGATTTTCTGATGACGGCGGTCTATTCAAACGGTCGGGAGATTTTTCGTGCCGATCGCCCCGAATTGACGATGGCCTATTCTCTCTTTTGCGAGGGGGTGAAATCCATTCTTGTATCCCGAGGATTTTCGGGAGCGGAACTCTATGATTGGGTCCAGCTTTTGAGGGAGCATTTGCGAGCGGGTCGGAATGATCAGACGGATTTAGCCTCGATTCTTTGGCGTAACAAGTTTCAGCATCTTCGAGTGAGTATTTATAACGCGCTTCTGGAGGTTGAGGACATTGGAAGTAATCCGCTCGGTCGAGAAGAGAAAACAGATGTCTTTGAATCGGAGGAATCTGCGGATGAGCTGGTTGAGCAATCTGCTTTGGCTGGAGATTTTGCGAATTCCAAAAGATTAGGTCAGGGCAAGTTGGGTCCTGATGAGGAGAAGGCTGGCACCACGATCAAAGATGCTCGTGATGATTTTTGGAGCCTTCCCTCGGTTGAAAAGCGAGCCGCCAAAACGATCAAGCCGCTTTCAGAAGTGGATGCCGATCGACTCCGAAATTATCTTGCGGATGGGGCCTATTCTGAGAGAGCGCGGGGCATCTTACGCTTTACATCCTCGGAGCTTTCTCCGATTCGAGCAGAAATGGAGTCCTACGATGCGAATCAAATCGAGTTTAATTGGATGACTCGAATCTTCGCTTTGCTTGAGACTTCGAATGCGGAGGCATCGGACTTTCTGCATTTTAGTAGGAAGCAGTTGGAGG
>JBEIHI010000153.1:0-5451 GCA_040381435.1 Bacteriovoracaceae bacterium | reverse complement strand
GAAAGCTCGACTTTACATAAAAGGTCTTTGGCAGTTGCGACAGCCTTCAAAGTCTCGCTAAAGTGCTGAGGGTTATGGCTCATCCCCTTCTGGAAGCTCTTCAAAACCGCATTCTCCTTGGAGATGGTGCGATGGGCACGATGATCTACTCCAAAGGCATCTATATAAATAGATGTTATGATGCCTTGAATCTCGAAAGCCCCGGTCTGATTGAAGGCATTCATCTTGAATATCTCGAAGCGGGTTGCGAGATGATCGAGACCAATACTTTTGGAGCTAACCGCTTTCGTCTCAAAGCCCATGGTCTTGAAGATCAGGTCGAGGCCATCAACAAAGCGGGAGTTGAAATCGCCCGACGAGCTCTCAATCAGTTTCATCAAAAAAACAGTCGCTCGGCTTGGATTATAGGAAGCATGGGACCTTTGGGTGTGAACTCGGAACCGTTTGGACCCTTATCAAACGAACAAGTGGCCTCCATTTACGAGGAGCAAGCTCGCGCTCTTGAACAGGCCGGGGTAGATGGCTTTAGTCTCGAAACCTTTACCCACTTAAGCCAAATCGCTGCTGCTGCTGAAGGCGTGCGACGAGTCTCGAGCAAACCAATTCTGGCGATGATGACTCTCAATGATGAGGGCGAGTCCTTGCTTGGCGAGTCACCTCAAACAATGGCGGAGCAATTTGATCAAATGCCTATTGATGTTATCGGCTTCAATTGCTCAAGCGGCCCCTCGGTCATTTTGGACTCAATCGAAAGCTTTCGATTGAAATCGCAGAAACCCTTGGCCGTGTTTCCCAACGCGGGGTTACCAAAACAGGTTGGCGGCCGCTTCATTTACATGGCCACTCCGGAATACTTTGGAAGCTTTGCCAAAAAGTTTGCCAGCTTGGGCGTTCGCATCATCGGTGGATGTTGCGGAACAACTCCTGCTCACATGAAGCGCGCACGAGACGCCGTTCTTGCCTCCGGTCAATCGGGGCGCCAAACAATCTCTGTTAAGAGCATCGATCCCAAGACGTCCCTGGTTGAGCCCACTCCTATCGCTGAGAAATCTCAACTCGCCCGCAAACTTTCGCAGGGAATCTTTGCGATAAGCGTGGAGTTAGATCCCCCCAAAGGAACTCAGTTTAACAAAGTTTTGGATGCTGCTCGCGCCTGCAAACTCGAAGGAGTTGATTGTATTAACATTGCTGATGGACCTCGAGCCTCAGCTCGAATGAATCCATCAAGCCTTGCTCTGATCCTCGAACGAGACATCGGTATCGAGACCATTATTCATTATTGCTGCCGCGACCGAAATATTTTGGGAATGCAAAGTGATTTGCTAGGTGCTTGGGCCTTAGGTCTCAAAAATATTTTGATTGTCACAGGAGATCCTCCGAAGCTTGGAGACTACCCAGAAGCCTCCTCTGTTTTTGATGTTGATTCGATTGGCCTTACAAAGATTGTTCACAATTTGAATCACGGCGTAGACATCGCCGGAAATCCGATTGGAAAGCCTACGGGATTTCATCAAGGCGTTGGATGTAATCCAGGAGCTTTGAACTTCGAAGAGGAAATGCGTCGATTGAAACTCAAGATTGAAGCGGGCGCTGAGTACGTCATGACTCAACCGGTCTATGATCATGGTACTTTCGAGAGATTTCTAAACTCCTACCAAGGATTCACCAAACGAATTCCCATTTTGATTGGCATCTGCCCCTTAGCAAGCCTCAAAAACGCTGAGTTTCTTCACAACGAAGTCCCTGGAATGCAGATTCCTGAGGACATCCTGAAGCGAATGGCAAAGCCTGCAAGTCCTGAAGCTCAGCGAGCTGAAGGAATCTCGATTGCACGCGAAGCCCTCCTTCTGTTCAAGAAAGATGTTGCGGGAAGCTATATTATGCCGCCATTCAATCGAGCTGACATTGCGATTGAAGTGATCAAGGGCCTTGTGGAATCGAGTTCACCAGCTGCGATATCGGAGAGCTAGTTTCGACCGAGAAACTGTAACCGTAAAACATCGGGCCCACCTGCATGACATGGGAAATCACTTCCACCTTGCCAGCGCCGAGACCACGATCAAGCTCACCGCGTGTCACGTACCAGCTTTCAGAAAACTCTCCAAAAGCTCCGCGTCTAGACTCAGGCGTGGAATGTAAATTTCGAAAGCGGTGGACTGAAGACTGAATGGACTTCATTTGCTCATCGCTTGCTTGGTAGTGATCCATCAACTGATCGAGAGTCATTTTTTTCGGCTCTTCAACGTAGCGTGAAAGCATTCCCGTTTGAACCAAAGAAAGTGCGACCGCCTGATCAGAGTTTGCCATACCATACAAAGGCATTTTGGCCATCATCAGTTTTTGTGAAACTCGATTGGGAATGAGGATGGCAACAGCCATTCCCATTTCAGCACTGACCTGAGCCTGCTCTTCATCATTGGGGACAAGCCGCATCACCAGGTCTTCCATCTTCTGCTGCTTGGAATCCGCCAGAACGCCAAATCGCTCTTCAATCTGTCGAGGATCAAAAACGCTATAAGTCACCAAGCGATAGGCAAAGCCCGCCTTACCTTCCTGACGAGCTGATTGGTGAACGGCGACAAAGTGCGGCGGATACCAATTGCTCCCGTCAAAATACATCAATCGAAAATGAGCGCCCTCCTGAGAATCATCGACGTGCTTAACGGGGGCAACCTTCACAGATTCTCCGGAAGGCGGAATCAAAACCAAACTCGGCTCGCCCTCCCAGGGCTTCTCAGAGGTGAAAGCTTTCAAAACAAGAATGCACTTTAAATGCTCGGGACCATCATAGCCGCTCTTTGAGTCCACAACCGCAAGCACATGGGCCGCACTTAAGCTGAAACCTAGAGTGATCACAAATTGAGCAACAAAACGAATCATAGCCGCCTCGAACATCCATTGATCGCAACTTCCATGCCCAAACCAAGGCCGGGTCAGCCGATCTAAGCACCCGAAATAACTATCAGATCTATCCGCATGCAAGGCCGTTGATGCGCAATTGTGCCCCAGAGAATTCCACAGTCCCAAAACTTTGGCCCAGTCTTGATCTATGCTAAGCCAGCCTCTATGCGATGGACGTTTTCACTTTCTTTGATTTTGGCAAGTTTCAGCGTTTTTGGGCCCTTTCCCTTCTCGCCCTCATTCACGGTCGTCGCTCAAGAGGGAGAATCAGCGGCCTTTAAAGATGCAAGTCTAGGTCGCGTCATTCGGCGCTATGTGAAACCGGATTTCAGAGCTGATGCATTGATGGAAGCCCTCAGACTCGGAGATTTACCCCAGATCAATCATCGACTCTACGAAGCCAACATCCAAACACTCGATACCTTTACAGCTCTGGTGAAAGCGAAGTATCAGCGAATAGGCAAAATGTCCCCTTCAGAGGCAGCGGCTGTTTTGAAGTTTTATCTTACGATTGATTTCAATGAAAATCGATTGTGGCGACGCCATCTGATCAAGCGCAGTCAGGTGAATCGCATTTTTCAACTCGTCAAGATGACCGAGTGGCCCCATGTTCCTGAGAGAATCCACGGCATCAACCAAAAGGCTCCCTATTTTCACAAGCAATCGTGGATTGATGCCGCCAAACCCTTTCATGATCGAAAGCTCCGTCGAGCGTTTTTGTTTATCCAAGCTGCGAGAATCAATCACGAGGCCTTTCACAACTCTCTTGCTCACGTCGATCAGCTCCACGAAAGTTTTTTTGAGAACCTGCGAGATGCGGGTTTAGGCAGTCCCGATCTGTCGGGCGATCCCCTATTGGCTCTTCGAGCACTGAGAGTCTACTTGGTTTCCACTAAGACTGACTCGCCGATCAATCGAAATGGGACTCAGTTAGCCAGTTGGCCTGAAACAAAGGATGAGGCGAGCAAACTCGCCAAGTTCATTCTCGAACTGAATGCGATGAGCTCTCTTGAAGCCACTATTCTTCTCTCCCTGGGTGAACTCCCTGAAGGAGTGAACGCTCCTGACTCTAAACTCGTGCAGCGTTTCGTAAGTCATGTGAAGTCTACTCCGAGAGATATTCGAAAGAATTTAGCCTGGAAGTATCATTCAGCGAGCGATCAAAAAGCGATTGAGGCGCTCCTCAAAGCTTGCAAAGGAAACAAAATCTAAAGTTTTGATTTAGTAAGCCTGACTGACCTGATCGAGAGACAAGGTGTCGGTGACGATCGCAATGGACTGCGAAGTTCCCAGACGTGTCGCGCCTGCTTCAATCATTCGATAAGCGTCTTCGATCGATCGAATTCCACCGCTCGCCTTAACACCGATCTGAGGTCCAACAATTGAACGCATCAATTGAACTGAATCGACGGTTGCTCCGCCCTTCGAAAAGCCTGTGGACGTTTTGACAAACTTGGCACCGGCAGCAACGGCAATCTCACAAGCGCGAGCAATTTCAAAATCATCCAACAGAGATGTTTCTAAAATAACCTTCACGGGACGAGACGACGCGGCCTGAACGACGGACTTAATATCTTCAAACACAAGCTCATGATTTTCTGACTTCAAAGCACCGATGTTCATCACCATATCGATTTCATCAGCGCCCTGGGCGATCGCCTGAGCGGTTTCAAATGCTTTGACAGTAATCTCCGAAGATCCCAGTGGAAATCCAACAACAACGCAAAGTTTTACAGGAGAATCCTTCAGAAAATGTTTGGCAAACTTTGCCCAAAATCCATTCACACAAACCGAATAAAATCCAAAGTCTTTGGCCTGCTTGCAGACCGCAAAAATCTCTTCTTCCGTGGCTTCTGGCTTCAGCAGAGTATGATCAATAATAGAGGCTAACTTTTTTTGACGGTCAGAAAGTTCCACAATTCTTCGTCTCATGAGAGGCTCCCTGAAGTCTAGTTTTGCAAGCTTGATGCCGGCTGAAAAGACCCCTAAAGCCCTAAAAGTCTTCCCTCGAGCCATTGTTAGAGACTCCGAAGTCTCAGGAAGAGGCCCCTGTCTGCCTCACACTGACAACCTTGACCCTCCTATTTATTTCATGTGACCTGGTTCCATGAAGCGATTTCGGAGGATGATTATTGTCGTTTTGGACTCGTTGGGAGTGGGAGAATTGCCGGATGCCAAAGATTTTGGAGATACGGGAGCGAATACCCTCAAACATACTCTGGAGCGCAGTGGAAAACTCAAGCTGCCCAATCTGGAATCGTTGGGACTGCTTGAACTGGTGAGCCCGTCAGCCTCCTCATTGACTCGAGGATTTTATAGCCGAATGAAGGAAATCTCCCACGGCAAAGACACCACAACGGGACATTGGGAGATGATGGGTTTGCCCCTCAAACAACCACTCAGTCATTTCGAGAAGGGCTTTCCCCTCGAGATTATGCGGGAATGGGAAAGTCGAACGGGTTGTGGCTATCTTGGCAATGTTCCCGCAAGTGGAACAACCATTCTCGAGCAGCTAGGCGGCGAGCACCTGCGAAGTCTTAAGCCCATCGT